>NZ_JAEMSD010000034.1:0-1165 GCF_016462955.1 Bradyrhizobium sp. | reverse complement strand
GCCGGAACCGGGGACATCGCGCGGGTCTTGATGCGACTGCCGGAGATCGCCGAGCGGTCGGTCAAGGTGCTCGAGCAGCTCGAGACCATGACCCGCGAGGGCATCAGGCTGTCGCCGGAGAGCATCGCCGCGATGGGGCGGAGCGAGGGCCGCAAGAACCGCTGGCGCACCGTAGCGCTCTGGATCATTGCCGCGACCTTCATCGGCATCCTGATCGCGGTCCGGAATCTCTGATCGCCGAGACTTGATTGCATTGCAATCATACGAATGATATCATCGCTATCATTCCGTGCTGGAGGGGCGCCGTGGCAAGCCTGACCATCCGCAAGCTCGACGACACCGTGAAAACCTATCTGCGGCTGCGCTCGGCCAAAAACCGCAGGTCGGTCGAGGAAGAGGTCCGGGTCATCCTGCGCGAGCTGATCGAGGGCAGCGAGGAGCCGCTGACGCCCTTTTCCGCGCCGCCGGCCCCATCCACCGCCGCGACGCCGCAGCGCACCAGCGCGGTCGCGGAGGCCAGCGTTACTCTGATCATCGGCGGCGGCATCGCGGCCTATAAATCGCTCGACCTGATCCGGCGGCTGAAGGAGCGCCGCATCGAGGTGCGCTGCGTGCTGACCAAGGCGGCCCAGCAATTCGTGACGCCGCTCGCGGCAAGTGCCCTGTCGCATGAGCGCGTCTATACCGACCTGTTCGACCCTCAGAGCGAGTTCGACGCGGGGCACATTCGCCTCGCGCGGGAGTGCGACCTGATCGTGGTGGCGCCGGCGACCGCCGACCTGATGGCGAAGATGGCTAACGGCCATGCCGACGATCTCGCCAGCGCGATCCTGCTCGCGACCAACCGCAAGGTGCTGCTGGCACCGGCGATGAATCCGCTGATGTGGAGCAACGCGGCGACCCGCCGCCACGTCGCCCAGCTCCAGCGCGACGGCGTTGTGCTGATCGGCCCGAATGCGGGCGAGATGGCCGAAGCCGGCGAAGCCGGAACGGGCCGCATGTCCGAAGCGATCGAGATCGCCAACGCTGCCGAGCGGCTGCTCCGGCCGCCGGTGCCGAAGCCGCTCGCCGGCAAGCGCGTGCTGATCACCGCAGGTCCCACGCACGAGGCGATCGATCCGGTGCGCTATATCGCCAACCGGTCCTCCGGCAAGCAGGGCTTTGC
>NZ_JAEMSD010000371.1 GCF_016462955.1 Bradyrhizobium sp. | reverse complement strand
CATGAGTTGTAGCCACATCCATAGATCGCCGACTCAAGTTTACGAAAGCTTGGTGTCCAAGGGCGCTTGTTCGATGTCCGGGAAGGGTGGTTCGAGGCGCGGGTGCAACCAGGCTTTTGGCGATAGCCGCCGGCCACCAGAACGCGTAGCGCCGCGTCGAGATTCTCGCGCTCGTAGATCCGGTTGAAAGTATCGGCGAACAGCACGACCTCGCGGCCGCCCTCGGAGCCGACCACCTCTGCCGGCGGCACGAACACGTCGCTGCGGAACGCGGGCAGCGCCCGGCGCGCGCTGATGCCAGCAAAGCGCTCCAGCAGCTTCCGCAGCAACGGGGTGCGGTTGCGTAAATTGGCGAGCGGCGCCAGGCGCGAGGCGAGGTTGGCATAGCGCGGCAGATAGCCGACCAGCCGATCCCGCAGCGTCAGGCCGTGGCTCGCGGCACGTGCCGCCAACACCTCGATCTTCATCTTGGCCATGTCGACGCCGGTGGGGCATTCGTGGCGGCAGGCCTTGCAGGAGACGCAGAGTTTCAGCGTCTCCATCATCTCGTCGGAGGCGAGCGCGTCGGCGCCGAGCTGGCCGGAGATCGCGAGGCGCAGCGTGTTGGCGCGACCGCGCGTGACGTCCCTCTCGTCGCGCGTGGTGCGATAGGACGGGCACATCACGCCGCCCTCGAGCTTGCGGCAGGCGCCGTTGTTGTTGCACATCTCGACCGCGCCCTGGAAACCGCCGCCCGCGCCCGGATAGGCCGACCAGTCGAGTTTCATTTTCAATTCAGTGACGCGATAGCCCGGCTTGAAGCGGAACAGCGAGCGGTCGTCCATCCTGGGCGCATCGACGATCTTGCCGGGATTGAGCACGCCGGCGGGATCGAACCGCTGCTTCACCTCCCTGAAGTCGGCGACGAGGCGCTCGCCGAACATCGTCTCGTGAAATTCCGACCGCACCAGCCCGTCGCCGTGCTCGCCGGAATGCGAACCCTTGTATTCGCGGACCAGCGCAAACGCTTCCTCGGCGATGGCGCGCATCGCCTTGACGTCCTTCTCCAGCTTCAAGTTCAGCACCGGCCTCACATGCAGGCAGCCCTCGGAGGCGTGCGCGTACATCGTGCCGCTGGTGCCGTGCCTGGCGAACACCTCGTTCAGGCGCGCCGTGTAGTCGGCGAGGTGCGGCAGCGGTACCGCGCAGTCCTCGACGAAGGAAACCGGCTTGCCCTCCTGCTTCATCGACATCATGACGTTGAGCCCGGCGGCGCGGAAGTCCGCAATGCCGCTCTGCAGCGCCGGCTCGGTGATCTCCACCACGCCGCCCCATTTGCGCTGATCGTTGGTCCAGCCGAAGCCGAGATCGCCCATCAGCTCGCCGAGCTGCTTCAGGCGCACTAGGTTGTCCGCCTGGTCCTCCTCGGCAAACTCGACCACCAGCACGGCATCCGGATCGCCCTTGATCGCCGCATTGATGATCGGCTTGAACATCGCAATATCGCGGCCGAGCGCGATCATGGTGCGGTCGACCAGCTCGACCGCGATCGGCTTCAGCTTGACCAGGTGCTGGGCCGCATCCATCGCCTCGTAGAAGCTGCCGAAATGGCAGACGCCGAGCGCCTTGTTGCGGATCACAGGCCACAGCTTCAGCTCGACCTTGGTGGTGAAGGCCAGCGTACCCTCGGAGCCGACGAGCAGATGCGCCATGTTGTTCGGCGCATTGCGCGGTACCAGCGCATCGAGATTGTAGCCGCCGACGCGGCGCTGCACTTTTGGAAAGCGCGCCGCGATCTCCTCGGCCTCGCGCGCCCCGAGATCGAGCATGTCGCGGAACAGGGCGCGCGCGCTGTCATCGGACCCGACATCGGAAAGATCGTGCGAGACCTCGCCGAAACGGCTCAGCGTGCCGTCGGCGAGGCTCGCCTCCATCGCCAGCGTGTTGTCGCGCATGGTGCCGTAGCGCAGGCTGCGGCCGCCGCAGGAATTGTTGCCGGCCATGCCGCCGATGGTGGCGCGCGAGGCCGTCGAGACGTCGACCGGAAACCACAGGCCGTGCTTTTTCAGCTGACGGTTGAGGTCGTCGAGCACGATGCCGGGCTCGACCACGCAGGTGCGGCCCGCGAGATCGAGCGACAAGACCTTGTTCAGATGCTTGGAGAGATCGACCACCAGGCCGTCATTGACGGTCTGGCCGCACTGCGAGGTGCCGCCGCCGCGCGGCGTGACCTTGACCCCTTCGTCGCGGGCGATCGCCAGCGCCCGCAGCGCTTCGTCCATGGTCCGGGGCACCACCACGCCCGCGGGCATGATCTGGTAGAACGAGGCGTCGGTGGCGTAGCGGCCGCGGCTGAAGCGGTCGAACAGGACGTCGCCGGTCATTTCCCGGGCCAGACGCGCCGCCAGGCGGTCCGAGGGGACCGATTCCGATGATGTTCCAGCCACTTCCGCCGCCATGGTGCGCTTTCGCCTGCCCGCCGGCACCGTCTTGCATCCCGTCACGGCCCTTGGCAAGCGAGCCCTGCTTCTTGTGCATTGACGGACCTCGCCGCGCGAGGGACAAGCCCGGCGAATAGTGATATGCGAGCGGCTTGCGGGAGCCCTCAATGCGGGCCCACGGACGCTCGAGCCAAGACAGCTTCAAAGACCGGGAAGGACGCCGATGACCGTGCACACTGGAAGGCATTTCCTACAGATTCCAGGACCGACCAACGTGCCCGACCGGGTGCTGCGGGCGATGGACATGCCGACGCTGGACCATCGCGGTCCGGAGTTCGCCGAGCTTGGTTTTGCCGTCCTTGCCGCAATGCAGCGCGTGTTCCGCACCAAGCAGCCCGTGATCATCTTCCCCTCGTCCGGCACCGGCGCCTGGGAAGCGGCGATGGTCAACGTGTTCGCACCCGGCGACAAGGTCCTGATGTGCGAGACCGGCCAGTTCGCCGTGCTGTGGCGCGGCATCGCGGCCAAGTTCAAGCTCGACGTCGATTTCATCCCGGGCGATTGGCGCCACGGCGCCGACCTCGCCGAGATCGAGACGCGCCTCGCCGCCGACAAGCAGCACGCCATCAAGGCGGTCTGCGTCGTCCATAACGAGACCTCGACCGGCTGCGTGACCCCGCCGCTGGACGTGCGCAAATTGCTCGATCGGCTCAAGCATCCGGCGCTGCTGATGGTCGACACCATCTCCGGCCTCGGCTCGATGGAGTATGAGCACGATGCGTGGGGCATCGACGTCTCCGTCGCCGGCTCGCAGAAGGGCCTGATGCTGCCGCCGGGCCTCGGCTTCAACGCGGTCTCCGAGAAGGCGCTTGCCGTGGCCAAGGCCAACCCGGGCATGCGTTCCTACTGGGATTGGCAGGAGGTGATCAACTTCAACAAGCTCGGCACCTTCCCCTATACGCCCGCGACCAATCTGCTCTATGGCCTGCGCGAAGCCGTGAAGATGCTGGAAGAGGAGGGGCTGGAGAATGTCTGGTCCCGCCACAAGCGCCACAGCGCCGCGACGCGTGCCGCGGCCAAGGTCTGGGGCCTGGAGACGCAGTGCGCCGATCCCGCCGCGCATTCGCCGGCGCTGACCGGCGTGCGCGTGCCCGAAGGACACGACGCCGACGCCTTCCGCAAGGTTGTGCTGGAGAACTTCGACATGTCGCTCGGGACCGGCCTGAACAAGGTCAAGGGCAAGGTATTCCGCATCGGCCATATCGGCCATTTCAACGATCTGATGCTGATGGGCACGCTCGCCGGCGTCGAGATGGGCCTGGACCTTGCAAAGATCCCGCACCGAAGCGGCGGCGTGCTCGCGGCCATGGACGTCCTGAAGGGACGTGACGCGGTGCCGATGGCCAAAGCCCAAGTTGCCTAGAGATTCAGGTGGCCTAGAGATTCAGCTGACCTGAGCCAACGCACTGAAGAAGAGAGCGCGCGATGAACGCACCGACGACGACCAACGAAGACCTGCTCTACTCCGTGACGGACGGCATCGCGCGGATCACCTTCAACCGCCCGCAGGCGCGCAACGCCATGACCTTCGCCATGTACGACCGCATGGCGGAGATCTGCCTGGAGATCAACGCCGATCGCTCCATCAAGGCGCTGATCCTGACCGGTGCCGGCGACAAGGCGTTCGCCTCCGGCACCGACATCTCCCAATTCCGCGCCTTCAAGACCGCGCAGGATGCGCTCGACTACGAGGCCCGGATCGATCGCGTGCTCGGCACGCTCGAGCAGTGCCGCGTGCCGGTGATCGCGGCCATCGCGGGCGCTTGCACCGGCGGCGGCGCCGGAATCGCGGCCTGCTGCGATCTTCGCATCGGCACCGAGACGACGCGGATGGGTTTTCCGATCGCGCGCACACTCGGCAACTGCCTGTCGATGTCGAACATCAGCCGCGTTGTCGCGTTGATTGGACCTGCCCGCACCAAGGATATGATCTTCAAGGCGCGCCTGGTCGAGGCGCAGGAGGCGCTGGCGCTCGGCCTGCTCAACGAAATCGTGCCCGATGTGGAGACGCTGCAGCGCCGCGCTGATGAAACCGCAAGGCTCGTCGCCAGCCACGCGCCGCTCACGCTGGAAGCGACCAAGGAAGCGGTGCGCCGCATCCGCCGCACGCTCTCGCGCGAGGAGGGCGAAGATCTGATCCTGAAGGCCTATATGAGCGAAGATTTCCGCGAGGGCATGGACGCCTTCCTCAACAAGCGCGCGCCTGTCTGGAAGGGCAAGTAAGCACATGAGCCGTCGGCGTCGTCCGCCGAAAGTCATAGGCGCCGATTTGCCGGGCTGCTTGCACTCGTCGGCTTTAGTCCGCACTATGCAGGGATAGAGTTCTTCCGCACTACAACTCAAAAAACATCAGGGGACGAAACTCGTGCGAATTTCAGTCAAGGCCGTCGGTGCTGCGACGGCGCTGTTGTTGAGCACGCCGGCTTTTGCCGGCTGGGAGCCCACCAAGCCGGTCGAGATCGTGGTGGCGGCGGGCGCGGGCGGTGCCTCCGACCAGATGGCGCGGATGATGCAGGCCGCGATCCAGAAGAACAATCTGATGAAGCAGCCGATGGTCGTCTCGCTCAAGGGCGGCGCCTCGGGTGCGGAAGCGCTGATGTACATGAAGTCCAGCGAGGGCGATCCGAACAAGGTGCTGATCGCCTATTCGCTGATTTACATGCTGCCGCTGTCGGCCAAGATTCCGTTCAACTGGCGTGATCTGACCCCGGTCTCGGTCGTTGCGCTCGACCAGTTCGTGCTGTGGGACAACAGCGCAGGACCGAAGACGGTGAAGGAGTTCGTCGCGGCCGCAAAGGCGGCAAGCTCGCCCTTCAAGATGGGCGGCACCGGCTCCAAGCGCGAGGATCACGTCCTGACCGTGTTCCTGGAGCAGAAGACCGGTGCGAAATTCTCCTATCTGCCCTACAAGTCCGGCGGCGAGGCCGCGACCCAGCTGGTCGGCAACCACACCGAAGCCAACGTCAACAACCCCTCGGAAAATCTGGAAGTCTGGCGCGCCGGCCAGGTGCGTCCGCTTTGCGTGTTCGACAAGGAACGCATCTCCTACACGACCAAGGTGACGGAGACGCAGTCCTGGGCTGACATCCCGACCTGCAAGGAGGAAGGCGTCGACGTGCAGTATCTGATGCTGCGCGCGATGTTCCTGCCGGGCAAGGTCACGGCCGAGCAGCAGGCGTTCTACGTCGATCTCTTCCACAAGGTGACGCAGACCTCCGAGTACAAGGAGTACATGGAGAAGCAGGCGCTGAAGCCGATCTTCCTCACCGGCAAGGACATGGTGAAGTTCCTCGAGGAAGACGATGCGCTGAACAAGTCGCTGATGTCGGAAGCCGGCTTCGTCGCGAAGTAATCGGTCTTCTTCACCTCGCCCCGCTTGCGGGGAGAGGTCGGATCGCATCGAAGATGCGATCCGGGTGAGGGGGGACTCTCCGCGAGTCCGACTTTCACCGTTCCTGCGGAGACTCCCCTCACCCTAATCCTCTCAGCGCGAGCGTAGCTCGTCGCGGCCCCGCAAGCGGGAGAGAGGGAATTGGCCACAGCAGCCCATGTCCCAATCCGATATCGAAATCATCGTCGAGGATCCGACTGC
Organism: Bradyrhizobium sp.; assembly: GCF_016462955.1. GTDB lineage: Bacteria > Pseudomonadota > Alphaproteobacteria > Rhizobiales > Xanthobacteraceae > Bradyrhizobium. The sequence continues at coordinate 815 of NZ_JAEMSD010000371.1, read as the reverse complement.
GCCCGAGGAGGACTCCCCCTCCGTCGTCTCCTCCGGCACGGTCGAGATCGCCGTCTGCCTGCTCCTGCTCGCGCTCGCCGTCACGCTCGGCTACGACAATTGGCGCACCGGCGCGTCCTGGGATTCGACCGGGCCCGAGCCCGGTTATTTCCCGTTCTATCTCTCCATCATCCTCGGCGGCGGAAGCCTCTACGGCCTGATCGCGACGCTCGTCTCGCACCGCACCGCGCGCCAGAACTTCGTCACGCGCGCGCAGGGCCGCCGCGTGCTGGCGGTGTTCGTGCCGACGCTGCTGTTCTGCCTGGCGACCCAGTTCCTCGGTCTCTATGTTGCGAGCTTCCTTCTGATCTCCGGCTTCGTGCGGCTGGTCGGCAAGATCGCGTTGTGGAAGTCGCTGCTGACCGCCGTCGTGTTCACTGCGGTCATGTTCGTTACTTTCGACGTCGCCTTCGACGTCATCATGCCGAAAGGGCCGCTCGAAGCGGCCCTCGGTCGCTAGGCGGGCACGCGATGGAAGCTCTCGGTCTCCTGCTCCACGGCTTTGCCGTCCTGCTGACGTGGAAGACGCTCGTCCTGATGATGGTCGGGCTGGTGCTCGGCATCTTCGTCGGCGTGCTGCCCGGGCTCGGCGGTCCCAACGGCGTTGCGATCCTGTTGCCGCTCACCTTCACGATGGACCCGACCTCGGCGATCGTGATGCTGTCCTGCATCTATTGGGGCGCGCTGTTCGGCGGCGCCATCACCTCGATCCTGTTCAACATTCCGGGCGAAGCCTGGTCGGTCGCGACCACCTTCGACGGCTATCCGATGGCGCA
>NZ_JAEMSD010000370.1 GCF_016462955.1 Bradyrhizobium sp. | reverse complement strand
ATCGCGCGTGACGGCCTCAGCGCCGTGCTGATCGAGCCTGCGGTGAAGTTTCTGCAGGATCGCGGCCACACCGTTCAGCTCGGCCATGAGCTGCGTTCGTTCGTCAGCGCGGACGGAAAGGTGACCGCCCTGAATTTCGGCGGTGAGGATGTGGTCCCACTCGGCGCCGGCGACGTCATCGTGATGGCGGTGCCGCCGCGCCCGGCAGCCAGCCTGCTGCCCGGCCTGAAGACGCCGACCGAATTCCGCGCCATCGTCAACGCGCATTTCCGCTTTGAGCCGCCGCCGGGAGCGGCGCCGATCCTCGGCGTGATCGGCGGCGTCGTGGAGTGGCTGTTCGCGTTCCCGAACCGGCTGTCCGTCACCATCAGCAACGGCGACCGTCTGGTCGAGATGCCGCGCGAGGAACTCGCGCAGACGATCTGGAACGACGTCTGCAAGGCCGGCGGGGTGTCCGGTGAGCTGCCTCCTTGGCAGATCGTCCGCGAGCGCCGCGCCACCTTCGCCGCCACGCCTGCCCAGAACGCCCTGCGTCCGGGGCCGGTCACCGCGCTGAAAAACCTGTTTCTCGCCGGCGATTGGACTGCTACGGGATTGCCAGCAACCATCGAAGGATCGGTCCGGTCCGGTGATCGCGCCGCCGATCTGGTTCTGGCCGCCAAAGCTTCCTGACACGCGGCCCTGACGGGTGAATGTCCCGGTCAATTTCGTTGGACTATCGGAGCAATCGAGCGACATGGATTCCGTGAACGCGACCAGCCGCGAGGCCTTGAACTCGAAGGGTCTGGATTCGAAGCTATTGGAATCGAGCATTACATCGGCGGCCGAAGGGGTTCTCGGCTTCCAGCAGCCCGACGGCCATTGGGTGTTCGAGCTCGAGGCCGATGCCACGATTCCCGCAGAGTATGTCTTGTTGCGCCATTATCTGGCCGAGCCGGTCGATGCCGTGCTCGAGGCCAGGATCGGCAATTACCTGCGCCGCATCCAGGGCGCCCATGGCGGCTGGCCGCTGGTGCATGACGGCGAGTTCGACATGAGCGCCAGCGTGAAGGCGTATTTCGCGCTGAAGATGATCGGCGATTCCGTCGACGCGCCGCACATGGTGCGTGCACGCGAGGCGATCCGCGCGCGGGGCGGCGCGATCCACAGCAACGTCTTCACCCGCTTCATGCTCGCAATGTACGGCGTGCTGACCTGGCGCGCGGTGCCGGTGCTGCCGGTCGAGATCGTGCTGCTGCCGTTCTGGTCGCCGTTCCACCTCAACAAGATCTCGTATTGGGCGCGCACCACCATGGTGCCGCTGATGGTGATCGCCGCGCTGAAGCCGCGTGCGAGGAATCCGAAGGGCGTCGGCATCGACGAGCTGTTTCTCCAGGATCCGCGCTCGATCGGCATGACGGCGAAGGCGCCGCACCAGAGCATGGCCTGGTTCCTGCTGTTCCGTTCGCTCGACGCGATCCTGCGCGTGGTCGAGCCGATGTTTCCCAAGAGCCTGCGCAAGCGCGCGATCGACGCCGCGCTCGCCTTCACCGAAGAGCGACTCAACGGCGAGGACGGCATGGGCGCGATCTACCCGCCGATGGCCAACATCGTCATGATGTATGATGCGCTCGGCAAGGACGAGAATTTCCCGCCGCGTGCGATCACGCGCCGGGGCATCGACAAGCTGCTCGTCATCAACGGCGAGGAGGCCTATTGCCAGCCCTGCGTCTCGCCGGTGTGGGACACGACGCTGACCGCCCATGCGCTGCTCGAAGCCGGCGGCGACAAGGCGGTGCCGGTGGCCAAGCAGGGCCTCGACTGGCTGATCCCGAAGCAAGAGCTCGAGCTGAAGGGCGATTGGGCGGTGAAGCGGCCCGACGTGCGTCCGGGCGGCTGGGCCTTCCAGTACAACAACGCCCATTACCCCGATCTCGACGACACCGCCGTGGTGGTGATGTCGATGGACCGCATGCGGCGGGAGCACGGCGCCACCGGCTATGACGACGCGATCGCCCGGGGCCGGGAGTGGATCGAGGGCATGCAGAGCGACGATGGCGGCTGGGCCGCCTTCGACGTCAACAATCTCGAATACTACCTCAACAACATCCCGTTCTCGGACCACGGCGCGCTGCTCGATCCGCCGACCGAGGACGTCACCGCCCGCTGCATCTCGATGCTGGCCCAGCTCGGCGAGACCGCGGCAACCAGCAAGCACGTGGCCGACGGCGTCGCCTATCTGCGCAAGACCCAGCACCCGGAGGGGTCCTGGTACGGCCGCTGGGGCATGAACTTCATCTATGGAACCTGGTCGGTGCTGTGTGCCCTCAACATGGCCGGCGTCGACCACGAGGACCCGATGATTCGCAAAGCCGTGGATTGGCTGGCCTCGGTCCAGAACGAGGACGGCGGCTGGGGCGAGGACGCGGTCAGCTACCGCCTGGACTACCGGGGATGGGAGCCTGCCCCCTCGACCGCCTCGCAAACGGCATGGGCCTTGCTTGCCCTGATGGCGGCAGGCGAGGTTGATCACCCGGCCGTCGCCCGCGGGGTGGAGTACCTGATTGCAACACAAAACAAAAAAGGACTGTGGGACGAGCAGCGGTACACCGCCACAGGCTTCCCCCGCGTGTTCTATCTACGTTATCATGGTTACCCAAAGTTCTTCCCGCTGTGGGCATTGGCGCGGTATCGGAACTTGCGGAACACCAACAGCAGGGTGGTAGGGGTCGGAATGTGACTTTGGGGACGGGGGACTACGCTACCGCGGGTTACGCCATCGATCCGCGGCCAATACTGATCGTGACCGGATTGGTTCAGGAGGCCCGCATCGCGGCCGGCCCTGGAATGGCGGTCATCTGTTCATCCAGCAGCCCGACCCAGTTGCGGGCGCTTCTGACGGTGGTGGATCCCCAGACGATTCGCGGCGTGATCTCGTTCGGCGTGGCCGGCGGGCTCGACCCGAGCCTGCGCTCCGGCGACGTCGTGCTGGCGACCGAGGTGCTGTCCGGCGACACCCGCTGGGCGGCAGGCCTGTCGCTCGGCGACGACCTGATCGATCGGCTGACCTCGGGCCGCCGCCGCGTCGTGCGCGGCAGCCTCGCCGGGGCGGAGGAGGTGGTCACGGGCCGCTCCTGCAAGGCGGCGCTGCATTCGGAGACGGGAGCCTTTGCCGTCGACATGGAAAGCCACATCGCCGCCGCCTACGCCGCCGAAGCCGGGCTGCCCTTTGCCGCGGTCCGCGTCATCAGCGATCCCGCCCACCGCGCGCTGCCGGCACTCGCCCGCGCCGCGATCAAGCCGAACGGCCAGATCGATCTCGGCGCCGTGCTGCGCGGCATCGTCCGCAATCCGACCACGCTGCATGCGCTGGTCTCGACCGGCATCGACTTCAACCGCGCCCTGCGGAGCTTGCGCGGCTGCCGGGATTATCTGATCGGCACCGAGCTGATCGAGAGCGAGGAGTTGGTGTCGAAGGCGGCGTGAGCGGGGTCGTTCGAGCACGCAAGAGGAAAGGCCCGGTCGTGCGACTGGGCCTTTTGTTTTGAGCTGCGCGATTACCGTCACGGCGAGTGGCGTGCATCTGCTCGCTTGAATGTAAGCCTATCTGAGTTTATCTTACATTCGTCTTACCTCAGGAAGGTCCAGTCAATGGTCGGCACGGACAAGCTCACCACCGTCGTTTCCACTAAGGGACAGGTCATCCTGCCGAGCGCTATTCGCAAGGCGCGGGAATGGAAGGCAGGAACGCGGCTCACCGTCGAGGAGACCTCGGAGGGCGTCCTGTTGAAGCCGGCGCCGGCCTTCGCGGCGACGCGACCGAAAGAGGTGTTCGGCATCTTGGCTTATCGAGGCAAGCCGAAAACTCTCGAAGAGATTGACGCAAGCGTGCTGGCCGAAGCCAGGCGGCGGCATGATCGCGATTGATACCAACCTCATCGTCCGCTATCTGACCGGGGATCACGTCAGCCAATCCGCGCGGGCCCGCGCCTTGATCGACGCCGAGAGCGTCTTCGTTCCCATCACGGTGCTGCTCGAAGTCGAATGGGTGCTGCGAAGCGCGTACGGCTATCGGGCCGCCGACGTTGTGCACGCGCTACGTGCTTTCGCCGGACTTCCGACCGTCACCGTCGAGGACGGCACGACGATTGCGGCGGCGCTCGACCTTGCCGAAACAGAAATGGATTTCGCCGATGCGCTGCATCTAGCGAGATCCGGACATTGCGAGGCCTTTGTCACTTTCGACCGTAAGCTCGTCAAAGCGGCGAAAGTGGCGGGCCATGAGGGGGTACGCGAAGCGCGGTGATCGCTCGCGGTATCGGATCAGAATTAGGTGACAGTCCAGCACTGGATTGCACCCCTGAAGGGACACACGATGGTTACAGTGATACAGTCATCGTAATTCCCAACGCTTGCGAGCCTCACGCCCTCGTCCAGTCCTCCAGCCGCAATCCGGCAATGCGCTGGAATTCGGCGGTGTTGTTGCTGACGAGCGGCAGGCCGCGCGCGATCGCCTGACCGGCAATCAGGATATCATAGGGGCCGATCGGCGTGCCGCGCCGCGCCAGCTCCGCCCGGATCTCGCCGGCGGCTCGCGCGTCCTCTTGGTCGAGGTCGAGGATGTCGAGATCGGCAAAGAGGAGACGGAGTGTCTCCAGATTGAATTCAATCTTCTGGCTGCGATAGGCGCCGAAGTAGAGTTCGTGGGCAACGATGGCCGAGATTGCGAGTGCACCGGGCTCGCTGGATTCGACCCGGCGCAGGAGAGGCTCTGACCGGCGTGTGACGAGTGAGATGATGGCGTTGGTGTCGAGCAGCCATTTCGTCATCGAAACGCCTGCTCCAGATTGGGCCGCGTCTGCTCTTCGGGTTGCTCCCGGCCTTCAGCCATGAAGTCTGGGCTGAAGCCGCGCGCGATAGCCGCGCGAAGCGACGCCCAAGGGCCGGTGGCGCTTCGTTTCGGGCGCAGGATCACGGCATCGCCTTCGCGTGAGACCTCGACTTCCTCAACCGTAAAACGAAAATCCTTCGGAAGTCGGACGGCCTGAGAGTTGCCGGACTTGAATACCTTGGCGATGTGGGACATGGGGACCTCAAGTATATACCTTTGAGTATATACATTATCGTAGCATCGTCTGCAAGACTGAGCCCCGGTCTACTTTGCATGGGGTTGTTCTCGATGTTTGCGAAGACGCGCCGAGCGGCGTCGGGCAAAACACCTGTGGCCAAGTCAATCCCTCCTCGCGAAAATATTCCACTTTCCCGAATTTCGGATTTATGGCATAGGGCGCTCATCCCGGCCCTGCCGGAGGGGCGCTTCGCGATCGTCACGAGATGCGGGCCGGGGTGCGGTGGACGCGGCAGCGCCGGCGCGATAGGCGGTGACAGGGACGGGCGACCGTTGAGTCATGCGCGACGCGGTACGACACGGCGCGGTCACAGCGGTCTTGTTGATGGTCAGGGGCGCGCACATCGGGTCCCGGATGCTGAGGCAGGATCGTCCGCGGACGGAGAAGTCGTGTGGTCCCGACGCCCGGGGTTCTGGCGTCAAGTCTTGCGGTGATGTGGCGGCCAACCGGCACGCGCGTCGATCAGCGGCGAGACGACGGGGGCAAGAGTGCAACGCTCCCCGAGGAGAGCACGAAGGACACCGTTAAAACCATCCGCGCAGGGAAGGCCGGGCGACCGGCACACCTGTAGTCCACCCCGTGTGCGTTTTCGATGCACGCGGACCGCGGGTGCCGCCGGCGCCCGGCCTTCCCTGCGCCCTCTGGCCTTCATAGGGCGCGAACGAATAGCAAAGCTCGGGCGAATGAAGCCGCGAGAACGCGGTGGTGTGTCTGCAGGGAAGAGACCTCATAGCAGAGCAAGCTGGCGCCGCACGGCGGAGAGTGAGAGTGACGCGATGTCCTCTCGTGCCCCGGACGCAGCCAGCGCGCACTTGCTGCGCGTTGCGCTGCAGCGCGTCCGGGACACGGATCGTCGGCACAACGCCCGCAGACGAAAAAGGCCCGGTCGCGTTGGCGGCCGGGCCTTCGTGGTATAGTTGGTTGCGTGCCTTACGCCGCCGTCGAAGCCTTCTGCGCGGCCTTCGCCTGGGCCGTGGCGGCCTCGTCCTTGCGGATCTCCGACAGCTTCTTCTGGACCTGTTCCGAGAAGATGTACTGCGCCGGGCGCTGCTTGCTCATGTCGATCTCCGGCGCCATGGGACCGGAGGTCTTGATGCCGCGCAGCGACACCCACATCGCCTTCAGCGGGTTGTTGAGCGCAGCCGTCGCCGCGGTCGGCTCGTAGCCGCAATGGGCCATGCAGTCGGCGCACTTCTCGTAGCGGCCGGTGCCGTAGGAATCCCAGTCCGTGGTCTCCATCAGCTCCTTGAAGGTTTTCGCGTAGCCTTCGCCGAGCAGATAGCAGGGCTTCTGCCAGCCGAAGATGTTGCGCGCGGGCATGCCCCAGGGCGTGCACTCGTATTCCTGGTTGCCGGCGAGGAAGTCGAGGAACAGGCCGGAATGCATGAAGTTCCACTTCTTGCCCTTGCCCATGGCGAAGACGTCGCGGAACAGCTTCTTGGTCTTGGTGCGGTTGAGGAAGTGCTCCTGGTCGGGCGCGCGCTCATAGGCGTAGCCCGGCGACATCGAGACGCCGACGCCAAGCTCGACCGTGAGGTCGAGGAACTTGGCGATCTCCTCGGCCGGATGGCCGTCGAAGATGGTGGCGTTGACGTTGACGGTGAAGCCGCGTGCCTTGGCCGCCTTGATCGCCGAGACGGCGCGGTCGAACACGCCCTTCTGCGACACCGCCTTGTCGTGGTGGTCGCGCAGGCCGTCGAGATGCACCGAGAAGAACAGGTAAGGGGAGGGCTCGAACAGATCGAGCTTCTTCTCGAGCAGCAGCGCGTTGGTGCAGAGCG
>NZ_JAEMSD010000369.1 GCF_016462955.1 Bradyrhizobium sp. | reverse complement strand
GCCGAAGACCTCTCGGGCACGCTCCAGAAGATCAAGGAGACCAGGAAGATCACGCTGGGCTATCAGGAGGCGTCAGTTCCGTTCAGCTATCTCGACGGCAACCAGAAGCCGGTCGGCTTTGCCATGGACATCTGCCTCAGGATCGTGGACGCCGTGAAGAAGCAGCTCGGCATGCCCGACATCTCCGTCGAGACCCTCGCGGTGACCTCGTCGAACCGCATCCCGCTGATGGTGAACGGCACGCTCGACCTGCATTGCTCGGCGACCACCAACAACGCCGACCGCCAGAAGCAGGTCGCCTTCACCAACACGCATTTTCTCAGCGCGACGCGGTTTGCCGCAAAGACAGCCGCCAAGATCAACACCATCGACGATCTCAAGGGCAAGGCGGTCACCGCCGTTGCGGGATCTGTGAACCTGACGCAGCTTGCCAAGGTCAATTCCGAGCGCAATCTCGGCATCAACATCATGCCGGCCAAGGACCAGGCCGAAGCGTTCCTGCTGCTGGAGACCGACCGCGCCCAGGCCTATGCGCTCGACGACGTCCAGCTCGCGGTCGCGATTGCGCGGTCGAAGGAGCCGCAAGCCTACATGATCAGCGCCGAAGCGTTGTCCAAGCCGGAGCCTTACGGCATCATGCTGCGGCGGGAGGATGCCCCGTTCAAGGCGCTCGCCGACCGCGCCACCGCCGAGCTCTATGCCAGCCCGGAGATCGAGGTGCTCTACAGGAAATGGCTGCAATCGCCGACGCCGCCGAATGGCCTCAACTACAACGTCCCGCTGTCGCCCGCTTTGCGCAACGCCTTCAAGAAGCCGAGCTCGAGTGCCGATCCCGATGTGTACGTAGTGAACTGAGGCGAGGCCGCCGAACGCTGATTGTAACCGTTGCATGTTGTTGCGCCCTCTCCCCTTGTGGGTCCCACAAGGGGGAGAAGGAACGGGAGCGCCGCCGGCGCCTCACGAACGATCGCTTCTTCTACGCGTTCGAATATTTCCTCAGCTCGAGCCGCGCGATCTGGTTGCGGTGGACCTCATCGGGGCCATCGGCAAGACGCAGCAAGCGCGCGGTGGCGTAGGCCTGAGTCAGTCCGAAATCGTTCGAGGTGCCGCCGCCGCCATGGGCCTGAATGGCCCAGTCGATGATCTGGCAGGCCATGTTGGGCACGGCGACCTTGATCATGGCGATCTCGGCTTTCGCCACCTTGTTGCCAACCGTGTCCATGGCATGGGCCGCGTTCAGCGTCAGCAGCCGCGCCTGCTCGATCATGATGCGGGCTTCCGCGATGCGCTCCTGCGTCACCGTCTGCTCCGAGACCGGCTTGCCGAAGGCAACCCGGCTGCGCACGCGGCGGCACATCTTCTCCAGCGTGCGTTCGGAAAGGCCGATCAGGCGCATGCAATGATGGATGCGGCCGGGTCCGAGACGGCCCTGCGCGATCTCGAAGCCGCGGCCCTCGCCGAGCAGCATGTTCTCCCGGGGCACCCGCACATTGGTGAAGATCACTTCGGAGGCGCGGTCGGGCACGCCGTAGAAGCCGAACACGGGCAAGGGACGCTTGACCTCGATGCCCGGCGTGTCCATCGGCACCAGGATCATCGATTGCTGCTTGTGGCGATCGGGATTATCGGGATCGGTCTTGCCCATGAAGATGCAGATCTTGCAGCGCGGGTCGGTCGCGTTGGTCGTGTACCATTTGCGCCCGTTGATGACGTAATGGTCGCCGTCGCGCACGATCGAGCTCTCGATGTTGGTGGCATCGGATGATGCGACCGCCGGCTCGGTCATGGCAAAGCAGGAGCGGATTTCGCCGGCGAGCAGCGGCTTCAGCCAGCGCTCCTTGTCCTGCTCCGAACCGTAGCGCTCCAGCACCTCCATGTTGCCGGTGTCGGGCGCCGAGCAGTTGAAGACTTCAGGCGCAAGATGCGAGCGGCCCATCACCTCGCACAGCGGAGCGTATTCGAGGTTGGTGAGGCCCGCGCCGTGATGGCTCTCGGGCAGGAACAGATTCCAAAGCCCCTCCTTGCGCGCCAGCGGCTTCAGCTCCTCGACGACCGGAAAGACCTTCCATGGCCCGAGCTCTTCAGCCTCGCGGTAGAAGCGCTCCTCGTTCGGATAGATGTGCCGGTCCATGAAGCTTTCGAGCCTCCGCTTGAGCTCGACGACCTTGGGCGACATCGGGTAGAGCATCTCTCATCTCCTTGATCGAAGGCGGGCCGATTACGCGACCCGGTACTCCCTAAATCTGTCGCGCAGAGCGGATTTCAGCACCTTGCCGGTGCCGGTCATCGGGAATTCGTCGAGGAATTCGACGGCATCAGGCAGCCACCAGCTTGCGATCCTCGGACGCATGTGGTCGAGCAGCGTCCGGCCGTCGACCGTCGCGCCTTTCTTGCGAACGACGAGGAGGAGCGGGCGCTCCTGCCATTTCTCGTGGCTGATCGCGACCACGGCCGCCTGCAGCACGTCGGGGTGGGACAGTGCGATGTCCTCGAGCTGGATCGAGGAGATCCACTCGCCGCCGGACTTGATCACATCCTTGGAGCGGTCGGTCAGCGTAACGTGACCCTGCGGGTCGATCACGGCCATGTCGCCGGTGATCAGCCAGCCGTCGCGGTCGAGGCCTTCATCGAGCTTCATGTAGCCGGAGGCCACCCAGGGACCACGGGCGCGCAGATGACCGACGGACTTGCCGTCGCGCGGCAGCTCGTTGCCGGCTTCATCGACGATGCGCAAGGCGGTGCCGAAACAGGCGCGGCCGGAGACCTGGCGCCGGTCGAATTTCTCGGTCTCGCCGAGATGCTCCGAGCCGGGCCGCAAGCCCGGCATCGAGCAGCCCAGCGCCTCGGTCATGCCCCAGGCCTGGATGTAGTCGACATTGTAATCGCGCTTGAGCTTTTCCACCATCGCGCGCGGCGGGGCCGAGCCCGACGACAGCGTCGCGCGCAGCGTCGAGAACTTGTTGCCGGTGCGGCCGAGCCAGTCGAGCAGGATCAGCCAGAAGCTCGGCACGCCCGCCGACAGCGTCACCTTCTCGCCTTCGAGCAGTTCATAGAGCTTGTCGGGCTCGTAGTTGCGGCCGGGCAGCACCAGCTTTGAGCCGGTATAGGGCGCGGTGAACGGCATGTTCCAGCCGTTGCCGTGGAACAGCGGTGCCATCGGCATCATCACCTCGCGCACGCCTTCGACATGTCCCGGCAGGAAGTCGAAATTGCAGCAGGTCATGGTCTGCAGGATCGCGGCGCGGTGCGAGTAGATCACGCCCTTCGGATTGCCCGTCGTGCCCGAGGTGTAGCAGATCGTCGAGGCGGACTTCTCGTCGAATTCCGGCCAGGCAAAGCCGGCCTCGTTCTCGCGTGCCAGGAGCTCTTCGTAGCAATGCACGTTGGCAAGCTTCGTCTCCGGCATCCGCTCGCGCGAGGACATCACGACATAGGCCTCGATGGTCTTGAGCTGTGGCGCGATCGCCTCGACGAGCGGCAGCGTGGCGCGGTCGATGAACAGCAGGCGGTCTTCGGCGTGGTTGATGATGTAGACAAGTTGATCGGGAAAGAGCCTGGGATTGACCGTGTGCAGCACGTAGCCCATGCCGGGCGCCGCGTAGAACATCTCGAAATGACGGTGCGTGTTCCAGGCCAGCGTGCCGACGCGGTCGCCTTGCGTCATGCCGAGCCGCTTCAACGCCAGCGCCATGCGCTTGATGCGTGGATGCGCATCGGCATAGGTGTAGCGATGGACGTCGCCCTCGATCTCGCGCGCGACGATCTCGGCTTCGCCGTGATAGTCGGCCGCATACTGGATCAGTCCGCTGATCAGCAGCGGCATGTCCATCATCAATCCCTGCATGGTCTCCTCCGGATTGCCACGTCGATGCATGGCGTAGGCTTCTGATTTGCGCGGGAGGTTAGCGGAACGTCGCGCAGCGTTCACGTAAAAAGGCAATCCGCGTGATTGCATGCAGCGCTTTTTAAGGGCTAACGTGCGGTGAGCTGCCGGCGAAGCAGCATTGGCGGGAGGAGATGGATGTCAGCGGAAAGACACAAGACCGGTGAAGCCGGCGCATCTACGGTTGATATTTCCGCCCTTCGTGCGCGCTATCGCGACGAGCGCGATCGCCGTCTGCGTGCCGAGGGCAAGGCGCAGTATATCGAGGTCACGGGCGATTTCGGCCGCTACCTCGATGACCCCTGGGCCGATCCCGGATTTGCGCGGCCAGCCATCAGCGAAGCGACCGACGTGCTCATCGTCGGCGGCGGCTTCGGCGGCCTCTTGTGTGGCGCGCGCTTGCGCGAGGCCGGCATCGAGAATTTTCGCATCGTGGAAAAGGCCGCCGACTTCGGCGGCACATGGTACTGGAATCGCTATCCCGGCGCCGCCTGCGATACCGAGAGCTACATCTATCTGCCGCTCCTGGAGGAGACCGGCTACATTCCCATGCGCAAATATGCCCGGGCGCCGGAGATCTACGAGCACTCGCGCCGCATCGGCCGTCATTTCGGACTTTACGAGCGCGCGCTGTTTCAGACCGTCATCTCCCGGATGACATGGCAGGAGCAGGACGCGCGCTGGCTGGTCGAGACCGACCGCGGTGACCAGATCCGTGCGCGCTTCGTCATTCTGGCCGGCGGTCCGCTGAGCCGTCCGAAGCTGCCTGGCATTCCCGGCATCGAGACGTTCAAAGGTCACAGCTTTCACACCAGCCGCTGGGACTACGGCTACACCGGCGGCAATGCGGAGGGCGGCCTGACCGGTCTAGCCGACAAGCGCGTCGGCATCATCGGCACCGGTGCCACGGCGGTGCAATGCGTGCCGCATCTCGGCCGCTCGGCGAAGGAGCTCTATGTCTTCCAGCGCACGCCGTCCGCGATCGGCGTTCGCGACGATCGTCCAACCGACCCGGCCTGGGCGCAGAACCTCAAGCCCGGCTGGCAGCGCGAGCGCATGGACAATTTCACGTCAGTGATCTCGGGCGAGCCGTTCGAGCAGGACCTGGTGCAGGACGGCTGGACTGGCCTGCTCGGCGAGATCCTGCTGGCGCCGCGCCGGCAGGCACAGCCGGTGACCTCGATGGAAGAGGCTCTGAAGGTGATCGAGCAGGCCGACTATCGCAAGATGGAGGAGATCCGCGCCCGTGTCGACGCGGTGGTCAGTGACGAGGCGACCGCAGCGGCGCTCAAGCCCTGGTACAAGGCGTTCTGCAAGCGGCCGTGCTTCCACGACGAATATCTCGACACTTTCAACCGTCCGAACGTGCATCTGGTCGACACCAAGGGGGAGGGTGTCGAGCGCATCACGGAGAATGCTGTCGTCGTCGACGGCAGGGCTTACGAGCTCGATTGCCTGATCTATGCCAGCGGTTTCGAGGTCGGCACCGATTACGCGCGCCGCATGGGCTTCGAGGTCTATGGCCGCGGCGGCATGAGCCTGTCGGAGCGCTGGCAGGACGGCGTCAAGACGCTGCATGGCTTCTACAGCCGCGGTTTCCCGAACTGCTTCCTGATCGTCACGGTGCAGGCCGGCCAGAGCGCCAATTTTCCGCACATCATCGACGAACAGTCGCAACACATCGCCTATGTCATTAAGGAGGCGCGTGAGCGCAAGGCGCGCACTCTGGAGCCGACGCTCGCCGCCGAGGATGCCTGGGTCGAGGAGGTCGTCAAGGCCGCGCTCGGCCGGCAGACCTATCTCGCCGAATGCACGCCGGGTTACTACAACAATGAAGGCGTGTTTGATCCAATCGCGGCAAGAAACAGTCAATATTGGCGCGGCCCGGTGGCATTCCTGCGGCTGCTCGACAGATGGCGCAAAGACGGCAATCTGGACGGCCTCGAATTGTCCTATGATCAGGCCATGGAGTCGGCGCCGTCCACCGGGTAAGATTGCGCCGAGCGATACAGGACAGGAGAGATTGCAGATGATCAGGGGCAGGGCTGTTGCGGGAGCGGTTCTTGGCGCAATGACGCTGCTCGGTTGCCTCGCACCCTCCGCCGAGGCCGCGCAATGCGGCAGCTCGCCGGTCGGCTTCGAGGCGTGGAAGCGCGAATTCAGCGCGGAGGCGCAAGGAAAGGGCATCGGCCCCACCGCGCTGTCGGCGCTGATGCAGACCAACTATGCGAGCGCCACCATCGCGGCCGACCGCGGCCAGCGCAGCTTCTCGCTGACGCTCGACCAGTTCCTGGCCAAGCGCGGCGCGACCACCATCGTCGCCAAGGGACGGCAGCTGAAGCAGTCACAGGCCGCCTTGTTCGCCTCGATCGAGCAGCGCTACGGCGTCCCGCCCGGACCCCTGATCGCGATCTGGGGCATGGAGACCGGCTTCGGCAGCCAGCGCGGCAATCAGAACATGCTGTCGTCGATCGCGACCCTCGCCTATGACTGCCGCCGTCCCGAATTCTTCACTGACCAGCTCTATGCCGCGTTGAAGCTGATCGACCGCGGTACATTGTCGGGATCGACTCGCGGCTCCATGCATGGCGAGGTCGGCCAGACCCAGTTCATGCCCAAGAGCATCCTTGCCTACGGCACCGGCAATCTGGAAGTCGCTGCCAATGCGCTGAACTCGACGGCCAATTTCCTCAAAGCCCATGGCTGGAAAGCAGGAGCTGGCTACCAACCGGGCGAGCCGAACTTCGCCGCCATCGAGGCCTGGAATGCGGCTGGCGTCTATCAGAAAGCGATCGCGCTGATGGGCCGGCAGATCGACGAGGGCGGGCCCGCCGCGTTGCGCTAGGGCATATCCGGAACACTGCGAACCGGTTTTCCGGAAAGATCATGCTTAAACAACGACCTAAAGCGCGACGACGATTCATTCTGATCGGATCGCGCTCGAGGCGGCTCAGCAAGGCGTGATGCGTCGGCAAGAGAAAGTTGTTGCCAAAAGGAACTGACGGCATGAGGTTTGCT
>NZ_JAEMSD010000827.1 GCF_016462955.1 Bradyrhizobium sp. | reverse complement strand
GGCGCTGCCGTCGTCGAGATGGGCGCCGGCACCACGACGATTGCCGTCTATTCGGGCGGGCGCTTCGTGCATGCGGCCGGTTTTGCGGTCGGCGGGCAACACATCACGATGGATCTTGCACGCGGACTCTCGGCGACCATTGCCGATGCGGAGCGAATCAAGACCTTATACGGCACCGTCATCACCGGCGGATCGGACTCGCGTGAGCTGATGTCTGTGCCGACAGCCGGTGACGAGCAGGATCTGCCGCAGATCGTCTCCCGCGCCACCATCGCGAACATCGTCAAGCACCGTGCCGAGGAAGTCTTCGAAATGGTTCGGGACAAACTGAAGGATTCGCCCTTCGCCGCAGAGCCCAACGGCCGCGTCGTGCTGTCGGGCGGCGCCTCGCAGCTGACCGGCCTGGTCGATCTCGGCACCCGGATACTCGGCCGGCCCGTGCGGGTCGGACGTCCGCTCGGTTTCGGCCGGCTGCCCGCTGAGGCGAAGAACGCCGCGTTCGCGGTCCCGGCCGGACTTCTCGTCTACCCGCAATATGTTCACCTCGAACATGTCGAACCGCGGCATACGCGGCAGCAGGTCAAGACAGGGACCGGCGGCTATTTCGGAAAGGTCGGACGATGGCTACGCGAGGGCTTCTGATGATTCATTTCCGCAATTCCCTGATTTCACCAACTCCCGCGGCCGCCGGCCGGGGCGAACCCACGCGCGCGTGATCGAGAGGCAAACATGACCATCAGCATCAATGTTCCTGATATTCACGAACTGAAGCCCCGGATCACCGTGTTCGGCGTCGGCGGCGCCGGCGGCAACGCCGTCAACAACATGATCACGGCGGGCCTGCAGGGCGTCGACTTCGTGGTCGCCAACACCGACGCGCAGGCGCTGACGATGTCGAAGGCGCAGCGCATCGTGCAGATGGGCACGGCGGTCACGCAAGGCCTCGGTGCCGGCTCGCAGCCTAACGTCGGCGCCGCGGCGGCGGAAGAGGTGATCGACGAACTGCGCGACCATCTCTCGGGCGCCAACATGGTGTTCGTCACCGCCGGCATGGGCGGCGGCACCGGCACGGGTGCAGCTCCCGTCATCGCCAAGACCGCGCGCGACATGGGCATCCTCACCGTCGGCGTCGTGACCAAGCCGTTCCACTTCGAGGGCGGCCGCCGCATGCGCACCGCCGAAGCCGGCATCAACGAACTGCACAAGGTCGTCGATACGCTGCTGATCATCCCGAACCAGAACCTGTTCCGGGTCGCCAACGAAAAGACCACCTTCGCCGACGCCTTCGCGATGGCCGACCAGGTGCTCTATTCGGGTGTCGCCTGCATCACCGACCTGATGGTCAAGGAAGGCCTGATCAACCTCGACTTCGCCGACGTGAGAGCGGTGATGCGGGAGATGGGCAAGGCGATGATGGGCACGGGCGAGGCCTCCGGCGACAAGCGCGCGCTGACCGCCGCGGAAGCCGCGATCGCCAATCCGCTGATCGACGACAGCTCGATGAAGGGCGCCAAGGGCCTCCTCATCTCCATCACCGGCGGCAAGGACCTCACCCTGTTCGAGGTCGACGAGGCCGCGACCCGCATCCGCGAGGAAGTCGACCAGGACGCCAACATCATCGTCGGCGCCACCTTCGACGAGGCGCTCGACGGCCTGATCCGCGTCTCGGTGGTTGCGACCGGCATCGAGCAGGCCGCGATCGCCCGCAACAGCCAGGCGACCTCCGCTCCCGTCGCGAACCCGGCACCGCAGATGCAGCAGGCTGCCGCCCCGGCCGCCGCTGCCGAGAGCCGTCTCGCAGACCTCACCGCCCGGCTCCGTGCCGACAACCAGCGTCTGGCCGAACGCGCCCAGAAGCTGGAGGGGCAGGCCCCTGCCGCCGCGGC
>NZ_JAEMSD010000826.1 GCF_016462955.1 Bradyrhizobium sp. | reverse complement strand
GTACATGCCAGCGCCGACGCCGCCGACGATGATCTCGCCGAGCTGCATGTTGATCAGCGGGATCATGCCGCCGAGCGCAGTGAAGCTGTCATGCATGGCGTTGACGGCACCGCAGGAGGCCGCGGTCGTGATCACGGCGAACAGCGAGGACGCGACGATGCCGAAGCGCACTTCCTTGCCTTCCATGTTGCCGCCGGTCAGGCCCAGCGCATGCATGGTCGAGGTGCCGCTGGCTTCCGCCCAGTAGCAGACGCCGACGCCGGCGACGAACAGCACGCCCATCACCGCGAGGATCGCCCAGCCCTGGCGCTGGTTGCCGACCATCCGTCCGAACACGTTGGTGAGCGCCGCGCCGAGCACGAAGATCGAGAGCATCTGCACGAAGTTCGACAGCGCGGTCGGGTTCTCGAAGGGGTGCGACGCATTGGCGTTGAAGAAGCCGCCGCCGTTGGTACCGAGCATCTTGATCGCCACTTGCGATGCGACCGGGCCGACCGCGATGGTCTGCTTGGCGCCTTCGAGCGTGGTCGCCTCGACATAGGCTCCGAGCGTCTGCGGGATGCCCTGCCAGACCAGGAACAGCGTGTAGACGATGCAGATCGGCAGCAGGATGTAGAGCGTGCAGCGGGTGACGTCCACCCAGAAATTGCCGACAGTGCGTACAGAGGCGCGCGCAAAGCCGCGGATCAGCGCCACTGCGAGCACGATGCCGGTCGCGGCAGACAGGAAATTCTGGTGCGTGAGGCCGACCATCTGGGTCAGATAGGACAGCGTGCTCTCGCCGCCGTAGTTCTGCCAGTTGGTGTTGGTGATGAAAGAGATCGCGGTGTTGAACGACAGATCCTCGGCGACCGCGGACTGCCCTGCCGGATTGAAGGGCAGCATGGCCTGGAGCCGCATGAGGCCGTAGATGACGAGGAAGCCGCCGACGTGGAACAGCAACATGGCGACCGTATAGGTCAGCCAGTGCTGCTCGCGCTTCTCGTCGACGCCGGAGATCCAGTAGATGCCGGCCTCGATCGGGCGCAGGACGGGTGACAGGAAGGTGCGCTCGCCGTCGAACACGCGCGTCATGTACCAGCCGAGCGGCTTGGTCAGCGCGACGACGATCGCACAATAGAGAATGATCTGGAGCCAACCGATCACAGTCATGGCATTAACCCTTCAGGCTTTGGGTCCGGCGCAACAGCGGCAGGAGCAACGCAAGCAGACCCGCAACGAGCGCGGCGTCGGCCAGCAGCAATTCGACAAGCAGCAGCACGGCGTCAAAACCGCTCGGGCCGCAGCAGTGCATAGGTGAGATAGATCAGGAGGCCGAACGAGACGGCGCCCGCGAGCGTGTAATCAAAGATCATGGCCCGCTCCGTTACAGCCGTTCACAGGCGTAGGTGTAACCGATCGCGAGGGCGAAAAAGGCGACGGCGAGCGCCACCATCAGAAGGTCCATCATGAAAGTGCTCCTCGTTGCGACCAACCTTGGACGCAACCCCATTTTCTGCTTCCGGCAGCCCGCTTGCGATGAATCAATCACGGCACATGTTCCGTGGCGCCCGCCGGGAGCTCTCAGCGCGCTGAAGTGCCATCCGGGACATAGGTTTTCGAGATGAGGGCTATGGCAAAGTTATAGGAATCTCATAAAAGCCCGCCCCCTCGCACGGTCACAAGCAGGCTGATCGGCTGCCCTCTCCGCGTTCGCCGGGCGAGTGGAACATGGCGCAAAGCCCCGCACCTTTTATGATATCCCTATATCTCCCGCCCCTTCATCATCTCGTTTTCAAATGCCGTTCCAGCCATCTTGGAGAGGCCGGCCGACTGACCGACGCCAAATTCCAGGAGGCCTGACATGACCGCCGCTTTCCGACGTTACGATGCACCATCACCCGGCG
>NZ_JAEMSD010000368.1:348-6927 GCF_016462955.1 Bradyrhizobium sp. | reverse complement strand
GCACCGAGCACGGACGGCGGGCCCAGCGCCGCCGTCCTGGCCGACGATCCCACGATCAAGGGCCTGACCGCGAAGATTGCCGCCAATCCTGACGACGTGAACGCGCTGTACCGGCGCGGCCAGGTCTATGCCAGCAAGGGCGCCTACAACCTCGCGATCAAGGATTTCGACGACACCCTCCGGATCAACGCGAAGGACGTCGAGGCCCTGAACAACCGCTGCTGGACCCGCACGGTCGTCGGCGACCTCCAGGGCGCCTTGAAGGATTGCAACGAGGCGCTGCGGCTGCGACCGAACTTCGTCGATGCGCTGGACAGCCGCGGCCTCGTCAACCTGAAGTCGGGCGCGGTGAAGAATGCCATCGCCGATTTCGACGCCGCCCTGAAGATCAACCCGCGCCTGACCTCCTCGCTCTATGGACGCGGCCTTGCCAAGCAACGCAACGGCTCGGCCCAGGAAGGCGCGCTGGACATCGCCAATGCCAAGGCGATGGATCCGAACATCGTTCAGGAGTTCGCAAGCTACGGAGTGCGCTAGTATTTTTTTGAATTGAGGCGGTCCGGGGCTCGAACCTTGAACAGCCCTGGAAAGACCAATCTGGCGGATGCCGCAACACGCCTCTTCGGGTGCTTGTTGCCGGAATTTTTTAGAAGCACGCGAGCTGGCTGCGCAGGAGGGACTGGCTATGAGATCGGCTGCAAAAGGGCTTACCGCGATTCTGTCCATCATCACCGTCGGCGCCATGCTGTCATTGCCGACCTCGGCCGCCTATGCGGGCGATGACGGCAACAGCAAGAATGTCACCGAGGACGAGATCGTCCGTGCGCTGGCGCCGGCGCCAAAGAAGCCGCTGACCCGCGGCCTCTCGATCGGCCCGCAGACCGAATCCGCGCCGAATGCGGCCGAGACCAAGCTGCTGCAGTCCGTTCGCGGCCGCTCGACGCGCTCGCTGTCGTCGACCGAGCGCGAGGAGATCGCTTCGGTCGCCAAGGACAAGCCGAACATCGACCTCGAAATCACGTTCGACTACAACTCCGCCAATATCAGCACCAAGTCGCTGCCGGCGGTGCAGGCGCTCGGCCGCGCGCTGACCAGTCCCGACCTGAAAGGCTCCACCTTCGTGGTCGCAGGCCACACCGACGCGGCCGGCGGCGAAGCCTACAACCAGGAGCTTTCGGAGCGTCGCGCCGATTCGATCAAGCGCTATCTCGTCGACAAGTACAGCATCTCCGCGACCGACCTCGTCACCGTCGGCTACGGCAAGAGCAAGCTCAAGGATCCGGGCCAGCCGCTGGCGGAGGCCAACCGCCGCGTGCAGGTGGTCAATATGGAAAACAAGACCACCGCATCGAAGTGAGCGCGACGCCATCCTTTTGCAGTGACCAGTCGTGATGTGGTGTAAGGTCTCGCTTCCGAAGCGCGTCCCGCAGCCTTGCGGGACGCCGCTTTGTTTCAGGGAAACGCTCCGTTTGAGCCTCGCGGCCGTGAGCCAGGTCAGGATGATCCGGCGATGAATTTGACTGAGTATCTCAAGCCGGCCGGAACAGTGGTGTTCGTCGTCGCGGTCGGCGTCGGCTATTATCTGTTCGAGCATCGCAAGCGCCCCGAGCCGAAGGAGACGCCGAGCGAGGCGCTCGTCATCGTGACGAAGTCGACCAATGCCTGTTTCTCCGATCTGGTGCGCGTGACGGGCTTCTTCGTGCCGCGGCGCGAAGCGGTGGTCGTTGCCGACCAGGAAGGCTCCAGGGTCACCGACCTGCTCGTCAGCGAGGGCACCATCGTCACCGACAACCAGGAACTGGCGCGCCTGACCCCGCCGCCGCAGATCCCGGGCCAGCCGCAGCGCCCCGGCCCGCAGGGCCCGATCTCGCTGAGAGCGCCGGCGCCGGGTCTCATCACCGAGGTCCGCACCATCGTCGGCGCGCCCGCCTCGCCGCAGGCCGGCCCGATGTTCCGCATCGCCGTCAACAACGAGATCGAGCTCGACGCCCAGGTTCCGGCGGTGCACATGTCCAAGCTCACGGCCGGCGCGACCGTGCGCATCGGCCGCGACGACGCGCCGGACTTGATCGGCCGGGTCCGGCTGGTAGCGCCCGAGATCGACCGTGCCACGCAGCTCGGCCGCGTCCGCATCAGCGTCGCCAACAATCCCTCGCTGAAGGTCGGCGTATTCGCCCGTGCCTCGATCGACGCCAAGCGAAGCTGCGGCGTCTCGATTCCGAAGACCGCGATCGACCATCTCACCATCCAGGTCGTCAAGGGCAACACCATCGAGACACGCAAGGTGCGGGTCGGATTGTCGTCCGACACCGCGACGGAAATCCTGGAAGGTCTCGACGTCGGCGAGATCGTCGTGGCCGACGCCGGCTCCTCGCTCCATGACGGCGACCAGATCAAGACCATGTTCGCCGATGAACTCGATCGCACGCGGGTACGCTGATGGCTCTCAATATTTCGGCTTGGTCGATCCGCAATCCGCTGCCGTCGGTCGTCTTCTCCATCATCCTTCTGGTCCTCGGCTGGGTGTCCTTCACCAAGCTCGCGATCACACGGCTGCCCTCGGCCGACATTCCCGTGATCTCGGTCGCGGTCTCGCAATTCGGCGCCGCACCGGCCGAGCTGGAATCCCAGGTCACCAAGACGGTTGAAGACGCCGTCTCCGGCGTCGAAGGCGTGCGCCACATCACCTCCTCGATCACCGACGGCCTGTCGGTCACCACGATCCAGTTCGCGCTGGAGACCAACACCGACCGCGCGCTCAACGACGTCAAGGACGCGGTGACGCGCGTGCGTTCCAACCTGCCGCAGAACGTCACAGAGCCGCTGATCCAGCGCGTCGACGTCATCGGCCTGCCGATCGTGACCTATGCCGCGATCTCGCCCGGCAAGACGCCGGAGCAGCTCTCCTATTTCGTCGACGACGTGGTCAAGCGCGCGCTGCAGGGCGTGCGCGGCGTCGCCCAGGTCGAGCGCATCGGCGGCGTCGAGCGCGAGATTCTCGTGTCGCTCGATCCCGACCGCCTGCAGGCGATGGGGTTGACCGCGGTCAATGTCAGCCAGAGCCTGCGCGGCACCAATGTCGACGTCGCCGGCGGACGCGCCGAGATCGGCAAGAACGACCAGGCGATCCGCACGCTCGCCGGCGCCAAAACGCTGGGCGATCTCGCCGGCACCATGATTCCGCTGTTCGGCGGCGGCGAGGTCCGGCTCGACGATCTCGGCACCGTCACCGACACCATCGCCGACCGCCGCACCTTCGCCCGCTTCAACGGCGAGCCGGTGGTCGCGCTCGGCATCAAGCGTTCCAAAGGCGCCAGCGACGTCAAGGTGGCCGAGGCCGTGCAGAAGCGCATCGACGCGCTGAAGGCCGCCTATCCCGACGTCGACCTGAAGGTGATCGACACCTCGGTCGAATACACCAACGGCAATTACCACGCCGCGATCTCGACCTTGTTCGAAGGCGCCATCCTCGCAGTCGTCATCGTGCTGTTGTTCCTGCGCGACCTGCGCGCCACCATCATCGCCGCGATCTCGCTGCCGCTGTCGATCTTCCCCGCGTTCTGGGCGATGGACCTGCTCGGCTTCTCCCTGAATCTGGTCAGCTTCCTCGCCATCACGCTGTCGACCGGCATTCTCGTCGACGACGCCATCGTCGAGATCGAGAACATCGTCCGGCACATGAACATGGGCAAGTCGCCCTACCGGGCCGCGCTGGAGGCCGCCGACGAGATCGGCCTCGCGGTCATCGCGATCTCGCTGACCATCATCGCAATCTTCGCGCCGGCGAGCTTCATGTCGGGCATCGCCGGACAGTTCTTCAAGCAGTTCGGCATCACAGTCTCGGTGCAGGTGTTCTTCTCGATACTGGCGGCACGCTTCGTCACGCCGGTGCTGGCCGCCTATTTCCTCAAACACAGCACGCACGAAGAGCCGCCGCCGGGCCGCATCCTGCGGTCCTATCACCGCCTCGTAACCTGGTCGGTGAAGCACCATTACATCACGGTGTTGATCGGCCTCGGCGTGTTCGCTGCATCGATCTGGAGCATCACGCTGCTGCCGCAGGGCTTCCTGCCGGCCCAGGACAGCGCCCGCTCTCTGCTTGCGCTGGAGCTGCCGCCGGGCACCCAGCTGGCCTACACCGAAAAGGTCACCGAGGACATCGTCGCGCGGCTGCGCAAACGGCCCGAGGTGAAGAGCATCTTCGTCGACGGCGGGCGCGTCCCGCCGGGCACCCAGGAAGTCCGCCGCGCTGCTTTGATCATCAACTACACGCCCAAGGACAGCCGCGACATCACCCAGCGCGAGCTTGAATTCTCAATCAGCCAGGAGCTGGAGAACGTTCCGGACATCCGCTTCTGGTTCCTCGACGAGAACGGCCTGCGCGCGATCTCGCTGGTGGTGACCGGCGTCGATCCCAACATCGTCAACAACGTCGCGAGCGAGCTTGCGACGCAGATGAAGCGGATTCCCACCATCGCCAACGTCATCTCGGAAACCTCGCTGGAGCGTCCCGAGCTGCGCATCGAACCGCGCGCGGATCTCGCCGCACGGCTCGGCGTCTCCACCGAAAGCCTGTCGCAGACCATCCGGGTCGCCACCATCGGCGACGTCGGACCTGCGCTCGCCAAATTCGACGTGGGCGACCGCCTGGTGCCGATCCGCGTGCAGCTCGAGGATGCCGCCCGCGGCAGCCTGAAGACGCTGGAGCAGCTCCGCGTGCCGCTCGGCGAGCGCGGCGAGAAGGGCGGCGTGCCGCTCTCGGTGATCGCCGACATCAAGTTGGACCAGGGTCCGACCAGCATTAACCGCTACGATCGCGAGCGGCAGGCAACCGTCGCCGCCGACCTCGTCGGCTCGGCCGCGCTCGGCGATGCCACCAAGAAGATCTACGATCTGCCTGTCATGAAGTCTCTGCCGAAAGGCGTGAAGGTCTCGCCCTCCGGCGACGCGGAAAGCCTGAACGAATTGTCGGACGGCTTCGCGACCGCCATCACGGCGGGGCTGATGATGGTCTATGCCGTGCTGGTGCTGCTGTTCGGCACCTTCCTGCAGCCGATCACCATCCTGTTCTCGCTGCCGCTCTCGATCGGCGGCGCCATCGCGGCACTGCTCCTCACCGGCAAGCAGCTCACGACGCCGGTGTGGATCGGCATCCTGATGCTGATGGGCATCGTCACCAAGAACGCGATCATGCTGGTGGAATTCGCCATCGAAGCCATTCGCGCCGGCAAGCCGCGCGAGGAAGCCATGATCGACGCCGGCATGAAACGCGCCCGCCCGATCGTGATGACCACGATCGCGATGGCCGCGGGCATGGTGCCTAGCGCGCTTGCGGTGGGCGCCGGCGGTGAATTCCGCTCGCCGATGGCGCTTGCGGTGATCGGCGGCCTGATCTTCTCGACCATCCTGTCGCTGGTGTTCGTGCCCGCGATGTTCATGGTGATGGACGATTTCGGCGCCCTGATCTGGCGCTTCGCCAAGCGGCTGATCGTGCACAGCGAGGACGCCGAGACGGATGGTCATCACGAAGCGGCGCCGGCGCAAGCGGGGCCAGCTCCGAAGAGCCTCGTGCACCCCGCGGCGGAGTGAGATTGCAAAGGCCGCGGTCGTGCACTGGCAAAAGGCGAGCGCTAACACGATCGACCGCGATCGTGTCCGCAGACGCAGGCTCCCGATTGCTTGACCCTACTCGTTGCGCGCGATCGCGGTCAGCTTGGTCATGTTCCTGAGCAGGATGCGGCCGCGCTGCAGATCGAGGATGGCGTCCTTGCGCCAGGCCTGCAGCTGGCGGTTGACGCTTTCGCGGGCGGCGCCGACGAATATCCCGAGCTGTTCCTGCGAGATGTGCACCTCGGAGCCGAAATCGGCGGCGAGCGCACAGAGCCGCCGGGCCAGGCGCACCGGCAGAGGTTGCAGCATGGACTCTTCCATGCGCTCGCTCTGCCAGCGGATGCGCTGGCACAGCAGGGCGATGATCTTGATCGCGACCTTGGGCTCGCGCTCGAGGAAGCCGAGGAAATCTTCGCGCCGCAGCACGAACAATTCGCTGGGCTCGCCCGCGGTCGCGTCGGCCGTGCGGCTCTGGCCGTCCAGCACCGCGACCTCGCCGAACAGGTCGCCCGGGCCCATGAAATTCAGAGTCAGCCGGCTGCCGTCGGAGGCGCCGGTTTCGATGCGGACCTGGCCGCGGCGGACGCCGAACAGTGCGTCGCCAGGATCGCCCTTCTGGAACAGGACCTCGCCGTTCCCCAGGTGCTGGGTGTGGCAGAGATTGGACAGCCGCTGGAGCTCGTCCGCGCCGAGATCGGCGAACATCGGATTCATCTTCAGGATGACCGCAAATTCGGCCTGCTTGCTCATGTCAATGTCCTTATGAACGTTCTGGTCGTTACCCTTGGCAAATCGCTTGAAACCATCAACTTCAGGATCGCGTAAAACCGCGCCGGAGAAGTGTGCCATAAGTCACATAACTTTGCAGCATCCCCTGACTATTTTTACCCGCTTGGAGCCGCTTCCGGTCCGGGGATAAACTTGAGGCGCAAAGGACGGGTGATCTGCCGGGGTCGGCGCCGATTGTCC
>NZ_JAEMSD010000368.1:0-338 GCF_016462955.1 Bradyrhizobium sp. | reverse complement strand
GCATTGGCCGCCGTCATCGTCGTGATCGGGCTTTTGCTCGTGGTCGGGATTCCCTCGGGCTTCCTGACCTCGACGATCGCCTCGCGCGTCGAGACTGCGACCGGCTACCGCGTGACGATCGACGGCACCACGAAGATCAGCCTGTGGCCGACGTTGAACCTCACCCTGAACGACCTCACGCTTGCCGACCCCAAGGATCGCAGCGGCATCACGCGGCTGACGATCGGCAGCGTGCAGGCCGACATGTCGCTTGCCAGCGTGTGGTCGGGCGCTCCGAAAATCAGCGAGCTCGCCGTCACCCGTCCCGTGCTCTACCAGCCGCTGCTGCGCGAGCGGCT
>NZ_JAEMSD010000825.1 GCF_016462955.1 Bradyrhizobium sp. | reverse complement strand
CCGGACGGCTGGCGTTTCCGTGACGAGGCTTAGCGCCGCCAGGTCGGCGCCAGGCCCTCGCGCATGGCGAAGCGTCGGAGCGGGCCGATAGCGCCGAGGAGGTGCATGCCGACGGCGCGGACCGGCTGGAGCGGGAGGAAGTCGTTGAGCAGCGAGCGATTGGCGATGTCGATCGCGAAGGTCCGGCTCAGAATGTCCGGACGCCGCGCGCGGTCGTAGCGCCTGAGGACCTCGCCGGAGCCGGGGTCCTGGCCGGCTGCGAGAGCTTCGCCCGCGAGCCTTGCGATGTCCGCGGCATCGCGCAGGCCGAGATTGAGGCCCTGAGCGCCGATCGGCGGCACGACATGGGCCGCTTCCCCGACCAGCGCGATCCGGTGGCGGCCGAAGGATTTGGGACGTTCGATCGCGAGCGGGAACAGGTTGCGACCGGGCTCGACCGTCATGCGGCCCAGGATCGAATGCGATTGCTTCTCGATCGCGGCGGACAGCTCCTCGTCGCTGAGGCCGCGCAGTCGCTCGGCGTCCGCAGGCGCCGAGACCCAGACGATGCTGGATCGGTCGCCGGGCAGGGGCACGAAGACGCAAGGCCCGTGCGGCGTGTGGAACTCGGTCGAGACATTGCGATGCGGACGGGCATGGCCGACGTTGAAGGTCAGCGCGTTCTGGTTCAACTCGCGCCGCGTCACGTCGATGCCGGCGGATTCGCGGCAGAGCGAGTGCCGGCCGTCGGCGCCAACCACGAGCCTGGCCGAGAGGAACTGTCCCGATGCTGTGCGCAGCGCGACGTCGTCCGCCTCGATGACGGCGCTTTCAGCCTCGTCGTCGAAGCGGACGAGGTTGGCCAGCTCGGCCGCGCGCGCTTCCAAAGCCAGCATCAGCGAGCGGTTGTCGATGTTGTAGCCGAAGGCGTCGAGGCCGATTTCGTGACAGGAGAAGCGGACCTCCGGCGCACGGAACAGTCGGCCGGTATCGTCGACGAGGCGCATGACCTCGAGCGCAGCCGCCTTGTCCTTGCAGCGTGGCCAGACGTCGAGCATCTCCAAGAGGTCGATGGAGGCACCGAGCAGCGCGGTGGTGCGATTGTCCGCGTAGGGCACGCGCCGCGCCACCAGCGCGGTGCGTGCACCCGCTTGCGCCAATGCGATCGCCGCCGCAAGGCCCGCCGGTCCGCCGCCGATCACCGCGGCGTCATGGAGTGTCGATGCGTCTGTCATGGAATGACATTTGACACGGCCCGCGGCAAATTCAAGCCCACCTATTTTTCCGGATCCGCGGGCAATTGTGCGGCCGAGCGCCGCAATGGCGGATGTGCAAATCACCCCCATTCTGATAGCAGAAGCCATGGATACCCAGCAGGATTCCCTCAAGCCCACAACCGCCATTCGCGCCGCGGCCTTGTCGGTGCATGTCTTCACGGCGTTCGGTGCGGCGCTCGCGCTCCTGGCGATGCTGGAGGCCGTGCGCGAGCATTGGGCGGCGATGTTTCAATGGCTCGGCATCGCCATGATCATCGACGCGATCGACGGGCCGATCGCGCGCCGGCTCGACGTCAAGAACGTGCAGCCGAACTGGTCGGGTGACGTGCTCGATCTGGTGGTCGACTTCGTCACCTATGTCTTCGTGCCGGCCTATGCGATCGTGGCCAGCGGCCTGCTGCTGCCGGTCGCCGCGCCCTTGCTCGGCATTGCCATCATCGTCACCAGCGCGCTCTATTTCGCCGACCTCCGCATGAAGGCCGACGACAATCATTTCCGCGGCTTCCCGGCGCTGTGGAATGCGGCGGCGTTCTACCTGTTCCTGCTGCACTGGCCGCCGCTGTGGTCGACGCTGCTGGTGGCCGCACTCGTCGTGCTGACCTTCGTGCCGTTCCACGTGCTGCATCCGGTGCGCGTCG
>NZ_JAEMSD010000824.1:865-1895 GCF_016462955.1 Bradyrhizobium sp. | reverse complement strand
GCGGACAACGTGGAAAACCTCCGCATCCCGGCCAAAGCGATAGGAGCACCGGGCGAAATTTTGTAGGTTGCGCCGCCCATGACGATGCAACAGCCAATACCCGTTCCGCCCCCCGACGACACACCGGCGCCGCAGGCCGAGGCTGCGGCGCGCGTCACGCCGATGATGGAGCAATACCTCGAGATCAAGGCGGCGCATCAGGGCTTGCTGCTGTTCTACCGGATGGGCGATTTCTACGAGCTGTTCTTCGAGGACGCCGAGATCGCCTCGCGGACGCTCGGCATCGTCCTGACCAAGCGCGGCAAGCATCAGGGCGCCGACATCCCGATGTGCGGCGTGCCGGTCGAGCGCTCCGAGGACTATCTGCATCGTCTCATCAGCGCCGGCCACCGCGTCGCCGTGTGCGAGCAGACCGAGGATCCCGCCGCGGCGAAGGCGCGCGGCAACAAGAGCGTGGTGCGCCGCGGCGTGGTGCGCCTGGTAACGCCCGGCACGCTGACCGAGGACACGCTGCTGGATGCGCGCGCCAACAATTACCTGCTGGCGATCGCGCGCGCCCGTTCCTCCGCCGGCGGCGACCGCTTCGGCCTGGCCTGGATCGACATCTCCACCGCCGAGTTCATGGTGACCGAAGCTTCCGGCGGCGAGCTCGCCGCGACACTGGCGCGCATCAACCCGAACGAGGCCATCGTCACGGACGCGCTCTACAACGACAACGAGCTCGGCCAGATCCTGCGCGAGCTGCCCGCCGTGACGCCGCTGACCCGCGACGTCTTCGACGGCGCCACCGCCGAGAAGCGGCTGTGCGACTACTTCGCCGTCGCGACCATGGACGGGCTGGCGCAGCTGACGCGCCTGGAGGCCACCGCC
Source organism: Bradyrhizobium sp. (assembly GCF_016462955.1). GTDB lineage: Bacteria > Pseudomonadota > Alphaproteobacteria > Rhizobiales > Xanthobacteraceae > Bradyrhizobium. The sequence continues at coordinate 1,025 of NZ_JAEMSD010000824.1, read as the reverse complement.
GCCGCCGCGGCCGTCACCTATGTCGACCGCACCCAGGTCGGCAAGCATCCGCCGCTGTCGCCGCCCGCGCGCGAGGCTTCGGGCGCGACCATGGCGATCGACCCGGCCACCCGCGCCAATCTCGAACTGACGCGGACACTGGCCGGCGAGCGCCGCGGTT
>NZ_JAEMSD010000824.1:0-855 GCF_016462955.1 Bradyrhizobium sp. | reverse complement strand
CGATCGACTGCACGGTCACCTCGGCCGGCTCGCGCCTGCTGGCGCAACGCTTGGCAGCACCGCTGACGGATGCGCCGGCGATCGCCCGGCGGCTGGACGCGGTCGGCGCCTTCGTTGCCGATTCAGCCGCGCGCGAGGACATCCGCAGCATCCTGCGCGGCGCGCCCGACATGTCGCGGGCACTGGCCCGCCTCTCGGTCGGCCGCGGCGGACCGCGCGACCTCGCCGGCATCCGCGACGGCATCATCGCCGCCGACCAGGTACTGACGCGGCTCTCAGAGCTCGATCAACCGCCGCAGGAGATCGCCGCAGTGATGGCGGCGCTACAGCGGCCGTCGCGGGCGCTCGCAGCCGAATTCGCCGGTGCGCTCGACGAGCAGCTGCCGCTGATCAAGCGCGACGGCGGCTTCGTGCGCCAGGGCTACGAGCCGGCGCTGGACGAAGCGCGGAATCTGCGCGACGCCTCGCGCCTCGTGGTCGCCTCGATGCAGGCGCGCTACGCGGACGCGACCGGCGTCAAGGGCCTCAAGATCCGCCACAACAACGTGCTCGGCTATTTCGTCGAGGTCACCGCGCAGCACGGCGACAAGCTGATGTCGGCGCCGCTGAACGCCACCTTCATTCATCGCCAGACGCTGGCCGGCCAGGTCCGCTTCACGACGTCCGAGCTCGGCGAGATCGAGGCCAAGATCGCCAATGCCGGCGACCGCGCGCTCGGCCTCGAGCTCGAGATCTTCGAGCGGCTCTGCGCCAAGGCGCTCGCGATCAGCGACGACCTTCGTGCTGCGGCGCAAGGCTTTGCGCTGCTCGACGTCGCGACGTCGCTGGCCAAGCTCGCCATCGACGACAATTATG
>NZ_JAEMSD010000367.1 GCF_016462955.1 Bradyrhizobium sp. | reverse complement strand
GGCAAACTCACCGCGGTCGGCTTGATCGAGACCGTCGCGAACAGCCGCCCTGTGCTCCTCCGGGATCGCGAAGACCTCGCGTTCCCGGCGCCCTTTGTCCTCGGACCGGTGTGGCATCCCCTACCCCAGATGCCTCCTGAAAAACTCCGTCGCCCTACCCCAGGCGAGCTCGGCGGCTTCGCGGTCGTGCACGGCCTGGCGCTGCTCGTTGACGAAGGCGTGCTCGGCGTCATAGCGGAACAGCTCGAGCGACTTGCCGGCCGCCTTCATCGCCTTCTCGAAGCCGTCGACCAGCTCCGGCGTGCACCAATCGTCCTTGTTGGCGAAATGGGCTTGGAGCGGGATCCTGACGTCGGCTGGCTTGGCCGCCTGCTCCGGCGGGATGCCGTAGAACACGACGCCGGCCGCAAGCTCCGGGATCTTGGTGGCGCCGATGATGGTCACGGCGCCGCCGAGGCAGAAGCCCGTCAGCCCGACCTTGGCGCCGTTACGCGCAAGATATTGCGTGGCGCCGCGCACGGTCTGCGTCGTGGCGTCCATGAAGTCGAGCGAGTTCATCTCCTTGTTGGCGCTGTCCGTGTCGTGATACGGCACCACCTTGCCCTTGTAGAGATCTGGCGCCAGCGCATCGAAGCCGGCGAGCGCAAAGCGGTCGCACAGGCCCTTGATCTGGTCCGACAGGCCCCACCATTCCTGGATCACGACCACCCCCGGCGCGTTGCCGCGCGCGGCATTGGCGAGATAGCCCGAGGCGTCCTTGCCGTCCGGGCGCTTGAAGGTGATGCTGGTTCCCATGGTGTCCTCCGACGCGTCTTTGGGGGAGCGGTTCGCGGTATCTTGGCGGGTGCGAGCGCGCGGCGCAATCCACACTCTCGTCATTCCGCGACGGTGCGCAGCACCTAACCCCGGAATCTCGAGATTCCGGATTCGCGCTTTCGCGCGCCCCGGAATGACACCCAAGAAAAAAGCCCCCTCGCGGGGGCTCTTCATCTCGCCTCGTCTTTCGCCGCTCAGTGCGAGTCGGCCCAGACCTTCTTCTTGGTGAAATACATCAGACCCGCGAACAGGATCAGGAACACGAACACCTGGAAGCCGAGCGTCTTGCGCGCTTCCATGTGCGGTTCTGCGGTCCACATCAGGAAGGTGGTAACGTCCTTGGCGTACTGCGCGACCGTCGTCGGCGCGCCGTCGTCATAGGTCACCTGGCCGTCGCTGATCGGCTTCGGCATCTTGATGGCGTGGCCGGGGAAGTACTTGTTGTAGTAGGATCCCTCCGGGAGGGTGACGCCCTCCGGCACCTTGTCCTCATAGCCCTGGAGCAGCGCGGCAACGTAGTCAGGCCCCTGCTCCTGGTACTGGGTGAAGGCGTCGAAGATGAACCAGGGGAAGCCGCGCTTGTAGGAGCGCGCCTTGGTGATCAGGGACAAGTCGGGCGGTGCCGCACCGCCGTTCGCCGCGCGCGCAGCCTGCTCGTTCGGAAACGGCGAGGGGAAATAATCCGCCGGCCGGCCCGGACGCTCGAACATGTCACCGGCATCGTTCGGACCGTCCTTGACCTTGTACTCCGACGCAAACGCCGCGGCCTGCGCGACCGAATAGCCGGGCCCGCCGGGCTCGGCGAGATTGCGGAATGCGACAAAGGACAGGCCGTGGCAGCTGGCGCAGACCTCCTTGTAGACCTTCAGGCCGCGCTGCAGGGCGCCGCGATCGAACTTGCCGAAAGGCCCGGCGAAGGACCATTTGTTGCCCGGAGGCTTGTCGGCGCCTTCGGCCGCTTTTGCGCTGTCCATCGAGCCCGCAAACAACGAACCGGCGAGCGCCAGCACGATCGCGGTCGAGACCATCGGCGTCGACCGGCTCCCGGTCTTGGCCAGCACGGCATCCGAGATCGAGTTCGGCACCGGCCGCGGCTTCTCGATGCGGGCGAGCAGCGGCAGCACGATCAGGAAGTAGGCGAAGTAGCAGAACGTCAGGATGCGGCCGGCGATGACGTAGATGCCTTCCGGCGGCTGTGCGCCGAGATAGCCGAGCAGAATGCAGACCGCGACGAAGATCCAGAAGAACTGCTTGGCCAGCGGACGGTACTTCGACGACCTGGTCTTGGCAGTGTCGAGCCAGGGCAGGAAGCACAGGATGATGATCGCCCCGAACATCGCGATGACGCCCGCGAGCTTGTCGGGAATCGAGCGCAGGATCGCGTAGAACGGCAGATAATACCATTCCGGCACGATGTGCGGCGGTGTCACGCCCGGGTTCGCCGGAATGTAGTTGTCGGCATCGCCGAGATAGTTCGGCATGTAGAAGATGAACCAGGAGTACAGCAGCATGAAGCAGACGACGCCGAACATGTCCTTGATGGTGGCATGCGGCGTGAACGGCACCGTGTCCTTTTCCGTCTTCGGCTCGACGCCATCAGGATTGTTCTGGCCGGCGACGTGCAGCGCCCAGACGTGCAGCACGACGACGCCCGCGATCACGAACGGCAGCAGATAGTGCAGCGAGAAGAAGCGGTTCAGCGTCGGGTTGCCGACCGCATAGCCGCCCCACAGCAGCGTCACGATGCTCTCGCCGACATAGGGAATGGCGGAGAACAGGTTGGTGATGACGGTGGCACCCCAGAAGCTCATCTGGCCCCAGGGCAGCACGTAGCCCATGAAACCCGTCGCCATCATCAGGAGGTAGATGATGACGCCGAGGATCCACAGCACCTCGCGCGGCTCCTTGTAGGACCCGTAGTACAGGCCGCGGAACATGTGCACGTAGACGGCGACGAAGAACATCGAGGCTCCGACCGCATGCATGTTGCGCAGCAGCCAGCCGTAGTTCACGTCGCGCACGATCAACTCGACCGACTTGAAGGCGAGATCGGCATTCGGCGTGTAATGCATCGCCAGGATCACGCCGGTCAGGATCTGCATCCCCAGCATGAAGGACAGGATGGCGCCGAAGGTCCACCAATAGTTCAGGTTGCGCGGGGTGGGATAGGCGACGAAGGAGGAATGGATGAGACCAAAGATCGGCAGGCGCCGCTCGATCCATTGCAGGGCCGGATTACTCGGCTGGTAGTCGGATGGTCCGCTCATGATGCGATCCTGAGGAAATAGTACGACGAGACGGCGCGAGGCTTCGGACTAAGTCCGAAGCTCAGCCGATCTGGATTTTGGTGTCGGAAACGAACTGATACGGCGGCACGGGCAGGTTCGAGGGCGCAGGGCCCTGGCGAATGCGGCCGGACGTGTCGTACACCGAACCATGGCAGGGGCAGAAGAACCCGTCGTAGCTGCCTTCATGAGCGATCGGGATGCAGCCCAGATGGGTGCAGATACCGATCACGACCAGCCACTGCTCGTGACCGGACTTGACCCGGGCCTCGTCGGTCTGCGGATCGGGCAGGCTCGCCACGTTGACGGCGCGCGCTTCCTCGATCTGCTTCTTGGTGCGGTGGCTGATGTAGATCGGCTTGCCGCGCCAGAACACCTTGATGTCCTGCCCCTCGGCGACCGGGCTGAGATCGACCTCGATCGGCGCACCGGCGGCGATGGTCGAGGCATCCGGATTCATTTGGGAGATGAAGGGCCAGAGCGCAGCCGCGCCCCCTACTGCTGCAGCCGCCCCCGTTGCAACGAATAAGAAATCACGGCGTGTCGGATGGTCCGCCGAAGACGCTGTCGTCACGATTCCAACCCTTTCTTCTTGCGCTGCCGGTGGAACCGCTCCGAGGGGCGCCAAGAGGTCCCCGGAAAGGCTGCCGGCGCCCGCGGCCCCCCGCGGCGGCAGAACTTGGCTTTCTCACCTCAAAACGGGCGAAACAGCAGTCCAGAATCGTTCTATTGGCACCCTTGCCGGGCGAGCGCAAGCCCGCTAACGGCGTGGGAGCGTGCAATGCACGAATTCCCGGGCAGCCGATGTTTTATTGAGACATTTTGCGTCCGCAAACCCACTCGCCGCCACCCATGCAGATCGCACTCTTCCAGCCTGACATCCCCCAGAACACCGGCACGATTCTTCGCCTCTGCGCCTGCCTGGGGCTGGCCTCCCACATCATCGAACCGGCGGGGTTTCCGATCTCGGACCGCTTGTTCCGCCGGGCGGGAATGGATTACCTCGACCATGTCAGACTGAGCCGCCATGACTCCTGGACGAAGTTCGAGGAGTGGCGGAAGGCCGAGGGCCGGCGGCTCCTGCTGTTCACGACCAGGGCCGCCACCGACTACCGCGATTTTCATTACCAGAGCTCGGACATCCTGCTATTCGGGCGCGAGAGCGCCGGGGTCACCGACGCGGTGGTCGCGGCGGCCGATGCGCGCCTGGTGATCCCGATCAAGGCGGAGCTGAGGTCGCTCAACGTGGCCATGAGCGCGGCCATGGCCGCAGGCGAGGCGCTGCGGCAGATCCGGAACCTCGAAGGCCCGACGGATTGAAGAGCCAAGGATTGAGGAGAGAGGCTTGAGTTACGCGGTCAAGGAAATCTTCCTGACCCTGCAAGGCGAAGGCGCCCATGCGGGGCGCGCCTCCGTGTTCTGCCGCTTTGCCGGCTGCAACCTCTGGAGCGGGCGCGAGGCGGACCGCGGGGATGCGACCTGCAAGTTCTGCGACACGGACTTCGTCGGGACCGACGGCACGCTCGGCGGCCGCTACGGCTCGGCCGCGGAACTCGCCGACACCATTGCCGCGCAGTGGCGCGCCACCGATGCCAATCGGTACGTGGTGCTCACCGGCGGCGAGCCGCTGCTCCAGGTCGACAGCGCGCTGATCGACGCGCTCCATGGTCAAGGCTTCGAGATTGGCGTCGAGACCAACGGCACGATCGCAGCCCCTGATGGGCTCGACTGGATCTGCGTCAGCCCCAAGGGCGGCAGCGAGCTCGTACTGCGCCAGGGCCACGAGCTGAAGCTGGTCTATCCGCAGGCGCTGGCGGCGCCCGAGACTTACGAGGGTCTCGCCTTCGAGCGCTTCTCGCTGCAGCCGATGGACGGCCCCGAGGTGATCGAGAACACCGCGCGCGCGATCGAGTACTGCCTGCGCCACCCGCAATGGCGTCTCAGCGTGCAGACCCACAAATCGCTCGGCATCAGATAGGACACGACCCGCGAATGCCAATGGACGTCACGACGATCGAAGAGCGCAAGGCCCGCGCCCGCGCCTGGTTCGAGACCTTGCGCGACGACATCTGCGCGAGCTTCGAGCGTCTGGAAGACGACGCACCCCAAAGCCTCTATCCGGGCGAGGCCGGCCGCTTCAGGCGCACGCCCTGGCAGCGCAGCGACCACAGCGGCACGCCCGGCGGCGGCGGCGTGATGTCGATGATGTCGGGCCGGCTGTTCGAGAAGGTCGGCGTGCACTGCTCGACGGTGCACGGCGAGTTCGCCCCCGAATTCCGTGCCCAGATCCCCGGCGCTGCGGAGGATCCAAAATTCTGGGCCTCCGGCATCTCTCTGATCGCGCATCTGCGCAATCCGCACGTGCCCGCCGTGCACATGAACACCCGCTTCGTCGTCACCACCAAGGCCTGGTTTGGCGGCGGCGCCGACCTGACGCCGGTGCTGGAGCGGAGACGGGCGCAGGACGATCCCGACAGCGTTGCCTTCCACGGGGCGATGAAACGGGCCTGCAACCTGCACAGCGGCGTTGCCGATTACGACAAGTACAAGAAATGGTGCGACGAATATTTCTACCTGCCGCACCGGAAAGAGGCGCGCGGCATCGGCGGCATCTTCTACGACTGGCATGACAGCGGCGACTGGGAGGCCGACCTCGCCTTCACCGGGGATGTCGGCCGCGCCTTCCTGGACATCTATCCCGAGCTCGTGCGCCGCAACTTCGCCAGCGCCTGGACGCCTGCGGACCGCGAGGAGCAATTGATCCGGCGCGGCCGCTATGTCGAGTTCAACCTGCTCTACGACCGCGGCACCATCTTCGGGCTCAAGACCGGAGGGAATGTGGACTCGATCCTGTCGTCGCTACCGCCGGAGGTGAAGTGGCCATGAACGCCGTGCTGCCGCCATTGCCGCGCGCCATGCTGATCGACATGGACGACACCATCCTGTCGGCCTATGGCCGGCCCGAGATCGCCTGGAACACGATCGCGGCCGAATTCGCCGAGGAGCTGGCTCCCCTGCCGCCGCCCATGGTCGCCACCGCGGTGCTGGCCTTCGCGCGAAACTTCTGGGCCAATGCGGAAGCAGCATGGCGGATGAAGCTCGCCGAGGCGCGGCACCTGACGGTGAAGGGCGGCTTTGCCGCGCTTGCGGCCGCAGGCCATCGCGCCCTGCCCGACGATCTCGCCGTTCGCCTCGCCGACCGCTTCACCGCCTATCGCGAGGAGGAGATGTTCGTCTTTCCCGGCGCGCATGAGGCGATCGACCAGTTCAAGGCGCTCGGTATCAAGCTCGCGCTGGTCACCAACGGCGCGGCCGACATGCAGCGCGCCAAGGTCGAACGCTTCGAGCTGGCGCATCGTTTCGACCACATCCAGATCGAAGGCGAGCACGGCTTCGGCAAGCCCGAGGAGCGCGCCTATCTGCACGCGATGGAGGCGCTCGGCGTCACGCCTAAGGACACCTGGATGATCGGCGACAATCTCGAATGGGAAGTCGTGACGCCGCAGCGCCTCGGCATCTATGCGATCTGGATCGACGTGCATGGCGAAGGCCTGCCCGAGGGCTCGACGATCAAGCCCGACCGCATCATCCGTTCGTTGACGGAGCTGGTGCCCGAGCGGCCGTAATCGGCCGGCCAAAACACAAAACTCGAAAACAACCCCATGCACAGTAGGACGCTGCTGCAAAATCAACGACTTACGGATTTTGCGAAAATTTTCTGACCCGTCGGGCAAAACAGGGGTAGTATGGCATCGTCGCAAGAGTTGCGATGAGGGCCTTTGAGATGCAGGGCGATCGCATATTGGGTTTTTGAAAGACCTGAGCGCGCGCCTCGCCCTTCGAGACGACCGCGGAGCCTGTCATCG
>NZ_JAEMSD010000366.1:2768-6989 GCF_016462955.1 Bradyrhizobium sp. | reverse complement strand
GACTCCTGTTCGGCCAGCCTGGGAAGCCGCAGACCGGGCGCGAGTTCGACCCCATCCGGAAACTGGGCAATCAATGCTGCCAGACGGCTTCGCGCTGCGCCGACCGCTGCGCCGAACCACAGCGTCTGCGGCCCGTCGATCCAACGCGCACTTCTCAGTTTCGGGGTTCGCGAAAGCACCTGCCGATAAATTGGAACGGCTACGACCCATCCCGCCAAAACCGTACCGATCGCGCGAAGCGGGAGCTGGATCGCCATGTCGATGCTGGTCAGCAATCGCCAAAATGCCTTTCCAAATGCAATTGGGTAATTCAAGCAACCGGCGACGTAGGTGGCCAGTTCGCGCAACCTCTCGCTTGCCTCGCCGCTCAAGACCAGGACAGGAGCGGCGGCATGGTGGGACATCACGATCAACCGCAGCATGGCCGCCAGGTCGAACGGCAACTCAACTTGATCGCGAGTAGACCAATAGAATGCGGGCACAATGGCGAACAGGATGAGGAAAGCCGTTGCGGCCGCGAGCAGAGCAAATGAAAGTCCTGCCAGAACGGCACCGGAACGGGACGCCACCGGCGTGAGTGGATGAGTAGGTTCCGACATAGTCTACCTTTCGCGATTGCGGTGGACGTCAACGATGGTACCGATGGGCAGGGACCCGTCGGTGTGCAAAGTCGTGGGGGAAATGCTGAACGAACTTTGGGCGCGTCCGAGATGCACCGCGATATCGTCGGGGCTGAGGCCTTGAGCTGTCACCGGGAAATTGCAATCTTCGGTCCAGCGATCGAGCCGGTTGCAGAGACCGACGTCGTCGGCGCTCAGGTATCCTGAGCTTGCAATTGCCCATCGCAATGGCCGATCCAATATTCCTGCGAAGATCGTGACCGCGATGACAATCAACGAAGCAGCACAGCAGACAAGCCAGAGCGGTGGCGGCCCGTCGGCCGGCCGATCCTGCGATTGGATCCGAATCGGGGCTGGTATTGCTGCCGGCAACGCGTCGTCGGTTCCCGCCGCTACCCGAGCCATAGTCGCGATTCCGGCAGGACCAATGCGGGTCAGCACCGCACGCGGAAGCTTGGCAATGTCGCGCGGTGGCATTTCCGCAAGTTTTTGACCGAGAACATCGCGCGCGGCTCTGCCGCGCCCGATGTTTTCATTCAGGCGACTGACGAGTTCGCTCGGAAACATTCCATTAGCGACCGGCATCGAACGCCCCCACAGAGAAGCCAGCAATGGCGCCGAGGCGCGGCCACACGACAGAGACAAATTCGCTGACGTAGCCCTGCAGCGCGGTGACCATCAGCCGGGACATACCCAATTTAGCAATCAGTGTCGCTTCATCCGCCATGACCGCTTCGGTAAAAGTCATCCCAGCGGACTCGAACAGCGGCCAGGCGCCCGCGGCAATTGCGGGTAGCGTGACGCGGCGGCGGTCTTTCAACAGCGGCACGATCTTGTCGTTGTAAATCTTGTGAGCTGGCGTACCCGCCAAGAATTTGAATCCTCCGTCGCGCAAGTTGAAAACCGGCACGATCTCGGCGTCCGGATGCACAAGCTGAAGCTCTTCCATCAGGTTAGCGCTCTGCGAAATTGCGCTGGGATCTGCCGTCATCAAGACCAGCACGATCGGACGGATACCCTGATCGACAAGAAATCGGTCGAACCTGGCGCGGGCCACGAAATTGAGGAAAGCGCGCTGGTTCTGTCCGGCGCCGACATCGATCACACCGATGGTCTCAGACTTGGCAATCGATTGAACCATTTCCTCGAGCGGCTCGAACACGCGCATTGAGGCGAGAAGATCGCTTCGCATATCTTCGGCGCCGGGCGCCTCGATCGTGATCGTCTTGTCTGGATAGAGCTGCGGCAGGGTCGGAGCCCGGTCGATCTGGGCGATACGAACATCCCGCTGGGCAGCGATGACGTCGACGATCAGGCGCCCGGTCAGGCTTTTGCCGACGCCGCCCTTCGGCCCCATCGTGTAGATTATGGTTGCGGCCGTACCCTTCAGCGCTTCCTTATGTGCGGTAATGACCTTCTTTTCCGCACGAGATTCGAGCTGAGGGGTGGACGGGGGTTTACTCGTCATTGCTTGCTCCTGATACGCCGAAATGGCGCATCAGGAGCAAACGACAGTTGCTGAAGGCCTTACCGGCCAACATCCCGAGATAAGGTCAGCACAACTGAAAAAATCGAACACCAATCAAAATATTATGCTGACCTGATCGCCGGAATTGGTTTGACCCGTTTTGTCACGTGTTCCCAGATATCTCGGATGTCTGGATGATTCGCGCTTAGCGATTCCAACAAGGAGAGGATGACTTCTTCATTCATGGTCGCGCCATGGCCGCGATTGAGTGGATATTCCATCATCTCAAGCGTGTGACGTTGCACCAGTGGCGCCAGCGTCGGAACGTCAAGTGGCATGCCGCCGGCATGGCGTTTGATGTCACGTTTGTAAAGAATGCCTTCCCTGTACCGCGCTTCCAGTTCGCGATACCAATCCTGGATCTCATTGAAAATCTGGCGCAGAAATTCGTTCCACAGATGCGGAGGCAGCGGTTCCATCAGAGCGGCGCTATACCAATCCATAAAAACCGCATACCCTCGCAGGGTCAGCATGTCATGCCGCAGAGCCCAGATTTTTGCGATCAGGATATCCCGTCCGGTCACCAATCTGGATTGAATTTCTTCGGTGGTTTCTGTACGGCCGGTCGTTTTTCGATCTTTGCGGCCCTTTCTTTGCTCCCCTTCAGAGATTTCCATAAGCCCCGCACCGATATCGAGATCGGTGCCGTGCAACTCCGGGATCGCCATGATAATCGACTTGGCGCAATCATAGCCGACGCTTGCCAAGTCCCATGCCGACTTCGTCAGCTGGTCAAAATTTCCTCGTTCCGACACTTCATCCTTGGATCGTGGAATGTTTCGAGCGAACCTGATCTGCTCGAACGGGACGCCGAGAGTAGGCGTCAAAAGCTCGAATATTCCAACGATGAAGCGGTTCAGTGGTGGTGCGTGCAGCCACTGCTCGATAGTCTTGTTGGAATGATTGACGTCGCCCGGCTCCGTCATGTGAAGTGCAATTTTAAGCAACTGCGTCGCCTGGCTAGCGCAAAAAGCGAGGTTCCGCCGTCCATCGTCGTCAAGACGGCGCTTAACGTCTCGCAAGCAGACGTGCTTCCCACGGCGAGCCCGATTGGCATTAGCCAATATGTCCACAGCTGCCGGGCTGAGCTCCCACGTCACGGGATCGATCCGAAGAAGCGACGTCTCACCAACCATGCCCGCGCGGGCCGTGAGACGATCGACAAGACGCGCGTTACTGGAATTGTCGTCGGTGATCATTCCGGGGTCGACAAAGCCGAATACCGTTCCTTCGCTCGCTGGCCCCATATTGGAGCCGCCCAAGCCGAGAGGAGTTTCGGCCGCGGCCGTTTGTTTAGCGATGTCAATTTGTCGCGCGTGCGACGCCACCCCGGATCCAAGCACCGCGCCTTTCTGGAGTTCGCGGATCGCATATAGCGATATGCTTGTTCGTCCCTTAACCCGAGACTTATCCGGCAGCTTGGACATGAAGTCTGACAGGAATTGCAGCTCAGTAACCACTCTCCCATCGACTTGAGAAGGCGGATGCGCATCGTCATCGGGGGATCGCTTATGTCTGACGTGACCCGAGCGATCCGCGCCCCAGGCAATTGCGTTCGCCAGATAGAATGCGATCAGCGGTCCCAAGCTCGCTACGACCTCATCGATCTCATTACGAGGACGGTAGCCATTTTCCGTCAGCTCCGCTCTGAATGCGTCCGCAAAGGCGGACACGGCCTCTGTCGCCCTTTCGCTCGCGTTGATGAGGAGAAGAATTTCAAAGTCAGTCATGGGTCTTCGTACTCAAGTGTCGGCGCCAGGCGACAGTATCGTTTCGATTGGCTGGCTCTGCGGTTCTCGATCGACCGAGCTTAGTCGTCATATTCTGTACGGGTCGCCTCGCTCAGTCTGCGAGCCTCAGTCAATCGTTGTGTCAGTCCGGTCAATAGGCGCGGCGCCGGCATCGCCACGGCTCCAGGAGATATCGCCGCACCCTTGTCATCGGATTTCGCTTGCGTCGGGCGCGGTAGCCGTCCGATCTCTTCCTCGCGCGCCCGCACATGAGGCGCGAAGCCGAGAGACGCCGCGTTGGCAGAATTCTTCAGTTGAGCGTTTCTTACGCGCAGAAATACCG
>NZ_JAEMSD010000366.1:0-2758 GCF_016462955.1 Bradyrhizobium sp. | reverse complement strand
GAGATCGGTTGGCCGCTCTTATGTCGTGCGCCTGCCTGGGTCAGCGCGTTGGCGATCGTTGCCCATGTCAATCCTGAAGTTGCCAGCCGCTGTAGCGTCAGATAGTGCGCGCGTACCGATCGTTCAAACGGAATATCAAACGACCAGTTCTTGACCAGATGTTGTAGCTCGCGGCGCATGATGTCGCTCGTTATATGACTGCCTGCTCCAGAGGTAATGGCAATCGACCCGATGTCAATCGATGGTCTCGTCGTTGATGCGATTTACGACAGCGAGCGCAAATATCGCGCGAGCATCGCCTCAAGCTCAACATCAACGATGGTGCGAACGAATTCGCAGTATCAGACCGGGTCAAAGCGCGCCGCGCGAAATCTCGGCACGCTCATCCTTGAGCCGACATGTCAAAATGCCAAAATGCCAAAACCCAGGCAGAAGTCTGCGTCACTGTTGCGGGGTAACAAAACCAGGAAGATTTCGCGGAGAGTATCGAGCCGTTCGCCGGGGACACTCGGTCCCGGGTCCCGCCGCAGGCGGCGCGATGCTGCCCCTCTCTTTGACCGGCCTCACGACTGCCAACGGGCCTTCGCTGCGGCGCAGACGCCCTATCTGTTTTTGGGAGCTAAGGGCTCCGCCCTCGCGCGGGCAAGGGTGAAGCCCCGGCGGCGCCGGGACCGGCCGAGGCGGTCTCCCCGACCTTCCGCGCGGCCCACTCTTCGACGGACTCCAGGTCCGACATCCGCTTGTGCAGGCCGGGTGATCCCCCTCCGCCCCGGCCGCCCTTGCTCTCGCTACCCCGGTCTCGCCGACGGGCAGGGTTGCAGCGCCGTGGAGCGCTTGCACCCCAACCCTCAAAAGGAGATCGCCGATGTCTGCCAAGAAGATTCAAACGGCTCTCGCGAGCGGCGCGGAGGTCCTGATTCCGCTCAACAAGCTGAAGAAGTCCCCGAAAAATGCGCGCAAGACGCCGCACAGTGAAGCGTCCATCGAAGCCTATGCCGCCAGCATCGCCGCGAAAGGCATCCTGCAAAATCTTGTCGTCGAACCGGAATTGGACAGCGAGGGGGCGGCTACTGGTTTCTATTTCGTGACCATTGGCGAAGGCCGCAGGCTCGCTCAGCTCTTACGAGTCAAGCGCAAGGAAATCAACAAGACCGAGCCGATACGTTGCATCGTCGACACCGCGAACGATCCGCACGAGATTAGCCTCGATGAAAATATCACACGCGAGAGCATGCACCCCGCGGACCAGTTCGAGGCTTTCAAGAAGTTAGCGGACGAACGCGGCTTTGGCGCGGAAGAGATCGCAGCGCGATTTGGCGTGACGCCTCACGTGGTGCGCCAACGGCTGCGACTGAGCGCGGTGTCGCCCCGGCTGATAGAGGCCTACCGCAATGGCGAAATGGGGTTCGAGCAGTTGGTGGCGTTCGCCCTCATCGACGATCATGAGCGGCAGGAAGAGATTTATAGTCGGCTGACTTATAGCCGCGATCCCGTCACGATCCGCCGGATGCTGACGGAAACCAACGTCGCTGCTACCGACCGACGAGCGGTCTTCGTCGGTCGTGAGGCCTACACCGAGGCGGGTGGCACTATCCTGCGTGATCTCTTTACTGAGGATCGCGGCGGCTATTTGAAGGATGCAGCGCTGTTGGACCGGCTCGCCCTGGACAAGCTGCAACTGTTGGCGACGACCTTGCAGAAGGACGAGGGCTGGAAATGGGCGGAGGCGAACCTCGATTTTCCGCACGGTCACGGCCTCCGGCGCGTCTATCCGCGAGAGGTCGCGCTTTCGGCGGAAGATCAAGCTGCCTACGAAGCCGCGCAGGCCGAATTCGATCTCCTCACTAAGCAGTATGAGAATTTTGAGGAGCTTCCCGAGGATGCTGATATCCGGTTCGGCGAGCTCGAAGCCGAGATGGACCGCCTTGAAGCCCTGCACCGCGCGTACGATGCCGATGACATCGCCTGCGGCGGCGCGTTCGTGGTTCTCAACCATGATGGTGAAATTCGCGTCGAGCGCGGCTTTATTCGTCCGGAGGACGATAATCGCCGGCAGAAGGCGTCGGCCGAGAGTGACGTGCAAGGTCATGATGTGGATGCGGCCGACCGCGACGACGATATGGAGTCCGATGCCGGCCTTTCGGACAGTCTGGTTGCCGATCTCACCGCCCACCGAACCCTTGGCCTTCGTCTGGCGTTGTCGGACCAACCCGATGTCGCGCTTGTCGCCGTCACCCATGCGCTGGTGGCGCAGACGTTCTATCGGGGGGCCGAGGCCAATGTCCTCGATATTCGTCCGGGCAGCTTGTTCCTCGGCTCTCACGCGGACGGAATAGCCGATACCGAAGCGGGCCGGTCTTGGTCGGATCGGCACGCGCGCTGGGCGGCGCAGCTGCCGTGTGATGTTGCCGATCTCTGGCCCTTCGTCGTTGCCCTCGACCACGACAGCCGCATGGCGATCTTTGCGCATTGCGCAGCCCTGACCATCAACGCGGTCAAGTTGCCGCGCGATCTTCGCCCGCGTGCACTGGCAACCGCGGATAGACTGGCCAAGGCCGTTGCTCTCGATATGAGCGGCTATTGGCGACCGACCGTGCGAACCTATCTCGGACGTGTCACCAAGGCGCGTATCCTTGACGCGGTGCGAGAAGCCGTGAGCGCTGAGGCAGCGGACCGCATGGCCGACATGAAGAAGCCGGACATGGCGGAGGCCGCCGAGCAGTTGCTGGCTACAACGGGTTGGCTGCCTGCACTGATG
>NZ_JAEMSD010000365.1 GCF_016462955.1 Bradyrhizobium sp. | reverse complement strand
CGGTTGTCCATGCAGGAGGGCAGGCGGAAGCCGTATTCGGCCAGCGTCGCCTTGCGGCGGAAGTCGCCGCGGAACATGGCGCCGATCTGCGGAATGGTGACGTGGCTTTCGTCGGCGAAGATCAGCGCGTTGTCGGGCACGTATTCGAACAGCGTCGGCGGCGGCTCGCCCGGGCGGCGGCCCGTGAGATAGCGCGAATAGTTCTCGATGCCGGCGCAGCTTCCGGTCGCCTCCATCATCTCGAGGTCGAACGTGGTGCGCTGCTCCAGCCGCTGCGCTTCGAGCAGGCGTCCCTGGTCGTGCAGCTGGTCCAGCCGCTGCTTCAACTCTGATTTGATCGACTTGATCGCCTGCACCAGCGTCGGCCGCGGAGTCACATAGTGCGAATTGGCGTACATCTTGATGAATTCGAGCTCGTCCTGCTTGTGGCCGGTGAGCGGGTCGAATTCCTCGATCGCCTCGATGGTGTCGCCGAACAGGTTCACGCGCCAGGCGCGGTCCTCATAGTGCGCCGGGAAGATGTCGATGACGTCGCCGCGCACGCGAAACGTGCCGCGCGTGAAATCGGCCTGGGTGCGCTTGTACTGCAGCGCCACGAGGTCGGCGATCAGCTGGCGCTGGTCGATGCGCTCGCCCTTCTTCAGCGCGAAGGTCATCGCGGTGTAGGTCTCGACCGAGCCGATACCGTAGATGCAGGACACCGACGCCACGATGATGACGTCGTCGCGCTCGAGCAGCGCGCGCGTCGCCGAATGGCGCATGCGGTCGATCTGCTCGTTGATCGAGGAATCCTTCTCGATATAGGTGTCGGTGCGCGGGACGTAGGCTTCCGGCTGGTAGTAGTCGTAGTAGCTGACGAAATACTCGACGGCGTTGTCCGGGAAGAAACTCTTGAACTCGCCATAGAGCTGGGCGGCCAGCGTCTTGTTCGGCGCCAGGATCAGGGCGGGGCGCTGCGTCGCCTCGATCACCTTGGCCATGGTGTAGGTCTTGCCGGAGCCGGTGACCCCGAGCAGCACCTGGCTGCGGTCGTTGCGATTGATGCCTTCGACGAGCTCGGCGATCGCGGTCGGCTGGTCGCCTTTCGGCTCATAGGCCGACTTGATCTCGAAGCGGACGCCGCCCTCGGACTTTTCCGGGCGCGGCGGCCGGTGCGGCGTCCACACCTTCATGGAGCCGTCGCCCTTGCGGAACTCCGGCCGGCCCTCGCGGATCAGCGATTCCAGCGCATCCGCCGTGGCCTTGACGCCGAGCGCCTCCATCTTGCTCCGCGGCGGGCGCGCCAGCGCCTCGGCGTCGTCCTCCTCGGTCGGCAGTCCGAGCTGCCGCGCCAGCTCCGGATCGAGCGTCGGAATCGTGGCGGCCGTGCCGTAATTGGCCTGCGGCGCCTCCCCCAATCCTGCAAGTTCACTGGACTGATGGGCGCCCGGCGGCTGCGGATTGGGCCGCAGCGGCATCGGCCGCGCGGTATCCTGCGGGAACTCCTTCGGCGTCGAAGCGCGCGCGCGATGCGCGGCGGCCTCGCCTCCCGCGCGGCGGTCGCGCGAATTGTCCGGCGGCGGCTGCAGCCCGGTGCCCGACCCCAGGCCCGCGTCGCCGCGGTTGATCGCGGGATTGAGCAGCTCGGCCAGCGCCGGTCCGATCGGCTGCACATCGGGGCGATGCGCTTTCGAGTTCGGAGCCTTGGTCTTCGGGGATTTTGCGGGGGGAGCAGGTTTCTTCGCCATCCCGCGAATATGGGATGAGTCCGCCCCGCAATAAAGGGCGAATGGCCGCCTCCGTGGAGGCTGCTGACAGCAGGTTGGCAGCAGCCCGCGGCTCACGCCGCCGGCGTCGGCCCCGCGTCATTCTCGGCCGTGACATTCGGCTCGAGGATGTCGAGATGGATGTCGCCGCAATCGTTGCAGCGCAAGGCCCAGTACTCGCATCCAGCACGGCCGCCGATCACGCTGAGCACGTCGAGATCGCCGTCGCATTCCGGGCAGTTGGACAGCACCGCGCGGGCATAGATCCGCGGCCGTGCTGCGTCGATGTCGGTGATGGTGGACATGGATTGGTTTCCCCCCGTTTTGGCGCCCTGTCGGCCCCGCAGACCGCTCGCCTATTCGTCCTCCTCCTCGGCCCGCCGGCGGAAGCGGTCGATGTGGTGCTTGGCGTCGGCAATCGCGGCATCGCGGTCGGGCCAGGCAAACCCGACTTCCATGGCAGGAAACAGCACGCCGTCGATCGCCACCGGGCTGAGATCGGCGCGGCGGATCCGCGCGTGCCAAAGGCCTTTGCCAGCTTCGAAGGATTCGATGTCAAAGCCGTCGTAAAGGGTCGTCATCAGTGTAGGTCCCACGTTTCTTTTCGGAGAGTCAGGAGACCACATTTGCGGAATGCGGGATGTGAAGCGGTTCACAAACGGCCGGCTTTTTGTCGCAAAGCCGTTGCCGCGGAACCCGGGGCTTCAGCTCCGGGCCGCAGCGCGGCCGGTCCGCCGCGGGCGTGCCGCGGGTTCCGACGCCACCCGCATGATCCAGCGGCGGAACGCGGCGAAGTCGCGCTGCTCGGTCTGGAAGCTGCGATAGACCAGGTACCAGCGCATGCCCTTGGGCACCGAGAGATCGAATGGTGCCACCAGCCGGCCGGCCGCCAGATCGTCGTCGATGTAGGGGCGGATGCCCATGGCGATGCCGAGCCCGTCGGCGGCGGCCTGCAGCGCCTGGCCGTAGAACTGGAACTCGGGTCCGCGCGCGCCGATGCGGGCGAGGTTCGCGGCCTTCAGCCAGATCGGCCAGTCCTCGGGCGAATGCGCCACGCGGATCAGGCTCGGGCCCTTCAGGTCGGCCGGGCGCTTCAGGCCGCTCGCAAGCCGCGGCACGCAGACCGGCGTGAGATCGCCGGCGAACAACGGCTCGGCGACGAGGCCGGGCCAGTCGCCGGTGCCGAGCTTGATGCCGCAGCTCCAGTCCTCGCCGAACGGCACCGCCGCGCCCCCGGTGGTGAAGCGCACTTCGATGTCGGGCTCCTCGCTGCGAAACTCCGACAGGCGCGGGATCAGCCAGCGCATCGCAAAGGTATGGCCGACGCCGATGGTGAGCACCCGCACGCTCGCCGGTGCCGTCACCTGGGCGGTGAGGCTCGCCAGCGCATCGAAGATCGGCGTCAGCCCGCTCTGATAGGCGCGGCCGGCCTGCGTCAACACCAGGCGGTTGGCCTTGCGCTCGAACAGCGCGACGCCGAGCCGCTCTTCGAGCAGGTGCACCATGCGGCTCACCGCGGCCGCCGACACGCTCAGCTCCAGCCCGGCCGCAGCAAAGCTGCCGGTCCGCGCCGCCGCCTCGAACGCCTTGATGCCGTTGAGAAACAGCAGCCGCCGCAAATGCCTGACCCTCAGGAAAGCTGATGCAGGGCAAGATAACTCAGTTTGCGGAGTGGGGGCAAGCGAGGCACGTTCACCTTAGCTGCCCGCTCCCCTGACCCACCCTGGAGATCCTGCGCGTGACACCCCTCATGATCGCGGCCCTCGGATTGCTGATGGTGGCCACCGCCTTCCTGTCGGGGCTGTTCGGCATGGCGGGCGGGCTGGTTCTGATCGGTGTGCTGTTGGCCCTGATGCCGCTGCCGACCGCGATGGTGCTGCACGCGATCACGCAGATGGCCTCGAACGGCTGGCGCGCGTTTCTGTGGCGGGCGCATATCCGCTGGCGGCCGGTCGCGAACTACATGGTCGGCGCCGCCGTCGCGCTCGCGGCCTGGTCGCTCACCCGCTACGTGCCGGACAAGCCGGTGGCGTTGCTGCTGCTCGGCATCACGCCGTTCATGGCGCGGCTCCTGCCGGCGAACATCAAGCCCGATCCCGACCGTCTCTGGCAGGGCACAGTGTACGGCACGATCTGCATGGGCCTGATGCTGATGACCGGCGTCTCCGGCCCGCTGCTCGACACCTTCTTCCTCGGCGGCGATTTCGGCCGGCGCGAGAAGGTGGCGACCAAGGCGATGTGCCAGCTCGTCAGCCACTTCACCAAGCTCCTCTATTTCGGCGGCATCATCGACCAGGCCGCAGGCCTCGATCCCGTACTCGCCGGCGTCGCCATTTTCGCCTCGATGCTCGGCACCACGCTGGCACGGCGTATCCTCGAGGCGATGACCGATCAGCAATTCCTGGCCTGGTCGAACAGGCTGATCACCACCATCGCCTGCTACTACATCGCCTATGGCGGCTGGCTCCTGCTTCGTGCCCCGGTCCTGGCCGCCTTCGACAAGGGAGGTTTGCCATGAGCAAGACCGCCGATCCGCTGGTGCTGGACTTCGTCGAATGGGCCGCGCGCGAGCCACGCGCCTATGCCGAGGTGGTCGCGACCTGGAAGACCTCGTGCCCACGCCTCACCATCTGGGAGGATGCCGCGGACCGCGGGCTCGTTTCGCGCGAGACGCGGCCAGGCCTCGGTCTGGTGATCGCGGTGACGGAAGACGGCGAGAGGTTGCTGCGCACGAACGGGCGGTAGTTCTTCGCCTCTCCCCCCGTCCTCGCTGTCATAATCCGAAGGCGGATGATCCAGTAATCACCAGCGGTGGCGTGTTACACGACTGCCGCGGCGTACTGGATGCCCCGCCTTCGCCGGGCACGACGATGGATATTGGTGTGCGGACCTTTCTCCACATCGTCATTGCGGGCGCAAGCGAAGCCATCCAGAATAGGAGATCCTCACCCTGGGGAGCGCGCATCTTGCGCGCGTCTCGAAGGGCGAGGCCGAGATCGGGCCTTCATTCTTCGAGACGCGCGTTCCGCGCTCCTCAGGCTGAGGGTCTGGCAGAAAGACCCTTCATGTCGCTCAAGCTCTACGAACTCGTCGGTACTGACTCTACGCGCCCCTTCAGCCCGTATTGCTGGCGCACGCGGATGGCGCTGGCGCACAAGGGCCTTGCGGCGGAGTCGCTGCCCTGGCGCTTCACCGAGAAGAGCACGATCGCGCCGCACGGCTCGGACAAGGTGCCGGTGCTGCTGCACGACGGCAAGGCCGTGGTCGATTCCTGGACTATCGCGAATTATCTGGAAGACAATTTTCCGGATCGCCCGTCCCTCTTCGGCGGCGAGGGCGGCCGCGCCATGGCGCGCATGATCAACGCATGGGGCGACATCGCCATCGTCGGCGGCATCTTTCCGTTGATCGTCGCCGATATCCCGAACAACCTCGCAGAGGTCGACGCCGCCTATTTCCGCAAGTCGCGCGAGGCGCGCTTCGGCGGCAGGAGCCTGGAAGAGGTCCAGGCGAGCCGCGACGCCGGCGTGGTCGCGTTCCGCAAGTCGCTCGAGGTGATGCGCCAAACGTTCAAGACGCAGCCCTTCATCGGCGGGAATGCGCCAAACTATGCCGATTACATCGTGTTCGGCGGGTTCCAATGGGCGCGTGTGGTCAGCCCGTTCAAGCTGCTGCAGGCGGACGATCCGGTCTATGCCTGGCGCGAAAGACTCCTCGATGCGTTCGACGGCATGGCGCGGAAGTCGCCGGGATTTGCGGTGTAGCTTCGTAGGGTGGGCAAAGGCGCAAGGCGCCGTGCCCACCATCTCGCTCGATCGCCAAAAAATGCGTGGGCACGCTTCGCTTTGCCCACCCTACGACACGGCCTCCGCCGCCGCTTTCCTCAAGCATTCGCGGCACAGGCAATCCTCGCCCGCGAGCGGCATCGGCAGTTTTGCCGTCTCCTCCGCGCACCAGCAATTGCCCGAGAGGTCGCAGCCGAATTCGGTGCCGCAGCGGGAGCAGGCGAGGCGGCGTGGTTGCTGCAACGCGGACTCTTTCGGATTTGTCATGATCTACGCCGAAGCTTCGCCGTCATTTTCATGTCGGGTTCATTTGTCGCTGCGGTATATTACGCGCCGCACCCGTATCAGGAAAGCGGCTCCAACGCGCCAAGGACAAATTGATGGCCCGCGACACGCAAGCCGCCCTCGTCGCGCTCAACCGCTTTGGCTTTGGCGCCCGCGGCGGTGCATCGGGTGATCTCGTCAATGCAAGCTCCGACCCGCGCGGCTTCGTGAAGGCAGAGCTCGCGCGTGCGAGCGGCTTGCTGCTGGAAGCGCCGGGCCTGCAATCGACGCCGCAGCTCGGGCAGGCCGTGTTTGCCTATCAGGACGAGGTCAAGCGGGCGCGCGAGGCTGCGAGGGCTGCTGCGCCTGCCGAAGTGCCGGCCGACCAGAGGCCCGCGCTGCGCCGCAATCTCTCGCTCAACGCTGCGGCGGAGATCACCGGCCAGATGGCGGAGACGAAGCCCGCCGACACTGCGGCGAAGCCCGACGCCATGCAGCCGAATATGGCCGCGCCGCCAGCCGCAAAGCCCGCACCGCAGCCGCTCAACGTTCAAAAGACGTTTCGCGCCGAGGCGCTCGCGCGACTGCAGCGCGCCACGCTGGCCGAATGCGGCTTCGCCGAGCGTCTGGTCACGTTCTGGTCCAACCATTTCTGCATTTCCGCCAGCAAGGGCGAACTGGCGCGGATCTGGGCCGGCGCATTCGAGCGCGAGGCGATCCGGCCGCACGTGCTCGGGCGCTTCGCCGACATGCTGAAGGCGGTGGAGCAGCATCCGGCGATGCTGCTCTTCCTCGACAACCAGCAATCGCTCGGGCCGGATTCGCGCGCCGGGCAGAACCGCAAGCGCGGGCTCAACGAAAATCTGGCGCGCGAGATCATGGAGCTGCATACGCTCGGCGTCGGCGGCGGCTACACGCAAGGCGACGTCACCTCGCTCGCGCGCATCATCACCGGCTGGACCTTTGCCGGGCGGCAGGGCCAACTCGGCCCTCCCGGCTCCTTCGTCTTCAACGCCAATGCGCATCAGCCCGGGCCCCAGATCCTGCTCGGCAAGACCTATGAGGCCACCGGGCTCGCCCAGGGCGGCGGCCATCTCGCCATAGGTCATGGTCTTGCCGGGCGGTATGCGCCGGGCCAATTCGTAGACGCGGGCATTGAAGGGCGGCACGCCCTCGGTGGCCAGCGGCACCTCGAGCAG
>NZ_JAEMSD010000823.1 GCF_016462955.1 Bradyrhizobium sp. | reverse complement strand
GCGCATCAACTGCCGCTGCTCGTCCTGCGAGGCGGACCGCTGCTCCGCCTCGATCTGCGCGGCGAGCCGAATGGCCGCGACGCTGTCGCGGGCGCGCTGCTTCCAGCCCTTTGCCAGGCCACGGTCGCTGGCGAGACGGAAATTGTCGCCGCGCGTGCGCGCGTTCGGCGCGCACAGCCGGGCGGGTTTGAGCGCCGGTCCCGCGGGAGCCGGCCCTGGCGGTGTTGCTCTGTCGTCGTGGTCACCGTCCAAGTGGGCGGCGAAGGCGGTGACGCCGAGGCCGAGGCTAGAGGAGAGGGCGGTGTTGCCGAAGAGGTCGATCGTGAAAGGGTCGTCCTGCGCCATTGGAAATGTCCTTCTGCTGGGCGCGCGCGACCGCGTCGCCGCCGCGGCTGCAACGGGCGGCACGGTCTTGCGGGATTGACGGGAGAGCCGGCGGGAGGCTGGGTGCCGAATTGCGAAGCCCGGCACTGGGCCGGGCTATTCGCAGGTCGCCGAGGGCGGGCGGCCCGGCTAGGCCGCGACCGCTTCCGGCAGGTGGCGGAGCTGCACCGGCAGTTTCGCTGCGATCTCCATTTCGGTAAGGTCGTCCAGCAGCTTCAGCCCGGTGCCTTGCTGGCCAGCGTAGACGAGCACGGTGCGGCGGCCGCGCACGGCGGCAGGCCAGTGCTCGCCGGCGTAGCCGCGGTAGTCGTCGTGGGTGCACGACCAGATGTGCTCGAGCCGCTCTTCGCGCGTCATCGCCCGGACAGGACGAGACTCGCGCTCGATGATCGCCGCTTTCATCCGCTCCGGTGACGCTCTGTCCGACAGGTCGCAATAACCGTGGAACCAGCGCATCTGGCCGTCGATCGACAGTGATAGGAAAATGCTTGTCACACTTGCCGTCATGAATTCACGCATCGCGAACATGTCCGCGCGCATCCATAGCGGCGGCAGGATGTCGAACATGTATTCGTGCTCGGACTCAGCGATCTCGAACCACTCGCCGCCGAAGAGGTGCCCTGCCTCCTCCTCGGCCATGGCCGGATGGCCGCGATGGCGGTTGAACAAACGGTGCATCTCGTGGCGCGTCGCGACGCCTTCGAAGACCTTGCGAACGATAGGTGAGGTGTGCATCGGCGGCTCCTGTTGGCCTGACCGGAATGAAGCGCGAGCGATCCGCCTGATCTCTTCGTCACTCCAGTCCTTCATCACACCTCCTCGCCCGCCGCATCGAAGGCCCGGCGGGTCAAGGGCCGCGGAACGCGGGCGAAGCTTCACCCTTGACGCGCTGGCCGGGCGTGCGGCAGCGCCTCATTCCCATTTCATCTTCCTTTCTCCTTGCCCGATTTCCTTCTACCGCTCACCGGCAACCATCAGGGCCTCACTCATTCAGCGGCCTTACCGCTGCGCGACCACGGCTGCCTAGCCGGCCCATTCGCAAGCCGCATCAAAGGGTCGCCGTCAGGGCTTTCAGATCCTCATTCCAATCATCGGTGCGTGGCCGTAATCGCGCATATTCCGCACTCGCTTCTCCGGCAATGGCCCGAACGCGATCGGCATACACGTCACCCTGCCGATTGTTGTCGGTCGCTGCCACGAGGCAGACCTTGGCGCGCTTAGCTAGATTGCGGATGGCATGATCTGTCGCCGGGGACCAGCCGCCTCCAGTGCTGATATAAAGCGTATCGGAGCGTCGGACATCGATCGCCGCTAGGCTCATGGCATCGATGGCCGCCTCTGTAATGCAGATCCGCTCGGGCTCGGGCGGCCCGAAGCGGAAAAGTTCTTTCGCGCCCTCAGTGGCGAAGCCGCGCCATTGCGGTCCACGCTCCTCCCACCCCGTGATCGCTCCGGCAGAATCGCTATGGGTGTCAAACGCCATCCGGAACTGCCCCCTTTGCGTCATGAAGAACTGCCCCCACCA
>NZ_JAEMSD010000033.1:19065-26473 GCF_016462955.1 Bradyrhizobium sp. | reverse complement strand
GCTACTATGTTCACACATCTCTGTCGGAGCCTTCTGCCCGCCAATCCGGAAATGCGAGTCATTCGAGTCACTTGCTTGGGTTCCGTCGCATGAGAGTGCCCAATATCGGCCTTCAGCTAACTCATTGAAGAAGATTCTCTTTTCGAGATGTGTGAATCCGATAGCCCGCCTGCGGGGGGAGGGTTGGGGAGAGGGTGTCTCCACGGGCGAGAAAAGAGGAGAAAGCCCTCACCCGCCGCGCTGCGAGCGTCGACCGCTCCCGCGAGCGGGAGTGGTGCAGCGGCGTCCGCGGCTTGCACCTCGGCAAAAACAAAACGGCCCGCCGGAGATCCGGACGGGCCGTTGAACTCTCGATCCTGACAAGACGCGCTCAGCGCGGCGCCAGCACCATGACGACCTGGCGGCCTTCGAACCGCGCGTCCTGCTCGACCTTGGCGAGCTCGGCGACGTCGGTCTTGATCTTGTCCAGCAGCTTGGTGCCGATCTCCTGGTGCGCCATTTCGCGGCCGCGATAGCGCAGGGTGATCTTGACCTTGTCGCCCTCTTCGAAAAACCGCTGCATCGCGCGCATCTTCACGTCGTAATCATGGTCGTCGATCATCGGGCGGAGCTTGATCTCCTTGATCTCGACCGTCTTCTGCCGCTTGCGGGCTTCCGCGGCTTTTTTCTGAGCGGAATACTTATACTTGCCGTAGTCCATGATCTTGCAGACCGGAGGACTGACATTCGGCGAAATCTCGACCAGATCCATGCCGGCTTCCTGGGCCATCCGGATGGCAACGACGGTCTCAACCGTGCCCTTGTTGTCACCGGTCTGGTCGATCAGCTGGATCTGCGCATTGCGGATATCATCATTGATGCGCGGCCCGTCTTTGCTGGCAGCGGGCGGAGCTTTATTAGGACGGCGAATGGGTGGTTCTCCAATGTTGTGAAGGAAGCGGCTATCTTGAAGGAAGATGCGTTTGCCGGCAAGCAAGTCGCTCGTGCGAGGCGCGAAAAACCCTCAAATGCGAGGCATTTTGGCCACGCCTGGGCACGCTGACGACATAGACACCTTGCCTCAGTTCCGCAAGCGTCCCAAAGGGCCAATGTCGGCATCGGGCTGCGTCGCAGGCACGCCGCCCGGTTAAGCTCAAACCGCACAGCCAGAGTAAACGTTCCATGACCGATATCATTCCAGAGGCCGCGCTCGACTTCATCGATGTGGGCGAGGGGCCGTCTGCACGCAGGATCGCGGTGCGGAGCCGCCGCGGAAACGGGCCGGGACTGGTCTGGCTCGGCGGCTTCAAGTCGGACATGCAGGGCAGCAAGGCCCTGGCTCTGGATGACTGGGCCCGAGACCACGGGCGCGCCATGGTCCGGTTCGACTATTCCGGCCACGGCGAATCCGGCGGCGACTTCGTCGATGGAACCATCGGACGCTGGCTCGAGGACAGCCTTGCCGTGTTCGAGCGTTTCTGCGAGGGCCCGCAGGTCCTGGTCGGCTCCTCCATGGGCGGCTGGATGGCGCTGCTGCTCGCGCGCGAGATCAAAAAACGTCCTGCCAAGGCGTCGCTGGCCGGCCTCGTCCTGATCGCGCCGGCGCCCGACTTCACCGAGGAGCTGATGTGGAAGAATTTTTCGCCCGCGGTGAAGAAGGAGATCGAGACCAAGGGCGTCTGGCTGCGGCCGTCCGAATACGGTGACGGCTCGCCCTATCCGATCACGCGGAACCTGATCGAGGAGGGCCGCAATCACCTCGTGCTCGGCAGTGCCATCGATCTCGGCTGCCCTGTCCGCATCCTGCAAGGCGCGAAAGATCCTGATGTGCCGTGGCAGCACGCGTTCAAGCTGACGCACCGTCTGCCGGCCGACGACGTCGTTCTGACCATGATCCAGGACGGCGATCACCGCCTCTCCCGCCCCCAGGACATCGCG
This sequence comes from Bradyrhizobium sp., assembly GCF_016462955.1. Classification (GTDB taxonomy): domain Bacteria; phylum Pseudomonadota; class Alphaproteobacteria; order Rhizobiales; family Xanthobacteraceae; genus Bradyrhizobium. The sequence goes on along the minus strand of NZ_JAEMSD010000033.1, from coordinate 24,556 downwards.
CGCCTTCTTGCGGCGGTGGCCGAGATCGGGTGAGCTTGTTCTTCTTCCTTCTCCCCTTGTGGGAGAAGTGGCGCGAAGCGCCGGATGAGGGGTTCTCCGCGAATTCAAGTGAGAGTTGAACTCGCGGGAGCGACCCTCACCCGAGTGAATGCGCGTCAACGAGCGGAGCTGCCCTCTTCCACAAGGGGAGAGGGCACAACGATTGGGAGCAACGCCAATGACAACAACCGCCATGCTGCGCGCTTTCTGCGATGCGGTCGAGCAGCGCAACAGCCGTGCCTTCGCCGAGCTGTTCACCGAGGACGGCGTCTATCGCGACGTGTTCTACGGCGCCTTCGCAGGCCGCGAGAAGATCGCCGCGATGATCGACGACTGGTTCTATCGCACGGCGACCGATTTTCGCTGGGACATGCATGATCCCGTCACCGACGGCACCACGCTCTATGCGCGCTACACCTTCAGCTATCGTTCGACCCTGCCGGAAGCGAACGGCGCGCGGGCGATGTTCGAGGGCGTTGCGATCATGACGCTGAAGGGGGGACAGATCGCGAGCTATCACGAGGTCGCCAACACCGCGCCGGCGTTCGTCGACCTGAAATTCGCGCCGGAACGCATCGCGAAGATCGCCGCCAAGCAGGGCGCCGAGCTCAAGGCACGGCCGGAGATGCAGAGGCATCTTACCTGACTGCCATTCTGGGGGCGCGCGCAGCGCGAACTATGGTGCGCAATTGCGCACCTGAGAATCCATTCCTCCACCAACTCTGCCGTCCGATGGATTCCGGGCTCGTGCTTCGCACGCCCCGGAATGACCGAGAGAGAGCGGCGCGCGCTACCGCTTCGACGGATTCGCCATCGGCTTGCGCTGCGCCAGCGCGGCGACCGTGGCGGTGCCGATCGGGCCCTGTTCGTCATAGAGCCAGCACTCGCCGATCGCGACGCCGTCGGTGGCGTGGTGGTTCACGACCTCGAAGCCGATCCATTCTGTGACCGGCAGGCGGTGCAGATAAATCGTGACGTCGCTGTTGATGTAGCCGAGCCCCTTGTCGCCGGCATTGGCGAACGGGCTGGCGAAATCGGCGCCGGTTGCGACATGCACGAACGGCGTCATCGGCACGCCCGCGACGAGCTCGCGCACCTCGCTCATCCAGAGCCGGCGCGGACCGAGCGAGCCCATGTGGCCGACGATCGGCCGCGTCGCCCATTTGCCGTTCATGCCGAGCCTGGGATCGGTGGGCTTGGGAATGTCGGCCGGCTTCGGCGCGTCCCAGTTCGGCGGCGACCAGACGTTTCCGTCGGGATTTTGCGTCTTGCGCAGCAGCTGGCACGAGGCGCGCGCCATGCTGACTCCGCCGGAGAAGAATTCCGCTTCAACCACGCGTATGCGCATGCCATCGCGCACCAGGCGCGTCGTCACGTCAATCGGCTTGTCGATGGTCGGCAGCCGAAACATGTCGACGGTAAGCCGCGCCGGCACGAACTCAGGGCCGGAATGGCGCTCCTCGATGGCGAAACCGAGCAGGCCGATGATGACGCGCCCGTGCAGCGACTTCGGATCCCAGGGGCCGTTGGCAACTTCCGTCGGGTGGAATGTCTCGCCGTCGCGGGTGAAGAAAGGCATGTTTGTCATGCGCGCGAGATTGCGGGATTGGGAGGGGAAATCAAGTGTGGTGAGGCGCATGTGCGCTCGCCAAACAAAAGGTGTCATCGCCCGGCTTGACCGGGCGATCCAGTACGCCGAGGCAGTCGTGATTGAGTCGAGGAGCCGCGGCGTACTGGATGCCCCGGTCAAGCCGGGGCATGACAGCGGAGAGTTAGGACGCAGCCAGCCACTCGTCACGCACGCTGCCGTCGTGCTCGTTGCTCGCCGCAGCAGACTTCATCGCATCAAACTCGGTGCGCTCCACCAATTGCCCCAGCGTCCACACCGCAGCCCCGCGCACCAGCGGGCTCGCATCGTCCAGCAATCGTCGTGCCTCGCTCGCCAGCGCCACATCACCGGAGTTGCCGATCGCGATCAGCACGTTGCGCAAGAAGCGGTCGCGGCCGATCCGCTTCACCGGCGACTTCGTGAACAACGCGCGGAACGCCGCATCGTCGAGCCGCGCGAGTTCAGCGAGCGAAGGTGCGCGCAATTCATCACGAGCTGCGAGCTTGGCCTCGCGTCCTTCTTGCGCGAACTTGTTCCACGGACATGCCGCAAGGCAATCATCGCAACCATAAATGCGATTGCCGATGCTCTTGCGGAATTCGCGCGGGATCGGTCCCTTGTTCTCGATGGTGAGATAGGAGATGCACCGCCGTGCATCGAGCTTGTAAGGCGCCGGGAATGCCGCGGTCGGGCAGATGTCGAGGCAGGCCCGGCACGAGCCGCAATGATCGATCTCGGCGGCATCGCGCGGCAGCTCCAGCGTGGTGTAGATCGCGCCAAGAAACAGCCATGAGCCGAACTCGCGCGAGACGAGGTTGGTGTGCTTGCCCTGCCATCCGAGATGCGCGGCCTGCGCCAGCGGCTTTTCCATCACGGCCGCAGTGTCGACGAACACCTTCACCTCGCTCGGCGCGGTCGCCACCAGCCAGCGCGCCAGCGCCTTCAGCCGCTTCTTGACGAGGTCGTGATAGTCGTCGCCTTGCGCATAGACCGAGATCGCAGCGCGCGTGCGCTGCTGCAGGATCGCGAGCGGATCGGAATCGGGACCGTAATTGACGCCGAGCATGATCACGCTGCGCACATCGCTCCAGAGTCCGCGCGGATCGACGCGGCGCTCCGGCTGGCTCGCGAGCCAGTCCATGTCGCCATGGCCGCCCGAGGCGATGAATTCGAGAAAGTATTTTCCGGCCGCCTCGATCGTGCCCGGTGCGGTGATGCCGATACAGTCGAAGCCGAGCGCGCGCGCTTGCTCTTCGAGCGCGTTGCGCAACCGATCCGTGTCTGTGTCGATGTTGTTCAATGCGTCCACACTCGACGTCGTCATGGCCGGGCTTGTCCCGGCCATCCACGTTCTTGTGTAGTCCTCACCGAGACAGGAAGCACGTGGATGCCCGGGACAAGCCCGGGCATGACGGCCCTCATCAGAAATCCAGGTCCACGTAGGTCCGCGAGGCCGGCACGCCGGCCAGCCATTCGCTCAGCAGCGGACGGAACGACGGGCGGGATTTCACCCGCGCGTACCACGCCTTTGCTGCGTCGTCCTCGCTCCATGGCACGTCGCCCAGATAGTCGATCGCCGAGAGATGCGCCGCGGCGGCGAGATCCGCGTAAGTGATCCGGTCGCCGGCGAGGAAGTTGCGCGTCTGCGCCAGCCAGCCGATATAGGCCAGATGATAGCGCACATTGGCTTTCGCTGCGCGCATCACGTCGGCCGAAGGCGCGCCGCCGCCGTTCTCCTCGCTCATGAAGCGCTTGTAGATCCGCTCGGTGACGAGTGGATGCGAGACCTCCTCGAAGAACTTTTCGTTGAACCAGGCCATCAGCCGGCGCACCTCGACGCGCTCGGCGATCGTCTCCGGCATCAGGCGCTTCACGCCCATCTCGGCACCGTAGGCCTCGTCGACATATTCGGCGATGATGGCCGCGCCCGGGATCGGCGGCTGTTCATCGTCCACCAGGACGGGCGTGGTGCCGGCCGCGTTGAGCAGCAGAAATGCCTCGCGCCGCTCCCAGCTGCGTTCCTCGACCAGCTTCACGTCGAGCCCGTATTCGCCCGCGATCAGGCGGATGAAGCGCGAATGCGGACAGAACGGATGATGAAACAGCGTAAACATGAAGCCTTTGACTATGTGATGGTGCTTAAGAATCCATCAATGTTTGTGCGGCGCCACACTAGTCCCTCAAAACCGCGAAGCAAGGCGTGATGTCGCATTTTTGCGATTGCGGCATGGGGGCGAATAGGCGAGAAGAGCCCCGCTTTTCCAGCCGAAATGGACCGTAAATATGTCAGACGCAATACGGGCAGTGATCCTCGGCATCATCGAGGGTGTGACCGAGTTCCTTCCCGTATCCTCGACCGGCCACCTTCTGCTCGCGGAGCGTTTCTTCCATCTCGGCGAAGGTCCGTTCTGGGATTCGTTTACGGTTCTGATCCAGCTCGGCGCGATCCTCGCGATCGTCGGGCTCTATTTCCGGAAGCTCTGGGACGTCGTGATCGGCTTCTTCTCCGGCGATGCGGATGCGCGCCGTTTCGTGATCGGCGTGCTGGTGGCGTTTCTGCCCGCCGTGGTCGTCGGCCTCGTCGCCGGCAAGTACATCAAGAGCCTGCTGTTCAATCCTTGGGTCATCTGCTTCACGCTGATCGTCGGCGGCGCCATCCTGCTCTGGGTCGACAAGCTCGATCTGAAGCCGCGCGAGCATGACGCCACCAGGTTTCCGCTTCTGACGTATCTCTATATCGGCATGGCACAGTGCGTGGCGATGATCCCCGGCGTGTCGCGCTCCGGCGCCAGCATCGTCGCGGCGATGCTGCTCGGGGCCGACAAGCGCGCGGCGGCGGAGTTCTCGTTCTTCCTCGCCATTCCCACCATGATCGGCGCGTTCGCCTACGACTTCTACAAGAGCCGCGCCGAGATGACGATGGACAACATGGGCATCGTCGCGATCGGCTTCGTGGTGTCCTTCATCACCGCCGTCATCGTGGTGAAGACGTTCCTGACCTACGTCACCCGCCACGGCTTTGTGGTGTTCGCCTGGTGGCGCGTCATCGTCGGCACCCTCGGCCTGATCGCGCTGGCGTTGGGCCACTAAAGCGCGATCACGATTCATCCCAATCGCATCGCGCTTTGGGCAGTCCCATCGGCTCGTCATGGCCGGGCTTGACCCGGCCATCCACGCGCATCCGCGACTGCAGCGAGACGTGGGTGCCCGGGTCAAGCCCGGGCATGACGACTGATAAAGAGGCGCTTCACACGCTCATGCGCTGGAACTGGCCCTGCGGGCGGAAGCGCCAGAGATATTGCGGGGCGATCGCCTCCAGTGAATCGGCCTGGATGCCGAGGCCTTCCAGCGTCAGCCCGGCGGCCTTTGCCGCCTCCGACACGACATTGTCGCGCTCGAGCAGCGTGACCTGGTCCGGCGTCAGCTTCAGCGCGCCCGGCGCGAATTGCAGGAAGGCGGCATTGAAGCGGGCGAGGCCGAACGACAGCGGGATCAGTAGCCGCTCGCGGTCGGTGATCTCGAGGATGGCCTCGATGATCTCACGCATGGTGAGCACCTCCGGCCCGCCGAGCTCGTACGTCGCACCCGGCTTGGCCTTGCCGTCGACGGCATCGGCGATCGCGGTGGCGACGTCGCCGACATAGACCGGCTGCATCTTGGTCTCGCCGCCGATCAGCGGCAGCACAGGGAACATCCGGGCCATCGCGGCGAAGCGGTTGGTGAACTGGTCCTCGGGGCCGAACACCACGGAGGGGCGGAAGATCGTGGCGGAGGGCACCGCGGCGAGCACGGCGGCCTCGCCGGCCGCCTTGGCCCGGGCCTAGCGCGAGGGCGACTGCGCAT
>NZ_JAEMSD010000033.1:0-19055 GCF_016462955.1 Bradyrhizobium sp. | reverse complement strand
CACGTGCACCAGCCGGGCTCCGGCGGCGGCCGCCGCCTTGGCGATCGTCTCGGCGCCCTTGGCCTGGACGGCGTCGAAGGTCTGCGCGCCGCCCTCGGTGAGCACACCCACGAGATTGATCGCGACATGCGAATCACGCAGCGCCGCCTCGACCGAGGCCGGATAGCGCAGATTCGCCTGCACGGTGTGGACCTGGCCGACCTTGCCGGAGGGCTGCAGATAGCCGGCGAGTTCCGGCCGCCGTACCGCGACCCTGATACGGTAATCGCGCTTGCACAGGGCCCGGACGACGTTCCGGCCCAAAAACCCCGATCCGCCGAAAACCGTGACGAGCGTGTCCAGATTCGATGCCATGGAGGGTCCGTTCCTGCGGAAAAGAGTGCGTCGTGTCAGGCTTGTATCGGGCCGGTTTGCGATGCGCAATCGGCATCCGGAAGCCGGCCGCACGCATGAATTGACAACGGCGTCACCGAACCGTAGTAACCGCCTCCGTGCCCCAAACGGCATGCCCAGGTGGTGGAATTGGTAGACGCGCTGGCTTCAGGTGCCAGTGGCTTAACGGCCGTGAAGGTTCGAGTCCTTTCCTGGGCACCATCGCTCTCTCTCCCAAGCGCTTGTTCGCTTATGCGCAAGACGCAACCCATAGCTTATTGGGCTAGCGCTTCTCGCCATATCACCGTTTTAGAAGTCCTCCGAAGTTCTTCCTCGCGGCGGAATCGACCGAACCATTCCGATCCGTTCCGAGGTTCATGCGGTCGGCTGCTCCCGGATGGGCGACTCTTAGTTGCTACGCCAAAGGCGGTTCCGCACCCCTTCGGGAGTTGAATAGCTGGCTTACTAACCGGCACCGGCGGATCTATGTGCGTGAATGGCTGATCTTTGAACTTGCCCGATTGCCTTAAGAACAAACTCTTTCACAACTCATGATGGGTATGGTACCCATCTATCATGAATCTTGTTCAAGCCTCCGACGCAATCCGCCTGTCTGGTCTGACAGCTCATCAGCTCCGGGAGTGGTGTGGCAGACGCGCCGTGGTTGCGCCGGACGTGCCCGCGGCTGGACGGGGCAGACACGCCTTGTTTTCCTGGCAAACGATTTTGTCGTTGCGTGTGTTGAATGAACTTCATGATCGCTTCGGTATCGAGATAATCGTGTGGCGGCCGGCGATTGGGCGTTGTCAAGAGGTATTCCGGCAATCGTCCTTTCCTGCGCTTTGGGGGACATCGATTGCGTTTCCCAGCACAAACGATGCAGTTCTGGTGCGGGCTTCTGAGAAAATGGAGTTGGGCGCTCATGTGACCCTTCCCCTCGATCCGCACCTGCGCGCCCTTGCATTGGATAAAACAGCGCCCCCCGAATCGCAGCTTCCCCTGTTTGCGGCGATTGAGGTGCGTCGATGAGCCAGTTAACAACGACGCAACTTTGGAGCAGCCAATTTGGCTTGGCGACAGCTCCGCTATTCGATGGCGCTGAAACAGCTCCGTCCGGAGAGCACGCCGTCCTACTTGACGGGGGCAGTGGAACGTTTGCGCTATCTTCATCGGATGACGAGCTGTGGCGGGATACGAGTCCTGCTGCATGGGCGTGGTCGAGCGATATTCCTCATCACGTCACGGTTACACCCACAAAGGTGGCCGTCGTTCGATGGGATAAGCCCACCGAACCGCGTGTTTTTGACCGTCATAGCGTCGATCGAGGTTTGGATCGCTTCTATGCCTACCTTAATGACGATCGTTTGAGATCGAACAAGACTGTCATTGATCACCTTCTGGGCTTCTTTCGGCGGATCCGAGCGTTGAGCCACGAGGCTGGCGTTGAGGACATCAGGACAACTGACGTTTTTGCGACGGCTCTCGCGTTCCTAATCGCGCGCGAAGATGCAACGGAACGTCCTGGCTTTTATGGGCTGTCCGGCGATGGCCCGACGCTGTTTTCCAAACTCGACCCGAACGGCTTGACAGCTGCAGTTGCAGAAATTGAACAAGCATCTGGCTCGCTCTCTCTTTTGGAGCTCTATCCCGCCCTCGCGATAAGGCATGCTGGAGGACAACTATTCCAGGAAGCTCACTTCGAGCTTTTGCGTGGCGGTACAGGGTTCGATTTATTCGGGTTAATCGGTGCTCCAGAGGTGAAGCCGACGAGTCGAGGTGGCACTCACTTCACACCTCCGGCACTTGCGAGAAGCTTGGTCGAGCAGGTCTTCAATACTCTCCCAGATTTAGGTCAACGTTCGGAGCTGACGCTGGGTGATCCTTCCTGCGGTTCGGGCGCTTTTTTGCATGAGGCCTATCGAGCCCTGCGAAGAATGAATTTTCAGGGCCGTCTCACGCTTGTCGGCTCAGACATATCTAGTGCAGCCATCGCCATGGCACGGTTTGTGTTGTCCGCGGCAAAACGAGATTGGGAACCAAAAGGCGGAGTTGAACTCAAACTGAAAGTGGGGGATGCCCTAGGTGATCTCGGCATGCCACACCAAGCCGACGTCATCGTGATGAACCCGCCCTTCATTGCATTCGGTGCTCAAACTCCGGAGCAACGTCAACAGCTGCGAGATGCGACAGACGCTAGTGCATCGCGCGGAGACTACAGTATGGCCTTCGTAATTCGAGCTCTTGAGGCTGTAAAAGAGGGAGGAGTTGTTGGGACGCTTTTTCCGTCGAGCTTGCTCTCGCTGAAGGCAGCCGGCTCATGGCGCGAACGGGTATTGGATCTTGGCCAAGTCAAATTGTTGGGGTCCATTGGTGATTTCGGCCTTTTCACGCATGCAATGGTGCAGGTTGCTTGTTCCGTCATTCAGAAATCGAAGAAATCGCCTTCATCGGAGTTCGTGGCGCTAGTTACAGAAAACGAGTCAAACGCAACGGGCACCGCTTTCCGATATTTGCGAAAGCTTAACGGTAAAGCACCCAGCAATGCTGTCATAGAAGAGGGCTGGAACCTTTTTCCAGTCCCCGTCTCGGCTTTGCGCGGACGTCCTACGTGGCGCCTCCCAACTCCAAGTACTGAACGCATCCTCCGAGATCTTAACGACTCTTTTTTGCCCTCGATCAGCGACTTGTTTGATGTCGCCCAGGGTGTTCAAACGGGACTCAACGAGGTCCTGCTGCTTACACTTGATGAATGGCGTAGGCTTCCAAATAAGGAACGCGATTTCTTCAGGCTGGCGACAATGTCAGACTCGATCCAGAACGCACATTTTTTCAAACCGTATCGCGTTTTCTTTCCTCATGGCCCGACGGGACCTTTGTTCGCAAACGAACAGGAAATTAAACGGGCCGTGCCAACTTACTTTACAAAATACCTTGCGCCTAATCGAGAGAGATTGGAGCGCAGGGCATCGATCGTTCGAGCCCGCCGAGCCGATTGGTGGGGCCTGATGCATCCTCGCGCATATGCTTACGACAAGACACCACGCATCATTTCAAAGTTCTTCGCTGCAGAGGGTGGCTTTGCAGCTGATCTTGACGCTGAATACATTCCTGTAATGGGTCATGTTTGGATGCCTAAGGGAGTATTGGTTGACGACGATCCTCAACAGTTGTCGACGTCGGACATCCTCTCCGCGTATACGGCCGTTTTCAACTCGTCTGTATTCATCAAGCTACTGTCTCTCTATTCCCCCCATGTCGCTGGGGGGCAGTATGACGTTAGCTCACGCCATGTGGGCCCGATTCCAATTCCTAACCTTCGCGAATTAAGTGCTGCCGATCGGCAAGGGAAGTTGGTCCGAGCGCTGGCCGCAAACGGAAGATCGATAGATCTTGCTGATCGAGTCTGGCGTACACGAACTGCCCAACTCGTGACGGAGCTTTATGGCACGCCAGCCCTCGCAGATATCTAAGACGCCGCTCATTGAACTGCGCGCCACCAAGGGAGCCCTCGAGCAGCGATGGCTCTCCATGTCGTCTCAACTGGCGCCGCAGCTCGGGTTCAATCCTCAGCAGCTTAGGATCGATGCCGAGGCTCAAGCAGAGAGGGTATGGGTCGGCCTACAGGGTTCTGCGTGCGAGCGCGTGAATCGGAATCGAGGTGGCGCGGCCCGGGTCGTCCCCCTCCGAGCGCTACAAAAAGATCTGTTTGCATGGCTCGGTCTGCAAGAGGTGTGGGACATCGAAGTTGGGCCGCGCCCGTTTGTGTTCCGCCAGCTTGGCCTTACGGTGCATTTTGGCTATCTAGGTGATCCTATTAAGCCCCAAGCGTTTCGTCTGGAATGGCCCGGAATACGAGATTGGACTGGCGCTGGTCTTTCTTTTCAAACTACAGGGGCCGGCCACCCGCACTGGCAAATCGACATTTTGGAAAGTCTTGCCGAGAGGAAGAATGAAGATTTCAATGTAGAGCACAGTGAGACGGTTGAAGATTTCGGCGCTGAGCCGCGCGTGCCGGACTTGAATGATCTTCTGCGCACCATAAGCATCGAAAAGATGCATCTCGCCAGCGCAGCCAGATGGTGGTTGCCACCAACGTCCGACGTCCATGGTCAGCATATGAACATGCCCCCCGACCTTGCCGGGCTTACGAGATGGTTGACACATAGTGTGCAGTATATGCAGCAGGAGCTAGCACGCTGCGTTTTTCGAGTTTGAGAACCTTATTGCGTCGAGCGGGGTCATCCGCCCCTCAAGCCAACCGCTTCCCCGTCCGCTCCGCCACCGCCTTCTGCACGAAAATACATCATCACCAGCGTGACGATCGTCGTGGTCACGACGACGTAGCCGATCCGGTCGGAATGGATCAGCGCTGCGCCTTGCGCGATGATCCGGTGAGTACCGAGCCGAAGCCGCAGGAGAACTGCTGCAGCGAGGCGTTGACGGCGCTGAATAGCCGCGCTGGCTTCAGGTGCCAGTGGCTTAACGGCCGTGAAGGTTCGAGTCCTTGCCTGGGCACCACCCCCTGCTCAAGCGATCGAAATCGCTCATCCGCAGGACATCGAGCCGCTGACCGGTCCACGACACCGAGGCACAGCGCTCATGGCGGGCCGAATCGCCGTCGTCGCCACGCCGAAGATGCCGGCAAGGCCGGTGACCCCGAGCCTCCTTACGAGGCCTCAGTGCTCGTTGACCGCCGCGCCGAGCTTGATCAGGCTCAGCGAGCGGTTCGCGGTCTCGCGGAGGCGGCAGTAGCTCGCGCCGCCCCGGTACATGCCGGGGTCGACGTTGTCGAAGACCGCGCAGAGGCGATCACGCGACGTGGCGAAAGCTTTCTGCGAGTCATTGACCGCCTTGATCGCGTCGGCGAACCCGCCGGCCTGAACCTTCTTCAGCGCCTCACTGGTTTTCTGCGTCCAGACGGCGAGTTCGCGCGCCGCGCAGGCCTTCCATCTGGCGACATCGTCATTCGCGCCCTCTGCCGCCTTGATGCAGGGGTCGGCGACGAGCCCGACGCAGGCGCTGCCGAAACCGCCGGTTTTCTCCACCTTCTTCAGGCAGGCATCGATCACGGCAAGGTCGGCTGGCGCGGTGCTTTGGGCAGGGTCTTGGGCGAAAGCCATCGATGCCAGCGGGAGGCTTGCGGCGAGGATCGCGGCGGCAAGTTTGAACTTCACTGAAGATCTCCGTTCGGCGCATCGATGCAACCTTGGTCATCGTAGGTCCGGCGTGGGTTCACCCGAACGTGGTCCCTCACACCACCTGCTTCCCCACCCGTTCCGCCACCGCCTTCTGCACGAAATACATCATCACCAGCGTGATGATGGTCGTCCCCACCACGACGTAGCCGATGCGGTCGAAATGCAGCAGCGCGCCGTCCGCGCCTTGCGCGATGATCGCGGCGGCGAGCACCGCGCCGAGGCCGCCGGAGAGCTGCTGCAGCGAGGCGCTGACGGCGCTAAAGGAGCCGCGCTGGCTCTGGTCAGGGATCGCCGTCATCAGCGCCTGTGACGGGATCATGCGCGAGAAGATGCCGACGAACATCAGCACGTTGACGAGGATCGCGGTCGCGAGCGAGACGTGGCCGAGATGGGTGTAGATCAGCACCATGACGACGGTCATCAGGCAGCCGAACACGAAGGTCGGATATTTGCCGAAGGCGTCGCTGGCACGGCCAACCAGTGGCCCCGTGACGATGCTGAACAGGCCGGAGACGAGATAGATCGTCGGCAGATGCGTGATCTCGATGCCGAGATTGTGCACGGTGTAGGCGCTGGAGAACGGCATCAGCATGTAGCCGCCGGTCGCCAGCAAGGTCGTGACGGCGAAAGCCAGCGTATAGCGCGGCTCGAACACGGTCGCGACCAGATGGTGGAACGGGTTTCTGTCCTGCTTCAGCTTAAGATGCGCGTCGACCGGCTCCATGATGAAGGCGATGATGGCGATCGTGACGATCGACAGCACGACGATCGCAACGAAGCAGACATGCCAGCTCCAGTGATTGGCGAGAAACAGCCCGAAGGGAATGCCGAGCACCTGGCTCGCGGCGAACGCGGTCTGGATGAAGCCCATCACGCGGCCGCGCTGATGCAGCGGGAACAGGTCGGTGATGATGGCGAGCACGACCGCGCCGATCACGCCGCCGAACAATCCGGTGACGATCCGGCCGAGCAGCAGCACATGATAGTTTGGCGCCATCGCGCAGAGCAGGGTGCCGAGCGTGAAGCCGACATAGAAGAAAAGCAGGAGGCGCTTGCGATCGAAGCGATCGGCGAAGCCGGCGGCGAGAATGCCCGAGAGTCCGGCGCTGAACGCATAGGCCGAGACGGCGATGCCGAACTGTGCGGCCGTGATGCCGAGCGCGGGCATCAGGATGGCGCCGAGCGGCGACATGATGATGAAATCGAGGATGATCGTGAATTGCGTCAGCGCCAGCAGCGCGATGAGGATCACCTGGTAGCGCGAGAACTGGCGGTCTTGTGGGTCGTTGACGGGCGCTACGAGCGTCTGTTCGGTCATTGGCACCTGATTCAGGACGAGTGGGAGGTAACGCGCAAGACTGGCAGATGGGGACGGCCCGCACGATGTCCACGGGCGGATGGCAGAGATTGGGCTGGATTGGGAAGACTGTGCCGGGTTGTGGGATCCCGGCAACAACCGCCCGCCGGGGCGTCCTCCCTCCCTCGCGCAACCTTGCTTGCGTGCCTCGCCGGCAATGGCTACACCGCGGGCAATCCGAATTCGCTATTGTGCCGATCTAACCGATTCGACCCGAGGTTTTGACCCGCCATGACCGTACGCCTGCACCGCGGCGACCTGCCCGACCTCACGCGCTACACCGGAGCGGTGGCGATCGATACCGAGACGATGGGGCTGAACCCGCACCGCGACCGGCTCTGCGTGGTGCAGCTTTCGCCCGGCGACGGCAGCGCCGACGTGGTGCAGATCCCGAAGGGGCACACCGACGCGCCGAACCTGAAGGCGCTGCTGGCCAATCCGGCCAACACCAAGATCTTCCACTTCGCGCGGTTCGACGTCGCGGTGCTGTACCAGACCTTCGGCGTCATGACCGGACCGATCTATTGCACCAAGATCGCCTCGCGCCTGACCCGCACCTACACCGACCGCCACGGGCTGAAAGACCTCGTGCGCGAGGTGCTCAATGTCGACCTCTCCAAGCAGCAGCAGTCCAGCGATTGGGGCTCCGACAGCCTCACCGAGCCGCAGCTCGCCTATGCCGCCTCGGATGTGCTGCATCTGCATGCCCTGCGCGAGCGGCTTGACGCCATGCTGGTCCGGGAAGGCCGCACGCAATTGGCCAGGTCCTGTTTCGATTTCCTGCCGACCCGCGCCCTGCTCGACCTCCAGGGCTGGGCGGAAGAGGACATTTTCGCGCATTCCTGAACGCCCGGCGCGGCCGTTAGCCCGAGGTCGCCGCCCCGTTTCGGTCACTTTCGTAACGGCCTGTCGCCGGCTGCATATTTGGGCGGCGCCGGATACAATGGGCGCCCTGCAACCCAGCTTGGCGAGCGACACCTCAGGAGCTCAGGTGAATTCGGCCCACAATCCCACCTACGACGCCGCGCTTGCGGCGAAGTTTGCCAGCGCGGCGCGCCACAGCCGCCTGGTGCGGATTCTGCGGGTCTCGGTCCCGGCGACGGTGGTCGTGGCCATGGCCGTGATCATCTACGTGGCCTTCTTTAACAAGTTCAGGATCCGGGAGCTGCCGCTCACCGTCGAGAACATGGTGGTGTCGGGCACCAAGATCACGATGGAATCGCCGCACCTCTCCGGTTACACGCCGGACCAGCGGCCCTACGAGCTCTGGGCCAAGACCGCGACGCAGGACATCACCGATCCCGATCACGTCGATCTCAATGACCTGCGCGCGAAGGTGTTGATGGAGGATCAATCGACCCTGCTGCTCGACGCCCGCACCGGGCGCTTCGACAACAAGCAGCAGCAGCTCGAGCTGCGCAAGGACATCTTCCTGCGCACCTCGAGCGGTTATGAGGCGCGGCTGAACTCGGCCTTCGTCGACATGAACAAGGGTGTGGTCACCTCCGAGGAGCGCGTCGACGTCAAGCTGACCAACGGAACGCTCAGCGCGGATCGCCTGCGAATTACCGAAGGCGGCGACGTTATCCGCTTCGAGGGCAATGTGGTGATGTACCTCGACAAGCTGGACGACCCCGCCGCAACTCAGCCTGCAGCACCCGAGTCCGCGCAGCCGGCAAAGACACGCACGCCTCAGAACAAGTCTGCCAATTCGAAGTGATTTTCATGATGAAGTGTTTTACGCGCGACGCTGTCGCCAGCAAGGCCGTGCTCGCCGCAGGTCTCGCGCTGCTCGTCACGGGAGCTGCCGTCGCCCAGAGCACGATGCAGGGCGTGCCCAACGCGATGCAGGGCTTCTCGCAGAACCGCGATCAGCCGATCCAGATCGAGGCTGCCTCGCTCGAGATGCGCGACAAGAAGAAGGAGGCGACCTTCGCCGGCAATGTGAAGGTCGTGCAGGGCGACACCACCATGACCTCCAAGACGCTGGTGGTGTTCTACGAGTCGGGCGGCGGCGACAAGCCGGCCGCGCCGCAGCCTGCGGCGAAGGGCGCGAAATCCGCGCCGATGCAGTCGGCGCAGCCGGGTCCGGGCGGCAGCTCCTCGATCAAGCGGCTGGAGGCCCGGGGCAACGTCGTGGTCACCCAGAAGGAGCAGGTGGTCACCGGCGAAACCGCCGTGTTCGACACCAGGACCAACCTCATCACCATGCTCGGCGGCGGCGGCAGCCAGGTGGTCCTGACGCAGTGCAAGAATGTCATGCGCGGCGACCGGCTCACCGTGGACATGACGACCGGGGTGTCGCGCGTGGAATCCGACACCGGCCGGGTCCAGGTCCTGCTGCCGCAGGGCGCTGGCAGCGAGTGTGGTCAGGGGGCTAAACCCAGCGCGGCGCCGCCCCTGCAGCTCCCCGGCTCAAATAAACAAAAGTAAATTCAGGTACTTGCCTCGGGCGCGACCGATCCGAGGTTGAAGCTTGCCCGGCGAGACTGTATCTAGCGCGGAGGGCTTTGATGCGGGGTTCGCCGCTTTTCGGGCGTGTTTCACTGGGCATGAGACATCCCTTCACTCATGCTGCACCGGCGAATCGCGCCGGGGCGGCCGATCGCGTGAGCATCGGGCAAGAACTGCGCGAGAACCGCGCAAGGCTGGAAGGCGGGATGGTCGATCTCTTCAGCATGTTCCGTCGGCGCCCCGCCAAGCGCGGCCGGCCAGGATTTGCGCGCCGGGACATCACCGCGCTCGGTGACGGCGTCGGCGGCCTCGTGCCCAGTCCCGTCAGGGATGGGCCGCCGATCGCCCGGGACCAGTCGATGCGCGCTCCTGATCAGTTCCAGGCCGGCTATGAGGCCGACTACCAGGTTGGGGCGCGTCCGCAGGCCGGCCACCCTGTCCGGAGCGCGGCCGCCTCCAATGGCGCCGGCGGCCCGCAGCTGCTGAAGCGGCCCGGCTTCCTGGCTGTGCATAGCGTGGAAAAGGCCTTCGGAAGCCGCCAGGTGGTGCGCGGCGTCAGCATCTATGTGCGCCGCGGCGAAGCGGTCGGTCTGCTCGGCCCCAACGGCGCCGGCAAGACCACCGTGTTCTACATGATCACCGGCCTGATCAAGGCCGATCGTGGCGCGATCGAACTCGACGGCCATGACGTCACCAAGCTGCCGATGTATCAGCGCGCGCGGCTCGGCATCGGCTATCTGCCGCAGGAAGCCTCGATCTTCCGCGGCCTCACCGTCGAGCAGAACATCCGCGCCGTGCTCGAAGTGGTCGAGCCATCGCGCAAGAAGCGCGAGCAGCAGCTCGACTCGCTGCTCGACGAGTTCAACATCACGCGCCTGCGCAAATCGCCGTCGATCGCGCTGTCGGGCGGCGAGCGCCGCCGCGTCGAGATCGCGCGCGCGCTGGCGACGCGGCCGAACTACATGCTGCTCGACGAGCCCTTCGCAGGCATCGACCCGATTGCGGTCGGCGACATCCAGGATCTCGTGCGCCATCTCACCAATCGCGGCATCGGCGTGCTCATCACCGACCACAATGTCCGCGAGACGCTCGGCCTCACCGACCGTGCCTATATCGTCTATGCCGGGGAAATCTTGACCGAGGGAACTCCGGATGAGATCGTTGCAGATCCGGATGTGCGCCGCCTTTACCTTGGCGAGGAATTCCGCCTCTAGCCCGTTTTTGCGTTTCGTCAAGACGTGTACATCGGGCTCAGACTAGGATAAGCAAAAATCGGACCAATTTTGGGAACGGTTCTTGCTTCATGGCGCTTACGCAGAGACTAGAGTTCCGGCAGTCGCAGTCGCTGGTGATGACGCCGCAGCTGATGCAGGCCATCAAGCTGCTGCAATTGTCCAACCTGGATCTCACCACCTTCGTGGAAGAAGAGCTAGAGCGGAACCCGCTGCTGGAACGGGCCAGTGACGAGGGCCCGGTCGGGGAAGCTCCCGCCGAGGTGGGAAATTATAGCGATTCCGAGGGGGACGATGGTCAGGGCGAGGACGGCTTCGGCGGCAGCGCCGACGGCTTCGAGCCGGGCCAGGACGAATGGATGAGCAAGGATCTCGGCACCCGCGCCGAGATCGAGCAGACCCTGGACACCGGCCTCGACAACGTCTTCTCCGAAGAGCCGGCCGAGGCTGCGGCACGTAACGCCCAGGATGCCGCGCCGACCACCTATACCGAATGGGGCGGCGGCGCCTCCGGTGACGAAGACTACAATCTGGAGGCCTTTGTCGCGGCCGAGACAACGCTGTCGGGCCATCTCTCCGAGCAGCTGTCGGTCGCCTTCACCGCGCCCGCCCAGCGCATGATCGGCCAGTATCTGATCGACCTCGTCGACGAGGCCGGCTATCTGCCGCCCGATCTTGGCCAGGCCGCCGAGAGGCTCGGCGCCTCGCAACAGGACGTCGAGGCCGTCCTCGCCGTGCTGCAGAAATTCGATCCGCCCGGCGTCTGCGCGCGCTCCTTGAGCGAATGCCTGGCGATCCAGCTGCGCGAGCTCGATCGTTACGACCCGGCGATGCAGGCGCTGGTCGAGCATCTCGATCTCCTCGCCAGGCGCGACATCGCGTCCTTGCGCAAGCTCTGCGGCGTCGATGACGAGGACATCGCCGACATGATCGGCGAGATCCGCCGCCTCAATCCGAAGCCCGGCATGAAGTTCGGCTCGGCGCGCCTGCAGGCCATGGTGCCCGACGTCTATGTCCGCCCGGGTCCCGATGGCGGCTGGCATGTCGAGCTGAACAGCGACACCTTGCCGCGCGTGCTCGTCAACCAGACCTACTATTCCGAGCTGTCGAAGAAAGTCGGCAAGGACGGCGACAAGTCCTATTTCACCGACGCGCTCCAGAACGCGACCTGGCTGGTGCGCGCGCTCGACCAGCGCGCCCGCACCATCCTGAAAGTCGCGACCGAGATCGTGCGCCAGCAGGACGGCTTCTTCACCCACGGCGTCGCGCATCTGCGGCCGCTGAACCTGAAGGCCGTCGCCGACGCCATCCAAATGCATGAATCCACGGTGTCGCGCGTCACCGCCAACAAATACATGGCCACCAACCGCGGCACGTTCGAGCTGAAATATTTCTTCACGGCCTCGATCGCCTCGGCCGACGGCGGCGAGGCGCATTCGGCCGAAGCGGTGCGTCATCATATCAAGCAGCTGATCGATTCCGAGGAGCCCTCCGCGATCCTGTCGGACGACACCATCGTGGAACGCTTGCGCGCCTCGGGCATTGATATTGCCCGCCGCACGGTCGCGAAGTACCGCGAAGCCATGCGCATACCCTCCTCGGTGCAACGCCGCCGCGACAAGCAGAGCGCTCTTGGTAACGTCCTCTCCACCGCATTGTCTGATCGCTCGCGCAACACCGAGCCGGCCTGATTGCGCTGGCGCGAAATCGCGCTACTCTCATCTCCCTTTCGCGATCGATCCAAGCTAGGCAATCAACCAAGCGAGGCATCAAATGACTCTCCGGGTTTCGGGAAAGAGCATCAGCGTCGGCGAGGCACTGCGCGGCCGCGTTGCCGAGCGCACCGACGAGGTGTTGCGCAAGTATTTCGACGGCAACTATTCCGGCCACATCACGCTCAGCAAGGATGGCTTAGGTTTCCGCACAGACTGCTCGCTGCATCTGGATTCCGGCATCACGCTCGAGGCCGATTCGAACGCGCCGGATGCCTATGCCAGCGCCGACCAGGCGCTGGTGATGATCGAGAAGCGGCTGCGTCGCTACAAGAACCGGCTCAAGGACCGCTCTGCGCGCAAGGCTCATGCCGCCTCCGAGGCGATGGCTGCGCTCGACGCCACCAGCTATGTGCTGGAAGCGCCGGGCGAGGACGAAGAGGACGCCGCCGGCTACAGTCCCGTCATCATCGCCGAGCAAACCACCTCCCTGAAGCAGCTCTCGGTCAGCGAAGCGGTCATGGAACTCGACCTCAGCGGTGCCCCCTGTCTGGTGTTTCAGCACGGCTCGTCCGGCCGGGTGAACATCATTTACCGCCGGGCGGACGGCAATGTGGGCTGGATCGACCCGCCGGGGGCGAAAGCGGACGGCCAGGCGGGCGGCTAGGGCCGCCGGCGCCGTACCTTCCCGGTTCTTAACAATGACGGGGGCAAAGACGCATGCGGGAGTTGGCACCGGGATTGCGTTGGAGTAGAAGCCCCCCACATCTGCACTTGGCAGGACCTTGGCGCTAAGTCCCCCTCCTGCTTCATGTTATTGACGCCGGCCCAGCTTGGTCTATCAAGCTGGCCAAATCGGAACCTGACGGTTTAATTCACCTCGGAAAGCCTCCATGCCGATTACCGATCTGGTCGCACCCGAGGCGATTCTCCCGGCATTGAAAGTCAACAGCAAGAAGCAGGCTTTGCAGGAGCTCGCGGCCAAGGCCGCCGAGCTGACCGGGCAGAACGAGCGCGCGGTGTTCGAGGTCCTGCTCCAGCGCGAGAAGCTCGGCACCACCGCGGTCGGCTATGGCGTCGCCATTCCCCACGGGAAGCTACCCAAGCTGGAAAAGATCTTCGGCCTGTTCGCTCGGCTTGATCGCCCGATCGATTTCGAAGCCATGGACGGCCAGCCGGTCGATCTCGTCTTCCTGCTGCTCGCCCCCGAAGGCGCCGGCGCCGACCATCTCAAGGCGCTCGCCCGCATCGCCCGCCTGCTGCGCGACCAGGACATCGCCAAGAAGCTCCGCGCCTCACGCGATGCCCAGGCGATCTATTCTGTGCTGGCGCTGCCGCCGGCGACCGCGGCGTAACCATCGGATAAACCTAGAGCCCTGGGAATGCTCGCCCCGCGCCAAGGTGGTCGCGATGGGCATTAAGCAAAATATTAACCGTGCATCAGGAAGGTCAGCCGATGGCCAGCCTGCACAGCGTCGCGGATTCCGAGGCATACGAGAGCGCGATCGCGGCTGCGCGCCCCGCCGGCGTCGAAAAGCTTGCCAGAGGGGTGATCCGCGGCTCGATCACCGTCAACGTGATCGCGTCGATGGGCGTCCTCCATCCCGCCTTGCTGCCTGCTCAATGGAGCTTCGTGCAACAGGCCGTTGCGCTCCTGATGTGGGCCGTCCTGATCTACGCCAGTGCGTTCGTGCGTCCACGCCTGAGACTGCAGCCCAACCCCGATCTCATCGCGCTGGTCGCATTCTATGCACTCGCGATCATGTCGGTGCTCTGGGCCGGCTTTGGCGCCGCAGCGTTCATGAAGAGCGCGGCGCTCGCGGTGACGACCTTCGGTGCGTACTGCCTCGCCGCGCGCATCGACATCGACGAGATCGTCGGATCGACCGCGCTGGGGCTCTTCATCCTGGTCGCTGCCTCGGCCCTGTGTGCGGTCTTCGTGCCCGAGATCGGCGTGGACCAGAGCTGGATGCACAACGGCCAGTGGCAGGGGATCTACGAATCCAAGCAGACGCTGGGCTTCATCAGCGCCTATCTGATGTTCTTTGCCTGCTATCAGAAGATGACGGGCCAGGGCTGGTTCGTCTTCCTCGCGACCTTTCTCCTGGCCTCGACATGCGTCATCGCCTCGGAATCCCGCGGCGCCGGCGCCGTTGCCATTGCGGCTTGTGCACTGCTCGTGACCTCGATGTGGTCGATCCGCTGCATGAAAGTCTACGCGGTGCTGCCGGTCGTCATGTGCGTGCTGGCCGCCCTGCTGTTCCTGTATTTCTATGTGACGGGCTACGATTCCATCCATCTCGGCGAGCAGACCATCAATCTGACCGAGCGGACCTTCATCTGGCAGTACGCCATCGGCCATTTCAACGATGCGCCGCTGCTGGGCTTCGGCATCAACGGCTTCTGGACGCGCCCTGCGATCTACGACTATTTCAACCAGAGCCATGGCTGGGTGCTGGACAATTACCACAGCGGTTACATCGCGGTGGCGATCGAAACGGGGTTTCTCGGCTATGTCCTGTTCGTCGCCAGCGTCTGTCTGTTCTCGCAGAAGGTCCTGTATCTGATCGCGACCCGATCGATCGATCGTTCCCACTGCGCGCTCATCATCGGGTTTGTCGTCCTGAGCTTTCAGTCGAATTTCACGGAGACGATGTTCCTTCGTTCGACGATGTTCACCTCGGTGCTGCTCGTCGCATTCTTCTTCGCCGTGTGCAGGCCGGTACCGAAAGCGAGCCCTGCACTGATGGAGCACGCAGGATGAAGGCGATCTGCGCCCGTCGGCCGGTCATTTTCGTCCTCGCGCTGGCGATCTCGCTGCTTGCGCTCTTCTCCCCGGCCGAGGCAGCCGGGCAGGGCACCGCGCCCGCTCCCCCGAAACTGAAGCGCGGCATCAACATCCTCGGTTATGACGGCATCTGGGAGGGAGGCCGCAACGCACCGTTTCGTCTGGACAACCTCACTGCGATCAAAAGGGCCGGCTTCTCGCACGTCCGGATCAATTTCTTCGGCTTCAAGTTCATGGGTGCCGGCAATCAGCTGGATGAAATCGTCCTCAGGCGGCTCGATGCCGTGATCGAGGAGGTGCTGGCCCGGAACCTCATCCCGGTCCTCGACGAGCACGATACGCATGTCTGCCAGCAGGACGTGCCCGGATGCGCCGAGAAGCTGAAAGCGTTCTGGAGGCAGATCGCCGAGCGCTATGCCGGAAAATATCCCAAGCTCGTCTTCGAGGTGCTCAACGAGCCGGGCGGGCAGATGACGTCCGCCGCCTGGAACACTCTGCTGAACGAGTGCCTCGGCATCATCCGCGCCACCAACCCCACGCGGACCGTCATTGCCGCCATCCTCAACGTCGACGAGATGCCGGTCGAGGAGCTGGCCCTGCCGCCGGACGACAGAAACCTGATCGTGACGTTTCACTATTACTCGCCGCTGCGCTTCACCCATCAGGGCGCGCCGTGGTCTGAAATCTTTTCGCGGGTGGGGCCGCTCGATTGGGGCACGCCGGAGGACGAGCGAAAGGCGCGCGCCGATTTCGAGAAGATGCGCATCTGGTCGGAACGGGAAAGGCGCCCGATCTATCTCGGCGAGTTCGGCGTGTATGAGGCCGCCCCAGCCGAAGCCCGCACCAGATATCTCTCATTCATGGCACGACATGCGGAGCGGCTTGGCTGGGCCTGGGCCTATTGGCAGTTCGACCACGACTTCGCGGCCTTCGACACCGCGCGCCAATCCTGGAAGCCGGAGATCATCCGGGCGCTGATCCCCGCAACGCGCTGAAGCGGAAAGCGTTCGGACGTTGAGCTTCGCCGCGCCGCGCCGAGATCATTGGAACACGCAACGTGTGAGGATGCCCGCGTGCGCGACCAGCTAATCCGAAAGCCGCTCCAGCACGTCGCGCACCAGCCCTTGCAGAAGATCGAGCTTGTAGGCCGTCATCGGCAACGGTTTGGCACCTGAGGTCGCCGCTTTCGCCGCTTCTGCGATCGACGCCGAGTTGGCCATCTTGCCGCTGAGCTGAACTTCCACGGCGGTAAGCCGAAGCGGCACGGGCGCGACGCCGCCTGCAGCGACACGCACGAGCTCGAACTTGCCGCCGGCAATCACGACGCGGGCGCAGAGCTCCACCAGCGGCCACTCCGCATGGGTCCGGCTGATCGCGCGCTTGTAGGCAGCGCGCTCGCCTTGAAGCGGAGCCGGAAGCGCAATGCGCTCGATCATCTCGCCGGCTGCCAGCGTATGATCGGCGTGCGAGACCGAGCCGTCGCCGAGCAGGCCGGCAATCGTCGGTCCGCTGCGCCGGTCCGTGGTGATGGTCGCATCATAGGCGAGCAGAGCCGCCGCCATGGTCGAGGGATGCGGCGCGACGCAGTCGCCGAGATCGAAGGCAACGCCATAGAGATGATTGCCGGAGCGGGCAGGGCAAGTGCTGCCGCCTTTCTTCAGGCAATCGATGTCGGCCCGGCGGAAATACCAGCAGCGTGACCGCTGCGCGAGATTGCCGCCGAGCGTTGCCACGTGACGCACCTGCGGCGTGGCGAGTCCTTGCGCGCTCGCCGCAAGTCCGGGATAGGCAGCGGCGATGCGCGCGTCGGTCGCGATCGTGGCGATAGTGGTCAGCGCGCCGATGCGGGCTGCTCCGTCTGCGCCCCAGGTGATCGTCGTGTCGCCGGTGGCCGAGATGTCGATCAACGCTCCCTGCGACACGCCGCTGCGGCGGCGTTCGCTGAAGTCGGTGCCTCCGGCGCGGAATTCAGGCGTGGGCGTGGCAGTGGGCTTGGCAGTCATGACGGCGACGCTCATGCTGCATCCCTCCCTTTCAGCGCGGCCACGAGGCGATCGGGCCGGAACGGAATTTCGGTCAGCCTCACGCCGATCGCATCGCGGATCGCGTTGGCGATCGCGGGCGCGGTCGGCACGGTCGCGACTTCGCCGATGCCGACGCTGCCGCCCGGCACATGCTCGAAACCGGCCTCGTCGAAATGCACCTCCAGTTTCGGCATGTCGGCCATCCCCGGAATGCGGTAATCCTCCATGCTGCCGCTCAGGATGTGGCCGCTCGAAGGATCGGTCTCCCGCGCCTCATAGAGTGCGTAGCCGATGCCCTGGATCACCGCGCCCGCGGCCTGGCTTCGCGCCAGCGTCGGCGCGGCGAGCTTGCCGATCGCGAGGCCCGTATAGGCGTTGAGCACGCGCACATGGCCGAGCCAGGTATCGACCTCGACCTCCATCACCTGCACCGAGCTCGGCACGCCGGCGCCGACCACCATGTGGTTCATCAGACGCAGCACCCAACCGAACACCCGGCCCATGATGCCCGCCTCGTGCAGCGCGGGCCTGACGCCGGGCGGCGGCTTGCCGTCCTCCTGGCGTCTCGCCGACACGGCGATATCGGGGGAAGCCGCGATCATCTCGCGCCACGGCGCGTTCGATCCCGGAGCAGGTGTGCGAGACGCGGTGCGCTTGATTTCCGCTTTCAGCTTGTCGATGGCGAGCAAGGTCGGCGGCACCACCGAGGCGGTGACGCGGCTACCGCCGGAGCCCGGCCCTCGCGGCAGGTTGGAGCGGCCGATGCGCACGTCCACGTCCTGCGGCTCGAGATCGAACGCCTTGGCGACGGTGTTCGCGATCACGCTGCGCGTGCCCGTGCCGATATCCTGGACCGCGCAGCTTGCGACGAGGCGGCCGCCCTTGACCGCGAGTTCGACCGAGGAGCCCGTCTGCCAGAGATAGAGCCAGTAGCCGGTGGCGACGCCGACGCCGCGCCGGTAGCGGCCGGTCTGCGATGCCGCCGGCTTGCGGTTCTTCCAGACGTCGAGGCCGGCAGCCCAGTCGTACAATCGCTGACGGTTGGGATCGGGGTCCCAGCGCTTGCGCAGGGCAATCGGATCGACCTTCATGCGCAGCGCCGCTTCGTCGACCGCCTGCTCCAGCGCAAACGACATCGGCGGACCGCCGGGGCCGCGGAACGGCGCGCCGGGCGGCAAATTGCTGAGCACGTCGAAGTCGACGAGCTCCTTTGCCTCGGCCGGATAGATCAGCCGCGCGAGGCCCGCGATCAGCGAATTCACGGCGGCGCCGGTATCGGCATGGGCGGTCAGCGACAGCGCCTTGAGGCGGCCTTCCGCCGAGGGCAGCAGGGACAGCTTCAGCTCGGCGGCCGGACGATAGCCGGCGACGGAAAGCTCCTCTTCACGATCGAACGCGACACGCACCGGCGCCTTCGCGGCGCGCGCAAGCTCGATCGCGGCGATGGTTTCCACCCCAACGCTGCCCTTGGATCCAAATCCGCCGCCGACGTGATCGGCGATCACACGCACCTTGTCGTGCGGAAGGCCGTAACGCTTGGCGATCTTCTCCATGTTCTCGTGAACGGCCTGGGTCGAGATGTGCACAATCAGCTGATCGCCATCGAACCTGGCCACGGCGGCATGTGGTTCGAGGCTTGCGTGCTGTTGCGTCGAGACGCGGAAGGTTTCCTCGACCAACAGCGGATTGCGTTGCGCCCGCGCCTCGTCGAGCCAGCTCTTGGCCTGCTTGGCCTTTTGCGAGAACGGCGCCGAAGGCCCGCGCACATTGCCCTTCCACGACACCGGAGCGCCGCCGGCGCCCTCCGACACGTTGCCGGCACGCTTGCGGTTCTTCTTCTCGAACACGACTGGCGCATCGTCGCGTCGCGCTGCATCGAGCCCGATCACCGCGGGCAAGGGCTCTGTCTCGAAGCTGA
>NZ_JAEMSD010000032.1:14904-26519 GCF_016462955.1 Bradyrhizobium sp. | reverse complement strand
ACCATCGCCGACAACGTCGGCGACAATGTCGGCGACTGCGCCGGCATGGCCGCCGACCTGTTCGAGACCTATGCGGTGACCGCGGTCGCCACCATGGTGCTCGCGGCGATCTTCTTCGCCAAGACGCCGATCCTCGCCAGCATGATGACGCTGCCGCTCGCGATCGGCGGCATCTGCATCATCACCTCGATCATCGGCACCTTTTTCGTCAAGCTCGGGCCGAGCCAGTCGATCATGGGCGCACTCTACAAGGGCCTGATCGTCACCGGCCTGCTGTCGCTGATCGGCATTGCGCTGGTGATCTACTACCTGATCGGCTTCGGCAAGCTCGAGGGCGTGAACTATACCGGGCTGGCGCTGTTCGAGTGCGGCGTGGTCGGTCTCATCGTCACCGCCCTGATCATCTGGATCACCGAATACTACACGGGGACCGACTATCGTCCGGTGAAGTCGATCGCCCAGTCCTCGGTCACGGGCCACGGCACCAACGTGATCCAGGGCCTCGCCATCTCGATGGAAGCGACCGCGTTGCCGGCGATCGTCATCATCGCCGGCATCCTGGTCACCCACAGCCTCGCCGGGCTGTTCGGCATCGCCATTGCCACCGCCACCATGCTGGCGCTGGCCGGCATGATCGTCGCCCTCGACGCCTTCGGTCCCGTCACCGACAATGCCGGCGGCATCGCCGAGATGGCGGGACTGCCCAAGGAGGTGCGCAAATCGACCGACGCGCTCGATGCGGTCGGCAACACCACCAAGGCGGTGACCAAGGGTTACGCGATCGGATCCGCCGGTCTCGGTGCTCTCGTGCTGTTCGCAGCCTATAACGAGGACCTCAAGTACTTCGTGGCCCGCTCTGCGCAGCATCCGTACTTCGCCGGCGTCAATCCGGACTTTTCGCTGAACAATCCTTACGTCGTGGTGGGCCTGCTGTTCGGCGGCCTCTTGCCGTATCTGTTCGGCGCGATGGGCATGACCGCCGTCGGCCGTGCGGCGAGTGCGATCGTCGAGGAGGTGCGACGCCAGTTCCGCGAGAAGCCGGGCATCATGCAGGGCACCGACAAGCCTGACTACGGCAAGGCGGTCGACCTGCTGACCAAGGCGGCGATCAAGGAGATGATCATCCCCTCGCTGCTTCCGGTGCTGTCGCCGATCGTCGTCTATTTCGTGATTTACGCAATCGCAGGCGGCGGCGCGGTGGGCAAGTCGGCGGCGTTCTCGGCGGTGGGCGCGATGCTGCTCGGCGTGATCGTGACGGGACTGTTCGTCGCGATCTCGATGACCTCGGGCGGCGGCGCCTGGGATAACGCCAAGAAGTACATCGAGGACGGCCATTTCGGCGGCAAGGGCAGTGATGCCCACAAGTCGGCGGTCACAGGCGATACCGTCGGCGATCCCTACAAGGACACGGCGGGTCCTGCCGTGAACCCGATGATCAAGATCACCAACATCGTGGCCCTGCTGCTGCTGGCGATCCTGGCGCACTGAACGGCGTCGAAGAGACAAGAGAAAACCCCGCGGCGCGAGCCGCGGGGTTTTTGTTTCTCGCCGTCATTCCGGGTTCGGCTCTTTCGAGCCGTCCCGGAATGACGCTTCGCCTCACTGCACGTCCATCTGCAGGCCTTCCTTCTGGATGATGCCGGCGAACTTCTTCGTCTCGGCGTCCACGAAGGCGCCGAACTGCTCCGGCGTGCCGTAGTCGGCGCGGGCGCCCATGGCGGCGATCTGCTTCTTGACGTCCTCGCGCTCCAGCATCGCCTTGACCTGGAGATTGAGCGCGCCCAGCACTTCGGGCGGGACGCCCTTCGGCAGGAAGACGGCGAACCAGGAGGACACGTCGAAATTTGCCAGTTCCGGTGCGCTCTCGCGCATGGTCGGCAGGTCTTTCGCGAGATCGCTGCGCTCGGGCGTCGTGACGCAGAGACCGTTGAGCGTGCCGCTCTGCACCTGCGGCAGGCTCGGATAGAGGTTGTCGAACAGGATCTGGATGTCGCCGGCGAGCGCCGCCTGGAGCGCCGGTCCGGCGCCGCGGAACGGGATGTGCGTCATCTTCAGGCCGGTGAGCTGGAGGAACCAGGCGCCGGTGAGGTGAGGGCTCTGGCCGACCCCGGAGGAGGCGTAGCTGAGCTTGTCCGGATTGGCCTTGAGGTAAGCGATCAGCTCTGGGACCGACTTGATGCCGGTCTTCGGATGCGCCGAGACGATGTTCG
This sequence comes from Bradyrhizobium sp., assembly GCF_016462955.1. GTDB lineage: Bacteria > Pseudomonadota > Alphaproteobacteria > Rhizobiales > Xanthobacteraceae > Bradyrhizobium. The sequence continues at coordinate 24,309 of NZ_JAEMSD010000032.1, read as the reverse complement.
GAATCCGGATCATGTTCGAGACCGGCTGAAGCTGGTCCGGCTTGTAGCTGAGGTTCTTGAAGATGCTGTAGGCGATGGCGTTCGGCCCGGGATTGCCGACCAGGATGGTCTGGCCGTCAGGCTTGGCGCGCACGGCCTCGGCCGTGCCGATCGTGCCGCCGCCGCCCGAGCGGTTTTCCACGACGGCCGACGGCCCCCAAGCGGCCTGCAGATGCGCGGCGAGAAGGCGGCCCATGACGTCCGTCGAGCCGCCGGCTGCCGCCGGCACGATGAGACGAACGGTCTCGGTCGGCTTCCAGTCGGCAAGGCTCGATCGCGGCAGGATCGCTGCAGCCGAAAGGCCGGCCACACCGGTGAGCACGCGACGTCGGGACAACAAGGTGTTTTGAAGTTTTTTGGACACGAATCCGCTCCCAGCTTCTTGCATTGCGCGGACCCTAGGGAACGAGGCTTGCGTGGGCAAGTCGCACGCTGCGGCAAAGACCCCGGGGGGAGTGGCACGACGCCGCAGATGCTCGCAATTTGCCTTCTGGCGGAATGCAGGCGCTCAGACAGAGGGTGGTCCGGACACGCATGCCCGAGCCAGCTTCTCGACACCAGCCGCTCTACGGCGTCGCGCGCAAGTGTCGTGGCGACTCAGTTGAAGCTGAGCAGCTTGAACAGCGGCGTGAGGTAGCTCATCTCCTGACCCGAGGTCGGCGTGGTGCGGCTGATGAAGTCGAAGATCTTGCCGTCCTGAAGGCCGTAATTGGCAAGCCGCCGCACGCGCCGGTTCTTGTCGAAATAGACCGCGATGACGCGCTGGTCGACCACCTTCTGGTTCATGAAGGCGACCGGGCGCTCCGAGCGCTGCGAGATGTAGTAGAAGACTTCGCCGTCGAGCGTTGCGACCGTCGAGGGCGTGCCCATGACGATCAGCACCTGGTCCTGGCTCGCACCGATCGGAATTTGCTCGAGCGCACCGGGCGGCAGGATATAACCTTTTTGAAATTGCTCGCCGGTGCAGGCCGCGAGCGCGACGCCGACGACGGCGGTCGCCGCGAGCATGCGCAGGGTGCGCCAGCATGCGTGAAGGCCGCGCCGCTTGTCCGCGCGCAGGCTGGTCTGGTTCGTTATCGTCATAGCGGAACTGATTCCGTCCCCTTGCGTCGCGCGAGGCGCTGAAGTACCGGGCTGGGCGTCTGAATGCAACTCGCGCGCGCCCGCTTGCGGAAACCACAATGCTTTGGCCGTTCAATCACTTCAGGAAACCCCGGCTAGCCCCGGCGGATACCATTGAAGCCATCTATGGCATGATCGTGACGCAGGCGCGAGAACCCATATTTTACCGTGACTTGGGGGTGCCCGATACGGTTAACGGGCGTTTCGACCTGTTGCTGCTGCATCTGTGGCTGCTGCTACGCCGCCTGCGCAGGGGCCAGAGCGGCGCGGGTGGCTCCTCCGAGCTGTCGCAGGGGTTGTTCGACCGATTCTGCGAGGACATGGACGACAATCTGCGCGAGATGGGCGTGGGCGACCAGACCGTCCCGAAGCGGATGCGCGCCTTCGGCGAGGCCTTCTACGGCCGGGTCCAGGCCTATGATCAGGCGATGGAATCTGGCGGCGAGGCGCTGGCATCGGCGATCTGCAAGAATATCTTGAACGGGACCGGCCCGGACCAGGCAACGCGGCTCGCGGCCTATGCCAGGGCCTGCGAGGCCGCTCTCGGCCGGGCCGACGAGGCAGCGTTGTTGCGCGCTTCCTTCAAGTTTCCTCCAGCAATGCCTGAGGATGTCACGCCATGAGCCGACCGAGCACCGGAGCCCAGCCAGATCCCTGGCGGGCACCCGTCATCGTTGCGCAGATCCCCGACACCGGGCTGCATCGCGAACTCGAGGCTTCCGCGGCCGAGCGGCAGGCCATGGCGGAGCTCGCGGGCGTGCGGGAGATCTTGTCCGCGCATGCCAGCTTCGATGTCGTGCCGAAAAGCGGCGGGCGGGTCCAGGTCACCGGGCTCGTTCGCGGCCGGATCGGCCAGACCTGCGTCGTCACGCTGGATCCGATCGAGAGCGAGATCGAGGAGGAGGTGGACCTGATGTTCGCCCCCGAGGCCGAGGCGCGGCGCCTCGCCGACCTGATCGAGGAGGGGCAGGACGACAAGGCATCGCCTGAGGTCGCCGACCCTCCGGAGCCGATCGCGGGCGGCATCATCGATCTCGGCCGGCTCGCCACCGATGCGCTGTTCCTGGCGATCGATCCCTATCCGCGCAAGGCGGGGGCGGTGTTCGAGGCGGAGGTCATTGCGCCCGATCCGGAAGATCACCCCTTCGCAGTGCTGAAAGCGCTTCAGGACAGTAAAAAGGGCAAATAGCCCGGGCATTTCCGCCCCGAGGGCTTGGGACGGAATATGAGCCGTCTGCCATGATGGTTTTAGGAGCGGCGATATCCGAGTGATTGCAATGTGTTTCTTGCCAGTCCATCCGTGCTCCTCCGGATCGCCCGGGGTGCAAAAGGCTGGGGGCAAGAGGTTGTTTCGGGGGTACAAAACGCTATTGTCCCGCCCCGGTTCGGGTGCGGCGTGGCGCTTGGCCGCTCGCCATCTCCGTGGCGAACCCATTTTGCGGCCCCGCTGATCCAAGACCGCACCAGACCAGGTTTCCAGGACTTTCATGCCAAGCAAGGTTCGCATCGCGCTGGACGCCATGGGGGGCGATGTCGGCCCGGCCGTGGTCATTCCCGGCGCCGCCATCTCGCTTGGCCGGCATCGTGACAGCGAGTTCCTGCTGGTCGGAGACCGCACCAAAATCGAGCCCGAGCTCGACAAGCACCCGAAGCTGAAAGCCGCCTCCAGCATCGTCCACACCGATGTTGCCGTCAGCATGGAGGACAAGCCGAGCCAGGCGCTGCGGCGCGGCCGCAAGACCTCATCGATGTGGCTCGCGATCGACGCGGTCAAGAAGGGCGAGGCGGATGTGGCGATCTCCGCCGGCAATACCGGCGCGCTGATGGCGATGGCCCGTTTCCACCTGCGCACCCTGCCGGGCATCGACCGTCCGGCCATCTCGGCGATCTGGCCGACCATGCGCGGCAAATCCGTCGTGCTCGATCTTGGCGCCACGCTCGGCGGCGATGCGCATCATCTGGTTTCGATGGCGGTGATGGGCGCGGCCAAGGCCAGCGTTCTGTTCGACAAGAAGAGACCAACCGTCGGGCTGCTCAACATCGGCGCCGAGGAGATCAAGGGGCACGAGGAAATTCGCGAGGCCAGCGAGATCCTACGCGCAAGGAACCTGCCGGAGCTCGATTATATCGGCTTCGTCGAGGGCGACGGCATCGGCAAGGGACTGGCCGACGTGATCGTTACCGAAGGATTCAGCGGCAACATCGCGCTCAAGGCTGCCGAGGGAACCGCGCGGCAAATGGCGGAATTGCTCCGAGGCGAGATGCGGCGGAGCTGGATGTCCAAGCTTGGCTATGTCTTCGCGCGTAGCGCCTTCCAGGCCTTGCGCGACAAGATGGACCCCAACAAGTCCAATGGCGGCGTGCTGCTGGGACTGAACGGGGTGGTGGTGAAGAGCCACGGCGGAACCAACGCCGAAGGCTTTGCCTATGCGATCGATGTTGGCTATGAGATGGCTCACTACGATCTCCTGAACAAGATCAATCAGATGCTCAACCGCGAGGGTGGTGCGCTCAGGTCCGTGCAGCCCGCGCCGGAGGATGTTTCGTGACTCAAATTCGTTCGGTCGTGCTCGGCTGCGGCTCTTATCTGCCGGAGCAGGTGGTGACCAACGCCCAATTGGCGGCCCGCATCGATACCTCCGACGAGTGGATCGTTCAGCGCACCGGCATTCGCGAGCGCCACATCGCGGCCGAGGGCGAGTTCACCTCGCATCTGGCGATCAAGGCGGCGCAGGCCGCGCTCACCGACGCCGGCGTGGACGCGCAATCGATCGAGCTGATCGTGCTGGCGACCTCGACACCGGACAACACGTTTCCTGCAACCGCGGTCGCCGTGCAGCACGGGCTCGGCATCAACCATGGCGCAGCCTTCGACCTGCAGGCGGTGTGCTCGGGCTTCGTGTTCGCGCTCGCCACCGCCGACAATTTCCTGCGCACCGGCGCCTTCAAGCGCGCGCTGGTGATCGGCGCCGAGACCTTCTCGCGCATCCTCGACTGGAACGACCGCGGCACCTGCGTGCTGTTCGGCGACGGCGCCGGCGCGGTGGTGCTGGAGGCGCAGGAGCAGCCGGGCAACGCCGCCACCGACCGCGGCATCGTCACCACGCATCTGCGCTCCGACGGTCGCCACAAGGCAAAACTGTTCGTCGACGGCGGTCCGTCATCGACCCAGACCGTCGGCCACTTACGCATGGAAGGCCGCGAGGTGTTCAAGCATGCCGTCGGCATGATCACCGACGTGATCGTCGACGCCTTCAAGGCCACGGGACTCAATGCCGACGGCATCGACTGGTTCGTGCCGCACCAGGCCAACAAGCGAATCATCGACGCTTCCGCGCACAAGCTGCATATCCCGCCTGAGAAGGTGGTGCTGACGGTCGACCGTCACGGCAACACCTCGGCCGCCTCGATTCCGCTGGCGCTTTCGGTCGCGCGCAAGGACGGCCGCATCAAGAAAGGCGACATGGTGCTGTTGGAAGCCATGGGCGGCGGCTTCACCTGGGGCTCCGCGCTGGTGCGCTGGTAGCAACAGTCGATAAAATTTTGCCGGATTCAGCGCCGATTATCGATGCGCCGGCATTGATGAGCGCTGTTGACCATCGTATCGTAAGCTCATAATTTCAGACGAGAATTGTTCGCCGTGATGTGGGGCAGGGCGATGACCGAGACCAGCAAAACCGTAACGCGAGTAGATCTGTGCGAAGCCGTCTACCAGAAGGTGGGCTTGTCGCGCACGGAATCGTCTGCCTTCGTGGAACTCGTGCTGAAGGAGATCACCGACTGCCTGGAGAAGGGCGAGACGGTGAAACTATCCTCGTTCGGCTCCTTCATGGTGCGCAAGAAGGGACAGCGCATCGGCCGCAACCCCAAGACCGGCACCGAGGTGCCGATCTCGCCGCGCCGGGTGATGGTGTTCAAGCCGTCGGCCATCCTGAAGCAGCGCATCAACGCCCAGCATCGCACCAACGGCGACGCCACCCCGGCTCAGGAAGAGGCATAACCGCCTTTCGGAAAGGACTGGCCTTTGGACAAGGCGCCGGATGCGTTCCGAACCATCAGCGAAGTCGCGCAGGAACTCGACATTCCACAGCACGTGCTGCGATTCTGGGAAACCCGCTTCTCGCAAATCAAGCCGATGAAGCGCAGCGGTGGCCGCCGCTATTACCGCCCCGACGACGTCGACCTGCTCAAGGGCATCCGCCGCCTGCTCTACGGCGAGGGCTACACCATCCGCGGGGTGCAGCGGATCCTCAAGGAGCACGGCGTCAAATCGGTGCAGGGCCTCGCCGACAGCGCGGCCGCGGTCTCCTTCGGCGCCATCGAGGATGCCATCGGCGCGAGCCTGATGGAGCCCGAGGACGAGGAGGCGCCGATCAAGGGCGTCACCGACAGCGACGATGACGATTACCAGGGCGACGAAGAGGAAGGCATCGACTTCCGCTTCAGCGAGATCGACGACGAGGAGATCCTCACCACCTTCCGCAAGGGCGGCGCCCCCGCCGCGCCCGCCGGCCCCAGCGTGCTCGACCGGGAGCGCCTGGGACGGGCGCTCGCCGACCTCGTCGCCTGCCGCGAGATGCTGGACCAGGCGCTGAAGGACGGGTAGGGGACGCATCCCGCCGGCTTTGCGGGCAGTTCCGGGGCCGTGGCCGGGTGGCACCAAAATGCTGCGGCCTCGCCTTGCGCATCGCGCCGATCCTAGCTAATGGAACGACGTTCGGAGCGTGGCGCAGCCCGGTTAGCGCACTAGTCTGGGAGACTAGGGGTCGGAGGTTCAAATCCTCTCGCTCCGACCATTTTTTCAAAGCATTTGTCGGGTGGATGATTGTCGGCGCAGGAGCCTGCTCCGGGCCGCGGGGGATGCCTGCGCCCAGAGGCTGGCCTGGGGAGGGCGGTACATCAAAACGCCGAAAAACAACCCCCTGCACAGTAGCGATGTCATTGAGGAAGATGGTTTTTCCGAATTGACGGCGGGCGAGGGATAGGGAGCGGATCCTCCAGCGGACAATGACGATCGAACTGTCCGCGAGAGGCTCAACCCTTGACCATTCTTCTCGCAATTATCCGAACCTGTTCGTGTCCGACAAGAGCATGGATACGTGCCATCAGGACGCTTCTAATTAGGCGAGGGCAGCATGTTGCAGTTATCGTGGAGCGAGCTTTTCGTCCCGACGCATTCCGTCATGGAAATGATCGTGCGGGGCACCATCATGTACCTTGGCATCTTCATCCTGATGCGGTTCATTTTGAAGCGACAAACCGGCGGGCTCAGCATCCCCGATCTGCTTCTCGTCGTCCTGCTGGCGGACGCGGCGCAGAATGGCATGGCGGGCGAATACCACTCGATCACGGAAGGTATCGTGCTCGTTGCCACCATCATTTTCTGGAATCTTGCCATCGATTGGGTCGGGTATCACGTGCCTTTCGTGGAGCGGCTTGCCCGGCCGGCGCCGCTCCTCCTCATCAAGAACGGGCAGGTCCTTCGCCGCCACATGCGGCAGGAGCTGGTGACGATGGATGAGTTGATGAGCAAGCTTCGCGAGGAGGGTATAGCAAGCCCTCGGACGTCGCGGAGGCCTAGGGCGACGGCAATACCAGCGTGAAAAAGAAGGAAGCCTGACGGCCTTCGAACCGGATTTTTCAGGAGCTGCGCACCTTGCGACCTTGTCGAGGCATCTTCGCCAGCGCCGGCGCGATTGTCAAAACTCTGTTAAGGCCGCTGCCGCGAATCCGACCCGCGAGCGGCCTGCGGCTCCCCTCCGGCGCCGCGCGGTACAAGATGCCCGGGGGAGCCGGTGCTTTCCGGAGCCTTCTTTCCATCGACCGGACTCTCATGTGGAGATTTCTCCGCTCGCTTTGACCAGGATCTGTAATAGGCAACCGCCGTCATGATCGCGACTCCCGCAGCTCCGACGAGCAGTTGAAGGAGGATGCCGTTCCCTGCCCACTGCAGGATGAAGTACCCGATGAAAGCCAGGAGAATGCCCACACAAAACACTTCGAGGGACTGCTGGCCGCACTTTATCAGGGGACGCCAGATGGGGGCTCGTAGCCCGCGCGCGTCGATCGGTATGAACCGGGCACCAAGGATAATCAGCACCATCAAATGAAAATAGCGGTAGGGCGCCAGATTGGTCTTGTCGTTGGGATTGAAAAGCTCGAAAAGGGCAGGCGCGAACAAGGCCCGGAGCTGAGGCTGGTGAGCAGCCAGGGTCATCAGCGCCGCAAAAATCAAATAGGCAATCGCAACCACCAGCACGAGCCTGGATCGCAGCAGAAAATGCAGACGTCCCGCACCCGTCAACGCGAGCCATGCGCCGGTCACAAACAGAAGCTGCCACGCCAGCGGATTGAAGTACCAGCTTCCCGACGGATAGGAAGGCAGGTTCCAATCGAATTGCCGCGCAGCCAGATACAACAGCACCGATCCGATCATGACGGCGTCAGGGAATCTCAACATCAACCAAAGGACCGGAGGAAACAGGCCCATCAGAACGACATAGAGCGGCAGCACGTCCAAATTCAGAGGCTTGTATCTCAGCAAAAGCCCCTCCGTCATCATCTCGATCGGCGCGCCGGTGACCGGTCCGGCGTTGAACAGATCGACCAGATCAGGCGCGTTGAACCTTTCCGACAGGAAATGGATGAAAGCCAGGTAGATCATGAACAGCAGGATATGCGCCGTGTAGATTTGCCATACGCGCCTTAATAGCCTGCTGGCTCCGAACACAAAGCCCCGCTCCATCTTTCGCGTATAAACGAGCGCTGAGGTGTAGCCGGAGATGAACACGAAGAGGTCGGCCCCGTCGCTGAATCCATAATTCCGGAATGAACACCACACCAGCACCGTGCCGGGGACATGGCCGAGAAACATCGCCCAGTTGGCGAGGCCGCGAAACAGGTCGAGACGCAAGTCACGTTGAGGCGTTGGCAGCGCAAGCCCGAGCTTCATCCTGCTTTCCATCGTGCAACGATTCACGATCGATGTCCGCGACCCAGCACCGAGAAGTCGCCGAGACACTCACGCTAGATGCCGCGTTGAGAGCCGCGGTTGAAGGACCAAGCGTGTCTTCGCCCCACGGCAATTACACCAGAGGTCCGCCGGATATTGACCTGAGTCAAGCGCCCCGACCAGAGCCCGGTACTGTGCATGATGACGTCGAACGCACGGAGGCCAAACGGCGTCCGATTTTCCCACGGGGAACTGGCAGGGAGTTTTAGTTCCGGGCAAAACGCGCGCGCTGTGCCATCGACCCGGCCCGGTGGGCGTTTCCTCGTAGTGGTCGTCTTGGATCAGTAGTTTTGCGGGGCCTTAGGCGTGGCCCTTGATCTCGTAGTGGCCCGGCACGCATTTGTAGCGATCGAGGCGCCAATTGGCGCGATAGATCGGATGCTCGCCCATCCATTTCGCCAGGGGGGCCTGTGCGCCGACCGCGCACTGCATCATCGAAATCTCGGGCGTCATGTTGCTGTCGGTCACGATTTCCTCGACGCAACTGCCCGAGCTGGCTGCGCCAAGCCGGCAGAGCACGGCAACGACGGTCACGAACATTCCTGTCACCTCATTGGTTGTTTCTGACCACGACAAGGATGCAAGCGGAGTGCCAGAGCCCGTGACACGCAAACCACGCGCTGGCCTGACCGACTCGATCCCGCGTCCAAAGCCCATTTGGCGATTCGGATTGTGAAAAAATTGCTCATAAACCGAAGCCGGAGAAATACGGGAAACGGGGAAGTACGGCTTTGCGCTGCTTGTGCTCCGAGCGGGCTTGGGGCCGGCGACGGAGCAAGCGCCTCGCCCTTCGAGACGACCGCTTCCAGCGGTCCCCCAGGGTGAGGCTAACGGCCAACGGTGCTCGTTGAAGCGACCGCCACTCACTCCGCCCTCATCCCGAGGGCCCGCCAGGGGCGGGCGTCTCGAAGGATGTGCCGCGGGCGAGGCTGCACCGCAGGCGATAGCCCCGATCGTTCCGGATACTCCGCGCGCCGAAATAACGCCCAAGATTGCATCGCCGATCCGCTTTCTTTTGCGGATGCGGCGCTGCTACATTTTGCGCGCGCGGCGAGATGCGCGGCGACGAAGAAACATACCGACAAGGGGAGGGACCGAAGTCCCATGAAGGATTTTGCTGGAAAGATCGCGGTCATCACCGGCGGTGGCACGGGAATGGGACGCGAGCTCGCGCGGCAGCTGGTGGCCGAGGGCTGCAACGTCGCCATGTGCGACGTCTCGGAGGCGGCGAT
>NZ_JAEMSD010000032.1:0-14894 GCF_016462955.1 Bradyrhizobium sp. | reverse complement strand
GCCGCAGGGGCTGCGCGTCACGACGCATGTCGCCGACGTCGCGATCGAGGATCATCTGAAGCGGTTTCGCGACGACCTCGCCGAGCAGCAGCTGACCGACAGGATCCATCTGTTGTTCAACAATGCCGGCATCGGCGGCGGCGGCAGCCTGTTCACCAACAGCCGCGAGCAATGGGAGCGCACCTTCAACATCTGCTGGGGCGGCGTCTATCTCGGCGTGCGCACCTTCCTGCCGATGCTGGTCGCAGCCGACGAGGCCCACATCGTCAACACCGCCAGCGTCAACGGCTTCTGGGCCTCGATCGGCATGAACCAGGCGCACACCGCCTACAGCGCGGCCAAGTTCGCGGTGAAGGGATTCACCGAAGCGCTGATCAACGACCTCCGCCTGCATGCGCCGCACGTCAAATGCTCGGTGGTGATGCCTGGACACATCGGCACCTCGATCGTCTCCAATTCGCGCAAGGTGCAGAGCGCCGACGGCTCGGAGCGGCTCAATGCCGACGAGGTGGCGCTGACCCGCAAGCGCATGGTGGCGGCCGGCGTGCCGGATGCGGACAAGATGTCGGACGACGACATCCAGGCGGTATTCGCCGAGCGCGCCCGCAGCTTCCTGGAGGATGCGCCGACGACGGCCGCCGAGGCGGCGAAGATCATCCTCGATGGGGTCAAGGCGGAGCGCTGGCGCATTCTGGTCGGCGAGGACGCAAGGCGCCTCGACGAGCGCGTGCGCGCCACGCCGGAGCAGGCCTATGACCGCGCCTTCTACGAAAGTTTTACGCAGGAGGTCGGCTGGCGGCTCGGTTGAGGCCGCCACGGGGGCGCGCGCATATAGGAATGATGCTTATCATCGCAAGAGGTGCGTCAGCAATTCTGCGTGCCAGCTCTTGCCAACGCTCGTGCTCACGCGAGCGGCCGCTGGAATGTCACGCATGCGACATGACGATGTTCAAGCGATGGTGATCTCAAACACCCGTCATCGCGTGCGCGGCAGCTTGGTCGGCGAACTGAAATGGTCTAATCAACCGAGGTAACGCGACGATATGAGCGTAGCTCCCGATGATGCCAGCATGCCTCTCCGACGACTGGACCCTTTGCCCGGAGCGAGAGGACATCTCCGCTGAGTTCACGCGGCTGCTCGCGGCGGCCCAGGAGGGCGGCGCCACGATCGCCGAATGCCTGATGATCGCGCGGCAGCTGAAGCGCGGCGATGACCAGTCGTGGCATCGCGCGTGGAAGAAGCTGGCGCATACCAACCGGCAGCGCGCCGAAGCTGCCTTCGCCGAGGGCCATCTGGCGAGCGCGCAGCGCAACTGGTTGCGCGCCATGAATTACTACGGTGCCGCCGCGATGCCGCTCGATCCCGCCGACGAGCGCCGCTGGGTCGCGGTGCTGGCGATGCAGGAATGCGCTCGCCGCTACCTCGCTGCGCGCAGCCCGGCTGGAGAGATGGTGACGGTGCCCTGGGTCGACGAGCATCCGCTGCGGGGCTATTTTCTTCCTGCGCCCTCGGCCAGCGGGCGGGCTCCGACCGTGATCTGCATCGGCGAACCCGGCCATCGCAAGGAAGAGTTCCTGTTCAAGCTCGTGCCGCATGCGCGCGAGCGCGGCTTCTCGATGCTGGCGCTCGACCTGTTCGGCGACGAGCGCGACGACTATCTCGATGCGTTGTTGCGGCGAGGCGACCTCGAGAGCGCGATCCCCGCCGTCATGGATTATCTGGAGACGCGCGCGGACGTCGATTTTGCCCGCGTCGGCATCATCGCCGACGGCTGGGGCTCGTCCTTCGTCGCGCGCGCGGTGATCCAGGAGCCGCGGCTGGCCGCGGCCGTCTGCGACGGCGGGCTGTGGGATCTGCACGAGCGGGCATTCTTTGCCAGCCGATTTGCGATGAGCGACCTCAGCATTGTCCCGGTGCCACATTCGCCCCTGATGGCGTCCGGCGCCAACTGTCCCGTGCTGATCACGCTGGGCGAGGACGGCTGGCTCAAGGCCGACCGGGCCCGCCAGTTGGTGCGCAACTCCCAGCTCGGCAGTTCGGACGTCAAGCTGAAGGTGTTTACCGCGGCGGAGACGGGCGCGGCTCAGGCGCATGCCGACAATCCGAGCCTTGCCAACGAATACATCTTCGACTGGCTGGAATCGCAGCTCGGCACCGCCGGGCGCGTCTAGGCCCCATCAAAGGCGCCCGCGTCAGAGATCCAGGCTCAGGCGGACGCAGGCCTTTTCCAGGCGGGTCTTCAGCGTCGCCAGCTTGGTGGTGAACTCGGTGAGCTCGGCCTCGTCGAACTCCTGGAAGACGAATTCCCTGATGGTCTTGTACTGATCGTGCAGGCTCGCCAGATGCTTCTGCGTCTTTTCGGTCAGCGACAGCCGGACCACGCGCGCGTCGGTCGGCGAGGGCCGACGGCGCAGCAGGCCCTTCTTCTCCAACAGCTTGGACTGGGTGGTAACGAAAGACGGGTCGACATGGAGGAGCTTGGACACGACGTTGACCGGGATGCCGTCGTCCTTGTCGAGGTCGGAGATGGCCATCAGGATCAGCCATTGCGGCCCGCTGATGCCGAGGGTTCGCGCCCAGAGCTGACGCAGCTCCTCGAGATACATGTTGATCGACGATATCTCCCAGGTGAAGCGCCTGATGATATCGAGATTGCCGATGGGGCGCAGGCGCGCTCCTTCTTTCCTCGTCGCGGACACAGCGTCACTCCGTGAACCGATCGCTCAGCTCGGTGTTCGTGGAAGGCCATAGTCCACGCAAGCCTGCTCTGACGCAAGTGCAGAGCAGGATAATTCCGTCACTAAAACTACAAAGATGATCAACTCACCTGTTCGGCCGGGCCTGCGTGGTGTTGCGCCCGTGGTACAGGTTTAGTGAAATCAAGAAGCTGATCTAATCATCTATGTTAATTAGGTAACAGCGCAGGCATATTGCCGCTTGACGGCGGGATATCTCGATCGTCCCGCTGCAGGTGGTTCGCTCACGTCCCTCGCCCCGAAAGCCGGTGAGGCCGAAAGCGCAAAGCGGCCGAGCGGATTTGAGATGCGGGACCTTGGGGGCCTCACGGTCCGGTCTTCCGCGAAATGAGCAAGTTGGAGGTTTCAAATGAGAGTGGTGAAGGGCCTTTTGCTCGGCACTGCGGCGGGTCTGATCGCCGTCGGCGGAGCGAAGGCGGCCGATCTTCCGGTCAAGGCCAAGGCGGTCGAGTACGTCAAGATCTGCACGCTGTACGGCGCCGGCTTCTACTATATCCCCGGCAGCGACACCTGCATCAAGCTGGGCGGTTACCTCCGTGCCGAAGTGGCGCTGAACGCCGGCGGAAACTACAACGGCCAGTACAACGGCGTGTCCGCGGCCAACAACCGCCTGGGTAACTACTACTCGATGCGTGCTCGTCAGGATCTCAACATCGATACGCGCACCGCGACCGAGTACGGCGTGGTGCGAACCTATTTCGATGCGGTCTTCACCTGGACGACCGGCAGCTACGCCGGCACCGGTTCTGCCACGGGTGCGACCGCCTACAGTGCCACGACGGCCAGCAACCCGTCGGACGGCGGCATCTCTGGCGGTGCGCTCGGCGTCTATTATGCCTTCATCCAGTTCGCCGGCTTCACCATGGGTAAGGCGGTGTCGCAGTTCGACGCGCCCTGGGTCAACTATCCCGGCAACAATTTCGACCAGTTGGTCGGCGGCAGCGGCTCGACCAACGGCGTCGCCCAGTTCTCCTACACCGCCGATTTCGGCCAGGGCGTGACGGCGACGATCTCGGCGCAGGACCAGACCCAGGTGTTCCAGACCAACATCTGGAACACGGCCGGCATGAGCACCACCGGTGTCCTCGGCGGCGCCTACGGCTCGAATGATATCGGCGGCAGCCGGTCGCCCGACATCGTCGGCACCGTCCGCGTCGACCAGGCCTGGGGCATGTTCCAGGCGTCGGTTGCCGCGCATGACAATCACGTCGGCTATTACGGCGCCACTGAAGTCACCGGTCATCCCGAAGACAAGTGGGGCTGGGCCGTCCAGCTTGCTCTGTCGATCAAGAACATTCCGACCGGCGCCGGCGACGTGATCAACATCTCGGGCGTCTACACCGACGGCGCGAGCCGCTACAATTTCCAGTCCCTGGCGGCGACCAGCTACTCGATGTTCGGCAGCTCGAACGCCGCCTATCAGAGCATCGGCTTCGCCGGCGTCTCCGATGCGGTGTTCGGCCCCGGCGGCGGCCTCGAGCTGACGAAGACCTACGGCTTCCGCGGTGCCTACACCCACAATTGGAGCCCGTACTGGAACACGGCGCTCTACGGCGCCTGGGCTGCGGTCAACTACAGCGGCACGGCGAAGGGCTTGATCTGCGGCAGTGCTGCGTTCGCCACCCTGACCGGCACCTGCAATCCGGACTTCAACATCGGTCAGGTCGGCGTCATCACCCGCTGGACGCCGCTGAAGGGACTGACCTTCTCGGCCGACTTCACCTACAGCCACCTCGACCAGAAATATTCGGGCGTGATCGCGACCGGTGCGCTGACGAGCGTCGCCAAGCCGGCGGCGACCTACGAGCTGAAGGACCAGGACACCTACAGCCTGCTGCTACGCGCTCAGCGCAACTGGTAAGCCGTGCAGGTTTTCGATCGGACATGGCCCCGGCGGGACACCGCCGGGGCTTTTTCGCGGACCTTGGCTACCCTACGTCGCCCGTGCGGCGCACGAAGACGAGCCATGCGATTCAATCGGCACGGATTAATTTACTTACATGAGTTACTAAGCTATATAGCTCTCGGCCACATACGAAAGTTGCGGCTCTTAGCTTCACGCTAAGCCTCCAGAAACCTCCGGCGATGCCCCGCCGGAGGTTTTTTTCGGATGGCGCAGCATCAACTGCGTATCACGCGAGCGCGCGCGTTCGGCCGGTAGGCGAGGCGGCTGTGGCCGGCGCAATAGGGCTGGCCGTCGGGTGCGGTGTTGCCGCAGAAACAGAAATCGTCCGCGCCCGGCGTCGAGATCGGCCACCGGCAGCGGTTCTCGGACAATTCCAGCAGCGAGCAGCGATTGGTCTCGTCGATCGGACCGCTGACCGCGGGCCCGGCCGTCTCGCCATAGATCGTGGCGAGCATCTCGTATTGCAGCCGCGGTACGGCCTTGCGCCCCCGCGACGGCGACAGTCCTTTGTCCTGGACCTTGCGGTCGTCGATGGTCCGGCCGCGCGTCAGATTGAGCCGCGACAGCTTGCCGATCACGGCGTTGCGGCTGACGCCGATGTCGGCGGCGATCTCGCGACAGGAAAGGCCGGCATCGAAGTGCTGCTTCAGGAGTTCGATTCGTTCGTCGGTCCAGGTGGGTGAGAGAACAGGCATTGTCGGCGGTCCCAGGTTGCAGATGTCGGCCATCCGCTGTCTCGAGATCCGTCCGCCTCACGTCCCGGCGCGCGCTCACGTCCTGCCATTGTCGCGGATCGACAGAAGCCCGTCCTTGATGGCGAGACGGATGCCTTCCTCGATCAATGTCCGTGCGACGCCGGGAACGCTGGTGCCGTGGGTGCCCTGTCTCACCAGCTTCTCCAGATAGGCGATGGTCGAGAGCGCCAAGGTAACGGGAATGCGGTCAGTCTCGGCTTTTTCGGTGGCCATGGCCGAACGCTAGCCTCTTACTCGGGTACATAAAAGTAACGATTAAGACTCTATTTAGGTTCGGGGGTGGAAGTCAAATCAGCCCGAAGGCGGCAGCTCATCCGACTGGAATTGCTCGAGAATTTTGACGCGCTGCGGCGCGCCGCGGGAATGACACGCGGCGGTCCGTTGTCGATAGGTCCGGGAACGGGCGCGGCGGCTCAGCCGTGCACGATCGTCTTCTCGATCATGCAATGGATGCCCTTGGCGCCGTTGACGGTCTGGGTCACCCGGAGATCGGCGGCCAGGCTGCACAGCGTGTAGGCGTCCTCGCGCGACAGATTTCGCGTCTCGCCAAGCAGAGCGATCATGTCGCGTAGCGCGCGCACCACGCACTGGTCGAGATCGGGATCCATCGCCATGGTCATGTAGTGCGTCGCCGTTTCGGCGCGGGGGTAGTCGAGCCTGAGGTCCTTGCGCAGCGTCAGGCGGAAGCGGCCCCGGAGCGCGGTCTCGATCGCGGTGACGCAAACCTCGCCGTCACCCTGAACGCCGTGGCCGTCGCCGCAGGAGAACATTGCGCCCGGCACGAACACCGGCAGGTAGAGCGTCGCACCCGCACCCAGCTCCTTGTTGTCGAGATTGCCGCCCATCGTACGCGGGATCAGCGATGAGATGCGGCCCCAGGCCGGCGGTGGCGACACGCCCATCACGCCGAAGAACGGCTTGAGCGGCAGGTCGAGGCCCCACGGCAGGCGCGCGACCATCCGCGACCGGTCGAGCGGAATGTTCAGGATGCGCGTCTCGTGGAAATCGTCGGGCAGGGTGCCCGACAGAGGCCTGATCATGTTCCAGCCCCAATCCTGCCGGAGCTCGACGTCGAGGATCTCGACCGCGAGCACGTCGCCTGGCTCTGCGCCCTCGACCGCGATCGGGCCGGTGAGGATGTGGCCGGGCAGCATGCGCTCGTTCCTGGCATGAACCTCGTGCATCTCGGGCGGAATATGAAATTTGTCAGGGTCGGGCAGCAGGTCCGGGCCGCCGCTGATCGTGTCGACCGTCACCTGGTCGCCGCTCTTGACGGTGAGGACGGGTCGAAGCGCGGCTTCGAAGAAGCCCCAATGGCAGGTTTCGGGGCTGGAATGCAGGTGATGATGGGTCATGTGCCGCGTCCGTTCGGTTTCATCGGCCGCGGGCTTGACCCGGCGATCGATCCTCTTCCAAGAAGATTTCTAGAGATGGCGGGGCCGGTCAAGCCCCGCACCGGCAGGCCGGTAGATTCCAGCGAGGCTCCCCTGTTTTTCGTTCTGTCCAAGACCCTCGGCGTCGCGCTGCTGCCGATCAATCTGCTGGTCGAGCTCGGAATCCTGTCCGTCGTGCTGATGATGACGCGCTTTGCCGCGTTCGGCCGCAGGCTTGCCGTGATCACGCTGGTGCTGCTGGGGCTCGCGGCATTCTCGCCGCTGGGCAATTTCCTGCTCTATCCGCTGGAGTCGCGCTTTCCCGTGTGGGATGCGTCGCGCGGCGCGCCCGACGGCATCATCGTGCTGGGCGGCTCCGTCGACACCAATCTGTCGGGGGCGCACCGCACGCCGGTCGTCGCGCACGCCGCCGATCGTCTGTTTGCGCCGGCCGAGCTCGCGCGCCGCTATCCGAACGCGCGCATCGTCTTCACCGGAGGCTCGGCGAACCTGGTTTCGAGCGAGGCGAGGGAGGCAGACTATTCCGCGCCGATCCTGGAAACTCTCGGCATCGCGAAGGAGCGCCTGATCCTCGAGCGCGACTCCCGCAACACCTGGGAGAATGCAATCTTCACGAAGGTGCTGGTGAAGCCGAAGCCGGGGGAGCGCTGGCTGCTGGTGACGTCGGCCTTCCACATGCCGCGCTCGATGGGAATCTTCCGCGCGGCCGGGTTTGACGTCGAGGCGTATCCCGTGGACTGGCGGAGGGGCGGCCGCGACGATCTTTTCTCCTTCACCAACATGGCTGCGGACGGCTTGCGCCGAACCGAAGTCGCGGTGCGCGAGTGGATCGGCCTCGTGTCCTACCGTCTGATGGGCCGGACCCGCGAGTTGCTTCCTGGACCCGCGAGGGACTAGAACGAGGATCGCACAACACGAACATGCGGCGTGCCATGCCGCGGCCGGAGGAAGCCATGCAACAGCAGAGCGCAGACAGGATCGATCTCGCCGGCCTCGTCGCCGATCTGAACAGCCTCTTGCGGCTGAAGACCACGGTGATCGGCATGAAGCTGTTCGCGAGCGTCGCGGAGATGGAGGCGATCCCGAAAATCCGGCGGCCGAACGCGGTCCACACCACCGACCAGATCGTCAGCATGGCGGCGCGTCTCGGCTGGACCGTCGGCATCACCGCCGACGACCTCGTCGGCGCGCAGTGCCGCGCGGTGATCGGCCTTGCACCGCAGGACGAGACATGGCTCGCCGGCGCAAACTATGTCGGCGTGTGGCACGGCACGGCGGAGGACGCACGCAGGCGGCAGGAGGCGCTGGACGTGGTGCCGTTCGGCCATTACCAGGCGCTCGCCGTCAGTCCGCTCGCGAGCGGCCGGCTCGATCCGCCCGACATCTGCCTCGTCTATGCAACGCCGGGGCAGATGATCATCCTGATCAACGGGCTGCAATATACCGGCTACAAGAAGTTCGAATGGGGCGTGGTCGGCGAGACCGCTTGCGCAGATTCCTGGGGGCGGGCGCTCAAGACGGGGGAGCCCAGCCTGTCCTTGCCATGCTATGCCGAACGGCGCTATGGCGGCGTGCCGGACGAGGAGATGCTGATGGCGCTGAAGCCCGCGCATCTCGCCAAGGCAATCGAGGGCATAAAGGCGCTGGCGAAGAACGGCCTGCGCTATCCGATCCCGCCCTATGGCATTCAAAGCGACGTCCGTGCCGGCATGGGCGTGAGCTACGCGAAGAAGTAAGGGACGAGCATGAGCGCTGCGAAATTCGACATCGTCGTCTACGGTGCGACCGGTTTCACCGGCCAGCTCGTCGCCGAATACCTGGCGGCGCATTACAGGGACGACAAGGCGTTGACCTGGGCGATGGCGGGCCGCAGCCTCGACAAGCTGAAATCGGTGCGCGATGCGATTGGCGCGCCCGCCGATACGCCGCTGATCGTGGCGGATGCCTCCGACGCGGCCTCGCTGAAGGCGATGGTGGCGCAGACGAGGTCGGTGATCACGACGGTCGGGCCGTACCAGTTCTACGGCGAGGATCTGCTCGCTGCCTGCGTCGCCGCGGGCGTGGATTATTTCGATCTCTGTGGCGAGCCGGTCTGGATGCGGCAGATGATCGACAAGTACGAGGCGGCGGCCAAGGCGAGCGGCGCGCGCATCGTGTTCTCCTGCGGCTATGATTCCGTGCCGTTCGAACTCGGCACGTTCTTCGTGCAGGAAGAGGCGAGGCGCGTGTTCGGCGCACCGGCCGCGCGCGTGAAGGGCCGTGTGCGCGACATGCGCGGCACGCTGTCGGGCGGGACCGCGGCGAGTGCGAAGGCGACCTTCGATGCGGTCGCCAAGGACCTCAGCCTGGTCGCCATCCTCAACGATCATTTCGCGTTGACGCCGGGCTTCACCGGCCCGAAGCAGCCGAAGGGGAACAGGGCAGCCTACGAGGAGGACCTGCAATCCTGGGCGGCGCCGTTCATGATGGCGCTGATCAACACCCGCAACGTCCACCGCTCCAATATGCTGATGGGTTTTCCCTACGGCCGCGAGTTCGTCTACGACGAGATGGTGCTGACCGGTCCCGGCGAGAAGGGCGAGGCCAACGCCAAGCGCGTGATGGCTGCCAACGCCGAGAAGACTGGCCCGAACGCACCGAAGCCGGGCGAGGGCCCCTCGAAGGAGGAGCGCGAGAACGGCCTGTTCGATCTGCTCTATGTCGCCATCGCGCCGGATGGCCGCATGGTCCGCGCCGGCGTCACCGGCGACCGCGACCCAGGCTACGGCTCGACCTCCAAGATGATCTCGGAATGCGCGATCTGCCTGCTGCGCGACGCGGCTGATGTTCCCGCCGGCTTCTGGACGCCGGGAGCCGCGATGCAGCACAAGCTCATCAAGCGGCTGCAGGACAATGCGGGGCTGACGTTCCGAGTGGAGAAATAGAGCCTAGGCGTCCTCGTCGACCTTGATCTTGTAGGCCTGCGCGGCCGCGATCATGCCCCACATCGCGCCCAGCATCATCCAGAAGTGGCGCCAGTGGTCGGTGTCGATCACGAGGCTTTCACCGACCGTGCCGAGGAACGCGGAGAAGATCGCGATATAGGCAGGCTGCCAGGGCACGCGCACGAAGACGTGGCGGAAGCCCATGATCACCGTTGTGAAGACCAGCGCGGGATAGCAAACGCCCGAAAGCCAGCCGCCGGACATGAAGGCGTTGAGGTAGGAGTTGTGGGTGTCCTCGGGGAAATAGCGGTTGAATTGTAGTGGACCGATGCCGAACGGCAGATCGAGCGCCATCTCCGCACCGAGGATGTGCCGGCCGAACCGGCCGAAGCGGCCTTCGTCGTAGCTCTGGTCGAAGCTCGCGCGCTGCTTGAACATTTCGGCGGTGGCATCGAACGACAGCAGTACCGCAATGAGCGCGAGGCCCAGCACCGCGGCGACGATCGCCATGACGATGATGCGCGAGCGCTGCGCGTTGGTGCGGCTGGTCAGCACCATCAGCGCCAGCATGAAGGCGGAGGTCAGCACCAGGCCGCCCCAGGCGGCGCGGGAGAAGGCGAGCAGGATCGCCAGCGACATGATGCCGAAGGCGATGACGTTGCGGAGCGCCCTGGCCAGCTTGTCCGAGACCACGCTCTGGAGCGCAAACAGTGCCGGCAGGATCAGGAAGGCGCCGAGCACGTTCGGGTCCTTGAATGTGCCGCGCGCGCGGCCGTAGAGCGTTAGGAGATCGGTGCCGCCGGGCACCAGGTGGAAGTATCCGGCGATCGCCAGCAGCGAAGCGACCATCGCGCCGGCCACGAGACCGCGGCGCAGCATATCGAGCCGCGCCGCGGTGTCCTCCGAAACGACCATCGCGAAAAACACGACGGTTACAGCCATGTACCAGGAGGTCGCGATCCAGGTCGCCACCGCCGACTGATCGAACAGCGGGATCGCGCTGATCGTGTAGCCGACATTGAGAAGGACCAGTATCAGCACCAGCGGCATCAGCACGAGCTTCAGGCGCAGGCCGGTGGCAAAGAAGGTGACCGTCGCGAGCAGCGTCGCGATCTCGTAGGGGCTGGGCTCGATGAAGACGATCGCGCCGGAGGCGCCGACCAGCCACACCAGCGCGCGCTGCAGCGCCAGCACGCCGGGCGCAGCGGGCGCCGTTACGTTCACTCCACCGGCTGTTGCCGCATACGCCATCACGCGCCCATACGCTTACGCTACTCGTCATCACACAACACTTCTGCCGTCATGCCCCGCGAAGGCGGGGCATCCAGTACGCCGCGCTGTCAGTGGCGACGTTCGCCGCCGGCGTTTACTGGATCACCCGGCCAAGCCGGGTGATGACAGCGCGTTCCTGGCGCATTCAGTCTCAATACGCGTTCTCGTTCTTGGTCAGCAGCGAGATCGGCGTCTTCAGGAGAATGACGAGGTCGAACAGCACCGACCAGTTCTCGATGTAATAGAGATCGAACTCGACGCGTTTCTGGATCTTCTCTTCGTTGTCGATCTCGCCTCGCCAGCCGTTGATCTGCGCCCAACCGGTGATGCCTGGCTTGACGCGGTGACGGGCGAAATAGCCGTCGACGGCTTCGTCGAACAGGCGGCTCTGGAGCTTGCCCTGCACGGCATGCGGGCGGGGGCCAACCAGCGAGAGATTGCCTGAAAACACCACGTTGAAGAGCTGCGGCAGTTCGTCCAGGCTGGTCTTGCGGATGAAGCGGCCGACGCGGGTGACGCGCGGATCGTTCTTGGTCACGACCTTGGCGGCGGTCGGATCCGTCTCATGGTGATACATCGAGCGGAACTTGTAGACGTCGATGCGCTCGTTGTTGAAGCCGAAGCGCTTCTGGCGGAACAACACCGGGCCGGGACTGTCTAGCTTCACTGCGAGCGCGACGAGGCCCATCACCGGCAGCGCGGCGAGCAGCGCGAGGCTGCCGACGACGCGGTCGAACAGCCATTTCATCACGAGGTCCCAGTCGGTGATCGGGGCCTCGAACACGTCGAGCGTCGGCACCTTGCCGAGATAGGAATAGGAGCGGGGACGGAAGCGCAGCTTGTTGGTGTGTGCGGACAGACGAATGTCGACCGGCAGCACCCAGAGCTTCTTCAGCATTTCCAGGATGCGCGTCTCGGCCGAGATCGGCAGCGCGAACAGCACGAGATCGACGCGGGTGCGGCGGGCGAACTCGACGATGTCGTCGACCTTGCCGAGCTTGCGCGCGCCGGCGCAGGTGTCGAGCGCGCGGCTGTCGTTACGGTCGTCGAACACGCCGAGCACGTCAATGTCGGAATCCTCCTGCGCCTTCAGCGCCTCGACCAACTGCTCGCCGTTGCTGTCGGAGCCGACGATGATGGTGCGGCGGTCGAGCCGGCCCTCGCGCGCCCAGCCGCGCACCATCGAGCGCAGCACCAGGCGCTCGACCATCAGTGCCGCGAGCCCGAGGACATAGAAAGCGGCAGCCCATAGCCGCGATACCTCGCTGCCGAACTTGGCGAAGAACGAGATGCCGATGAACAGCAGGAAAACGAACGACCAGGACGAGATCATCCGTGTCATCTGCCGTAGCTGCCCACGGAACAGCTGCACCTGGTAGATATCCGCGGCCTGGAAGCAGACCACGGCGGCCACGGCGATGGCGACGACCGCCGCAGGATAGACCCAGCTGAAGGCGCCGGCGAGCGGCATGACGTAACCGAGATAGAGCGCAATGCCGACGAGGCTGAGCAGCGCGAAGTCGGCGAGGCGAACGAAGCCCGCGATCACGATCGGTGAATAGGCGCGTGCGACCTTCTGGTTGACGACCTCGAGCGCCGCAGGCGACAGCCGACGCCGGCGCTCGACAAAGGGCTGGCCATCAGGCTTTGCCGCGGCGCTGGCCGCGGCGTCGAGCATCAAGCGTGCGTTGAGCGGTTCCACGGGCTTCCACGTCCATTCCAAAATCCGCCGCACGGCCTTGCGCGCCCGGGCAAGCATCCCCCGGCGTCTGGATTATCGGACAAATCGGAAGATTTTCTAAAGCGCGCTTAAGAATGGTTAATGGTTGGTGAATGCGTCGCGATAGCCGGCGAGCACGCCCTCGACCATCGCGGCCTGCGAGAAGTGCGCCGAGATGCGATCGCGCAAGGACACCGCACGCTGCGCGGTCTTCTGCGGATCGTCGAGTGCCGCGGCGATCGCCTCCGCCATGGCTTCGGAATTGCTCGCCGCGAACAGGGCCGGGCTTTCGGCGCCGAAGATCTCCGGGATGCCGCCGATGCGGGATGCGATCATGGGAATGCCGGCGGCACCCGCTTCGATCACGACATAGGGCATCGAATCGCCGCGCGAGGGGACGACCAGGAGCCGGCCCTTGGAGAAGCCGTAGCGCGCCTTGACGTGGCCGATGAAGCGGATCGCAGCGGTGAGGCCGAGCCTTTCGACCTGGGCCTTCAAGGCGGCCGTCTCCTCGCCGTCGCCGCCGAGGGTCAGCGTGACCTTCTTGCCTCCCTCGTGCAGGCGCGCCACGGCATCGACCAGGAGGTCGGCTCCCTTGATGTGCCTGAACTCGCCGACATAGCAGAGGTCGGTGGCATCGTCGGCGGTGACGACAGGCTCGAACTCCTCGGGCGTGACGCCGTTGAAGACGCAACGCACCACGCCTTTGGGCGTCCCGACGATGCGCTGATAGGTGTCGCGGGCGAAGGCGCTCTCGAACAGGAACAAATCCGTCGAACCCATCAGCGCGCGCTCGAGCCGCGCGTAGAACTCGCCCTTGAAGGTGTTGAGCGGATAATGCAGCGAGCCGCCATGCGGGGTGTAGATGCGGATGGTGTCATCGGAGCGCCGACGCATGCGGATGAAGGCGCCGGCCTTGGCGCCGTGGCCGTGCAGCACATCGGGCTCGAGCGCGGCAATCAGCCGCCGCATGCGAAGCCAGACCAGGACGTCGTCGGGTGATGGTTCGCGGCGGATGGCCATGCGGTGAACGCCGAGCTTCAGTCGCGGTGCGAGTTCGGCCAGCGCCTTGTCGGCGCGCTCGCCGCCGGTGAGGCTGTCGGC
Organism: Bradyrhizobium sp.; assembly: GCF_016462955.1. Taxonomy (GTDB): domain Bacteria; phylum Pseudomonadota; class Alphaproteobacteria; order Rhizobiales; family Xanthobacteraceae; genus Bradyrhizobium. The sequence goes on along the minus strand of NZ_JAEMSD010000032.1, from coordinate 1,062 downwards.
GAGGATGCCGACGTGATGGCCGCGGTCGACCTGGCCGTTGGCGACGTCGAGGATATGGCGGAAGATTCCGCCGACCGGAGCGCGCACGGCGTGCAGGATGCGAAGCGGCCGGTCGGGAGAGGGGGGCATGATCAAACCACTCGACGGCGACTGCCGAACAATCCTTGCGAAATAATCGAGACGGATTAAGGGGCCTCGTAGTTAACAAATGGTGACGAGCCTGCATGCACTGCTCGCCGCCGGATGCCCGGATTAACACAGCAGCAACCTTAATGGAGTGTAATCGCCGCGGTGAGGTAGAGTCGCAGCGTTGCCCTGCGGGAGTGTTCGATGCGTTTAGCGTTCTGGCGTGCCGGCAAGGACAAGGCGTTGATCGCGCGGGTCGTCGCGAAGCCGAAAGCCAAAGCCGCGCCCAAGGTCCAAACAGAGTTCGAAGCAAAGGCCGAGGCCGAGGTCGACGCAAAGGTCGAAGCAAAGCCGGCGCGCGTTGCCGACAAGCCCGCGCAAATCGAGTCCGGAGACATCGATCTGCATGCGCTCGGTGCGGCCTTGGCGCGCAAGCGCCGCTGGATCATCGTGCCGACGGTGCTGGCGCTCGTCGCTTCCCTCGCCATCGTCAATTTCATCACGCCCCGCTACAAGTCCGAAGCGCGCATCCTGGTCGACGGCCGTGAGAACGTGTTTCTGCGCCCGAACAGCGACCGCGTCGAGGAGCGGCAGGCGCTCGATGCCGAGGCGGTCACCAGCCAGGTGCAGTTGGTGCTGTCGCGCGATCTCGCGCGCGAGATCATCAAGAAGAACAAGCTAGCCGAGCGACCCGAATTCGACCCGGTCCTGCAGGGCGTCTCGCCGCTGAAATCGCTTGCCGCGCTGATCGGTATCGTCCGCGATCCGTTCGCGATGACGCCGGAAGAGCGCGTGCTCGATGCCTATTACGAACGTCTTCAGGCCTACGCGGTCGACAAGTCGCGCGTCATCGTGGTCGAGTTTCAGTCCGCCGATCCCGAGCTTGCCGCGCGCGTCGCCAATTCGATCGCCGACGGCTATCTTGTCCTGCAGCAG
>NZ_JAEMSD010000364.1 GCF_016462955.1 Bradyrhizobium sp. | reverse complement strand
TTTTGCGCAGCAGACCGCGGGTGCCTGTCGGCACCTGGCCTTCCCTGCGCCCTCTCGATCGAGAGAGTGAGGAGATGAAGCAAAGCTCGGGCGAAATCAGCCGCGAGGCCGGCAAGGCGTGTTCTGCACGTTCGCCATCACACACTCGCTGTCATCAATCCAGTATTCTAGAGACAGTCGCAATCGAACCAAATGGCCGCGGCGTATCGGAGTCCTCGCCGGAGCCCGTCAGTGGGTTGCGTTTCGCGCCGATCCGGTGGCTCGATCTGCTGGCATCAGGCGACTCACCCCTGGCTGGCCGCGCGCGCGCGATTCGGATGCTGCTCGATCCTGGGGCGGTCGCGCGTGCGCTCGAAACTGGTGCAGAGCAGTTCGGTCTCATCGAGAGAGATCGGAGCACGATAGAGCCGGCACATGAATTCGGCGGTTGCTCGTCCCTTGCCGGTGCCGGGGCTACGCTCTGCGAGAAACATGCAGTCCCGGCAGATGCTGGCATCGAGCCGCTGATGGGCCGCGTCGAGATGATTGAGAACCTCGCGGAGCGAGTCGCGCAGCCTGATGCATTCGTCGGTCCCGAGCGCGGTGACCGCGTTCACCACGTGGTTGATCGGGTCGTGCTGGCTGAGGCACTTCTCGCCCTGGGCGGTGACGTGCAGGACGACGGAACGCTTGTCCTCATGCGACGGCTTTCGCACCAGAAAGGATTTGCTCTCCAGCGTCTTCACGATCTGCGATGCAGTCGCTCGCGTCGCTCCGATGAAGCCGGCCAGCGCGGAAGGCGTGCGGGAAAACCTGTTGGCGCGGCTGAGAAAGCGCAGCGCCATCCATTCTCGATCGCGCAATCCATGCTGATTGCCTTCGAAGTACCAGGCCCTCGCCGCCTGAACCAGCAGCTCGACGGCCTCTCGCGCCAATGGCATTACCTACCTCGCCCCCGAAACTTTGTCTGCGGCGTCCCGAAGCCGCTTTGCGCCCTCAGTGTCGGACGAGCAGGTGGTGTCGAACTCTCCTGTAATGGCAGGAATCGCAACACGCACGATCTCGGCTGATGGGCCCCGCATGGTCCGGAGCGAGATGCCGTATTGCTGATGGCATGCCAACACCATCGTCGTCGCGCGCGAGCTCGGGTCGCCGTCGCCGGCAGACGGTGGATCTGAGTAGCTCAACCGAAGCCCCCAAAGTTCAAGTCACGAGCAGACGTTTCTTATACTCAACCAAACGATGAATGAGCTTCTCAACAAAATCAAGTAGAGACCCTCTTGCAGACTGGATGTCGTTGCAGGCGAACCTGACGTTCAAGACAAACCTCGCTCATCGGGACACATGATGGTGAACGAATACGCTGCACGACGAATATTATGCACTCGGCATTGCGAGAGTTTGACTGCGCGGCACGTTTGTTGTCTGTCCTCGACGCATATTGACCGAAGCTTGTGCATGACGATGATGTTTCGCGGCACGTCATCCACAACTTGCACGCTCTGCCCGGGAATCGCCGAGGGAATTCGTCAGGATTACACGCGATGGTTGTTTCGTTCGTCTCCCGGAATCGCCCACTCGCCTATTTGCAATGCGTCCAGGCGCGTTGTGCTCACCGGTAGGGCGGATGCGCTCGCGAAGATCGGCGCGCGAAGTGGGCGCGCATGCGCTGCAGGCGTAGCGACATGCGCAATCTCCTGTCGAAAACCACGAACGGCGGCCGGCGGCCCATCGCGTGCCGCCTCACCTCTCCACCCGTCATTCGCCCTTGAGCATGTCGCGGAGCTCGCGGAACGGATCGGCGCTCGGCGGAGCTGAAGCGCCCTGCCGCATCGCATCGTAGATTCGCGGAACCATGTCGACTGCCTGGTCGAGGCCCGAATCGCGTCCCGACTGATAGCCGCCCATCAGGCGCAGATCGCGCGTATCCTCGTATTTCGCGATCATGGCGCGAAGCTTGCTCACCAATTCGCGCTCCTCGGGCTCCCAGATGTTATGGGCGAGGCGGGAGACCGAGGCCAGAACGTCGACCGCAGGATAGCGCGCCTGGTCGGCGATGTGCCTGGAAAGCACGACGTGCCCGTCGAGCGTGCTGCGGATGGTGTCCGCGATCGGCTCGTTGTGATCGTCGCCGTCGACCAGAACGGAGAAGATGCCGGTGATCGTGCCGGATCCCTCCTCACCGGGGCCGGCGCGCTCCAACAGGCGCGGCAGATCGGTGAACACTGTGGGCGCGTAGCCGCGTGCGACTGCAGGTTCGCCGGCAGCGAGTGCAACCTCGCGCGCGGCGTGGGCGAAACGGGTGATCGAATCCACCATCAGCAGGACCGATTCGCCGCGGTCGCGGAAATATTCAGCGACCGCCATTGCCGTCTTCGGCGCCAGCCGCCGCATCATCGGGCTTTCGTCGCCCGTCGATACGATCGTGACGGCGCGGTGACGGTCGCTGCCCAGCACGTCCTCGATGAACTCGCGCACCTCGCGGCCGCGCTCGCCGACCAGGGCGAGCACGACGGTGTCGAAGCCCTGGCTGCGGGCGAGCATCGCCAGCAGCGTCGATTTGCCGACGCCCGATCCGGCAAAGATGCCGACGCGCTGGCCGGCGCAGATCGGTGCGAACAGGTCGATGACGCGCACGCCGGTGCGCAGCGGCTTGTGTACGCGTGCGCGTTTCATGGCCGACGGCGCCTCGGCCTCGGCCGAGACCGCCTGGGCTCCCTGGATGAGTGGCCCCTGTCCGTCCAGCGGCGCGCCGAGGGCGTTGATGACGCGGCCCTTCCAACTCGGATCGGGCGCGAACGACAGGGGCGGCATCCGGTAGGCGGCCGAGCCGAGACCGCCGGCAAACTGCCGGTCGAACGGCTTGGCGATGATGCCCTCGCTGTCGATCCGCACCACCTCGCCGATCTGGCGTTTGCCGGCCGAATCGACCCCGATGAGCTCACCGAGCCTGACGAAGCGCGACAGTCCGGACACGCGGAAATGCGTCGGTGCGATCTCGGAGATCGCGCCGCTGACGCTGACCAGGGGAGTGCTCTGCTGAAGCTCCAGCAGCGCCCACTCGAGTTGCCGAAGAGCGTTCAAGGAAACCGTCCAACCTCATCCTACGCGCGTCGCGCGCAATCTACTTGCCGGGTTCGCCCAGCGTCCGAATGGCGTTCTGAAGCGAGCTCTCGGTGCCCTCGATCATCGAGTTGGTGCCGTCGAACGCGCGCGAGGCCGAGATCAGCCGCGTCAATTCGAGCATCGGATTGGCGCCGGAGCCCTCGACATAACCTTGCTTGAAGCCGTCCCGGGAGAAATCGGCGATGGCCGTTGCGGGCCGGTCGGGGGTCACGCCGGAATTGCCGTAGCGTTCCAGATTGGCGTCGGGTGGAATGCTGAAAAGGCCGATGGTGCCGATCTCGTTGTTGTCCTGGATGATCGCGCCGCTGCGCGCGACCGAGATCGGCCCGCCGTTCGGATCGAGCGTGATCTGCGCGCCGCCGGAATCGACGACCGGAAAGCCGCTCACGGTCTGAAGATCGCCGTTCGGGGCGATCTGGAGACGGCCGTCGCGTGTGTAGACCGTGCCGTTCGGACCCGCGAAGGCGATCCAGCCTTGTCCCACCACCGCGACGTCGAGCGGGTTGCCGGTCTCGGTGATGTTGCCCATCTCGCGCGAGATGATGTTGTCGCCGGGCGAGGAGAACGCCACCGGGGTCGGCCCCGCCTTGGACAGCACGGTCTCGAATTTCACCACGTCGGTGCGGAACGCAGCCGTGTTGACGTTGGCGACGTTGTTGGCGATCGTCTGGAGGCGCTTCTCGAGCGCGACCTGCGCCGACAAGCCGACATAGAGAGCCGATTGCATGACCTACCTGTTGAACTTGATGTTCTGAAGTGTCGTGAGCATGTTGGTATCGAGGCTGCTCGAGGTCGCGGCGCCGGCGATCAGGACCAGGGCGGAGTTGGTCGAGGCGTCGCTCTGGGCCGTTGTCGCATCCCACATCGCCGCGAAGCGCTGCACGAACTTGGTGACCTTGGCCGGATCCTGAAAATCGGTGAGCTTGATCTGGCTGGCGATCAGCTTGGCCTGGGCGTCGATGTCGGCCGAGCTGATCGTCGCCGGCAAGCCGAGCGCGGTCTGCACCACCTGCGTCAGCGCCTTGTCGGCGAGGATCTGGTAGGCGGTCGTGATCGTGGAGGCCTTGCGGGTGAAATACAGCGCCAATCGCAGGCCCTCGTTCTGATCGCCCGCCTTCTCCTCCATCGTCTGCGTGACGTATTGGGTCGCGGTACCGGTCGTGGCCGCAGCGGCTTGGGTCGCCTTGTCACCGAGCGCGGCGAAATTGAAGGCGGCGGCGAACTGCCGGTAGCGGGTGTCGGTCAGCTTGTTGGCGAAGGCGTCGCTGCTCGCGACGCCCTCCGTCAGCACCTTGCGCATGAACGCCTTGGCATAGGTCATGTCGCTGAGTCCGTAGGCCTTCATCGCGTAGGAATAGAGACGATAGTCCTTCAGGAAATCGTCGATTGTCTTCACGTTGCCGATGTGGCTGAGGAAATAGTCGGTCTCCCGGCTGACATCCGGTTGCTTCGCGACCTGCGTCAGCGACTTGCCCATGTCCTTGGTCAGCCTGGTGTAGTCCGCGATGGTGGATAGCATGACACGCGCCCCTCTGGCCGCCGTTGCGGCGCCGCCAAGCTGCCGCCGGATGCTTGCGCGGGGCTGGCGAGCCCGAAGCCAGCTTCGCGCAAGCGTCGCCGACTAGATATTGCCGGTGGGATCGGCGATGGAGCGGCGCGTTGGGCAGTTTCGTGGGGATTTTCATCACGGTAGCGGCGCTGCTCGGCGGCTTTGCCGCCATGGGCGGGCATCTGGCCGTGCTCATGCAGCCGTGGGAGTTCGTGATCATCATAGGCACCGCGATCGGCACATTCATCGTGGCCAATCCCTGGAAGACCGTCCTCGACAGCGGGGTCGCCTGCATGCAGGCCATCACCAACGCGGTGCCGGGTCAGCGCTATTACCTTGACCTGCTGGGGGCGCTGCATGCCCTGATGCGCGAGCTGCGGGGCAAGGGCCGCAACGAGGTCGAGGCGCATATCGACGATCCCTCGTCATCCGAGATCTTCAAGGCGTTCCCCAGCGTGCTCGGCGATCCCTCGGTGCTGCAGTTCATCTGCGACTATGTCCGTCTCATCATCATGGGCAACGCGCGCACGCACGAGATCGAAGCGTTGATGGACGAGGAGATCCACACCATCGTCAAGGGCAAGCTGGCACCGTACCACGCGCTGGTGACGGTCTCGGAGGCGATGCCGGCGCTCGGCATCGTCGCCGCGGTGCTCGGCGTCATCAAGGCGATGGGCGCACTCGACCAGTCGCCGAAGCTGCTCGGCGGCTACATCGGCGCCGCCCTGGTCGGCACTTTCGCCGGAATCTTCCTGTCCTACGGCATCATTTCGCCCTTCGCCATCAAGATCAAGATGATGCGCGAGAAGAAGTGCCGGCCGTACATCATCGTCAAGCAGACGCTGCTGGCCTTCATGAACGGCGCCATGCCGCAGATCGCGGTCGAGCACGGCCGCAAGATGATCTCCAGCAGCGAGCGTCCGTCGATCGACGTCGTCGAGAACGAGACGATCGCAGGTCCCAAGGCCGTCGCTGCCGAACCTGAACCGAAGGCGGCTCGCGCATGATGATGGAAGACGCCGAAATCGATCAGCGCAAGCAGCTGCCGAACTACCTGCTGGACGCCGCCGGCATATCGATCGAACGTATGCCGATGCTCAATGTGATCTTCGATCGCATGGCGGCATCCTGCACCGACAGCCTGCAGCCGATGGCGGGAACGCCATGCTATTTCTCGGTCAACGGCATCACCAATGACCGCGTCGGCGACATCATCAAGGACTACGAGGCCAACGCGGTCGCGGCAGTGCTCTATGCCGAGCAATGGGATTCCCGCATCATCATCATGCTCGACCGCGACTTCGTGTTCACGATGGTCGAGGCGATGTTCGGTTCGGACGGCGCCGAGCCGCCGCTCGACGTCGAGCGCTCCTTCTCGAACATCGAGCTCCGCCTGGTGCAGGCTCTGTTCGAGCGCTTCGCCAAGGCGCTGCAATCCGCCTTCGCCGGTACGTCGAACGTCACCTTTCGCGTCGAGCGGGTCGAGACGGCGATGGCCTCGCTGGCGATCGGGCGAAGCGGAAACATGTCGATCTGCGCGAACATCATGCTGCAGGCGCTCTACCGCGGCGGCCAGATGTTCCTGATCATTCCGCACTCCGCGCTCAATCCGCTGCGACAGAAGCTCGCTCACGTCGTGGTCAGCGACGGTCGCGCGGCCGACCCGCGCTGGCGCGAGCAGATGGAGAGCGAGGTCCATCGCACCGAGGTGACGCTCAGCGCGGTGCTCGACGAGAAGATGGTGACGCTCGGAGACGTCGTGAAGTTCCAGATCGGGCAGGTGCTCGAGCTCGAGGCCACGCCGCGCACGCTGGCTCGCCTCGAAAGCAACAATCAGGTGCTGTTCTGGTGCCAGATCGGCCAGCTCGATGGCTATTACGCCATGCAGGTGGCCGATCCCGTCGATCAGAAGCGGGAGTTCGTCGATGATATCCTATCTCGTTGATGCCGTGTTGCTCATTGCGCTCGCTTTCACCAGCAGGCGTGTAACCAGGATGCACCGCGAGCTGGCGCGGTTGCGCAGCTATCAGGGCGAGTTCTCGACCATCGTGCGCGAGACGGCGGGTGCATTCGACACGGTCATCACCGCGGCGCACGATTCCACCGCAAACCTCGGACGGCTCGCCAATGTGCTGAGCACGAAGATCGATCAGGCTCACGAGGCGATCGCCGCGCTCGACGCGCGGAACGGGCTCGCGCCTGCGGCGAGCGCAGGCGGCACCGAACTGAACAAGCATTGAAGCCGAAGCCGGCGCAACCAATACGATCGGAACGCCGCGACGTTCCGGGAGCGGAACGACCAAGAGGCGAAACCAGATGGCGCAATCCTTCGACTATGAGACCGCATCCGCATCGGACGAGGCCGAGACG
>NZ_JAEMSD010000822.1 GCF_016462955.1 Bradyrhizobium sp. | reverse complement strand
ATGTCGGGGTCGTCGGTCTCCCGGGCGATGCCCTGGTGGAACAGATTGGAACTGGCGCCCCAGGCCTCGAGCGCCGCCTTCATCGAGGGCGCGGCGATGGCCTGGTCGTAGAAGCCGAGAGAGGTCTGGTAGGTCTTCAGTTTTCGTTTCGATGTCTTCGCCATCTCGCCTCGATCGTCGCTCGCTCTCCGGCAGCGATGACGCCGGGATTACGGGCGTCCAAGCAGCGCATCATAGCCCTGCGCGCTGAACGCGAGCAGGCAGAATCCGTGCCCGAACGGATCGGCCAGCATCGCGATCCGCCCATAGGGGGCATCGCGCGCAGGCGCCTCCAGGATCGCGCCCGCGCCGACCGCACGCGCCACGGCCGCGTCGACATCGTCGACGACGACGTCGATATGCATCGGTGTCCAGTGCCGCTCATAGCGGCGGCGATCGCCGCCGGCACCGATCGTGCCCGCCTGCTTGGTCAGGAGATACACCGGCGCAGGCCAGCCATTGAGCTCGACGAAATCGGTGCCGAAGCGGCGGCCGACCGTCAGGCCAAAGGCCTCCGTGTAGAAGGTCGTGGCTTTCGCGACGTCGGGGACGTCGATGTTGAGGAGAAAGGTCATGAGGGGCTCGCGGCAAGTTACGGAGCGACCGTAGCCCGGATCTCGGCCGCATTCCATCCGCAGGGCAATCGCATATGATGGCGTCGGCCCTGCGGCGCATCCTTCGAGACGCCCGCCTCCGGCGGGCACTCAGGATGAGGGCGGAGTATGAGGCAGCTTTTGTAGCAGGGGCCGGTGCCGCTTAGCCTCATTCCTGAGGGACCGCGAAGCGGTCGTCTCGAAGGACGAGGCGCGCGCTCCGTTCTTTCAAGTAGCAAAATGCGATTGCCCTGCGCTCATCGGCTCCGCGCAAAGCCCTCGCCATCGCACGAGCGCCACCCTGCCATCATGCCCTTGTTTTGCCCGACGCCGCAAATCGTATTCGGTTTTTCCGACTCTAAATCAATCCCCGAGCGATTTCAAAGAGATGGCTACTGTGCATGGGGTTGTTTCGCAAACTTTGTTTGACGAGGTCCTCAATTCCTTCTCAGGCTCAGGATATAGGCCGAGAGCACCTCGGCCTGTTCCGGCGAGATCACGAGGTTCGGCATGTTCTGGTGGCTGGTGCGCCAGAACACCTTGAGCGAGAGCGCGGTGGTGCCCTTGCGGTCGGCGATGGATTGAAAGCTCGGCGCTTCGTCGAAGAAGCCGTCCCTGCGCGGCTCGATCGCGTGACACGACTGGCACCACGCCTGTGCCAGGCGATGTCCCTCGGCGACCGCGCGCGAGCCGGACCTGGAGGCCGCGGCTGCGGTGTGGACGACGCCGAACAGAAACAGGATCGACAAGGCGATCAGGATGACGATGCCGATGGAAATTCGAACATTGTGCGACATCGCCAAGACCTCACCGATTGCCCCGTCGAAACCAGCCTAGATTTGCACGGCTCGGCCCGCTTGATCTGCGTCAAGCGAACTCGCAGCCCGCTTGCTCAGCACGTCACGAGATCGGTGTGGCCGAATCCCTTGGAGTAATCGAGCAGCGAGATCACCGTCGGCGTGAGGCGGATCAGCCGCACCTCGGAAGGATTTGGCGTGGGAAGGCCGAGCGCCTTCTGCTCGGGATAGCGCGCCATCACCAGCGCGATTGCCTTCTCGGCTTCGGCCGGGTCGGTCACGGCCGCCGCCCGCGCCGCCATGGACAGGCCGACGATCTCCATCACCTCCGCCGGGTCGTCGTCGATCGCAAGCGACACGCGGTCGTCGGCGGCCAGGTTCTGCGCCTTCTGGCTGTCGATGCCGCAGAGGAAGTAGATCGTGAAGCCTTCGTTCGCATAGCCGACGGTCGTCACCTGCGGCCAGCCATCGGCGCGAAGCGTCGCAA
>NZ_JAEMSD010000821.1 GCF_016462955.1 Bradyrhizobium sp. | reverse complement strand
AGCGGGGCGAACCGGCTGTCCCCGCTTAGGTCGATCACCTGCAAGGCGGGGGCGTAGCTCCGATCTCCGCCGTCGTCCCTCCCGGGGCGCGCAACGCGCGGATCCGGAACGACAGCGGAGGTGTTGGCTTCTGCTTACTGCGCCAGCGCCAATATTCCGCCGGCAAAGGCGTGCCAGGCGGCTGTCTCGCTGACCGGCCAGTTCAGCACCTTCACCGTCAGCAGCGCCAGCGTGCCGTAGATGTAGACCGGATGCACGCGGCCTTCGCTGCGCCAGTCGCGCACCATGGCGACGACGAGCAGAAGCGAGGCGACGACGGCCGGCGCGATCGTCACCGGCACCGGCGGCGGGCCGGGCGGTCCCGGCGGCGCGAGGAAGGTGAGGAACCAGCGCGCAATCGCAGCGTCTAGGATCGAGACCGCGGCCAGCAGCATCAGGCGCTTGTGGATATCGGGCCTGCGCGTGTTGATGATCGCCAGCACGAACACCACGGCAAAGAACGCGATGCCGCTCATCGGCACGATCGAGAAGGCAACGCCTGCATCGGCCTTCCCAAGCGCCGCGGCGTTCTTCATCGAGGTCACGGATGCGAAGAAGCCAAATATGACCATTGCGGTCGCAAGCGAGACGCCGGCAATGCCTAACGCGCGGTGGTTGACCACACGGCCCGAGGCCGCGAGCCAGGTCTGGAGCACGAAATAGAGTGACCAGGTGAAGAACAAGAGTCCGTGAAAATGAATCACCGGGCTTGCGGACAATGTCCGGTGAGCGAGCGGCACCCAATAGGTCGGTGCGAAGCCGAGGAAGGCGGTGGCGGCGCAGGCAAGCGCCATGTTGAGATAAAAATATCGTGCAGGCGACGCATCACGCGCGCGGACACGACGGTCGTCGATCAGGGTCGTCATCAGGGGTGAGTCTGGGTCGGCGGGGCTTGGTTCAAAGTTCGGGATGTTTCTGTGTGACCTGGCGCACGTTGCTGAACGCCCCAAAGTTCGCCGTCATCCCGGATCTGCGCGCTTAAGGCGCGCTTGTTTCGGGACGACCGCAGAGAGACATCATCCCCCCGCGCTCAATTCTGCGCGATCGAGCTGCTCTTCGAGCCGGTGAAAGGCGTCGTCGCCGATCACCTCGGTGGCGCGCAGCTCGAAGATCGCCTTGCGCGCGGCCTCGATGGCACGTCGACGCAGCGGATCGGCGGGTAATTCGCCGTTCGCAATGCCGCCAGTCGGATCGGCCTCGGCCTGCATCAGGATGGCGCGATATTCGAGCCGCAGGATTTCCGCCTCCTCCGACGGATCGCTCTCGATCGCCTCGAGGGCAGCACGATAGGCGGCCGCGCGCCCGCGGGCGACCTCGATCCCGACGGGATCGTCGTCCCGGAGCTTGGAGGCCAGGATCAGCGGCCGCAGAGTCAGGCCCTGGATCACCAGTGTCCCCAGCACCACCGCAAAAGCGATGAAGACGATGAAGTCGCGGTAGGGGAAGTTCTCCGGCAGGGCAAAGGCGGTGGCCAGCGTGACGAGGCCGCGCATGCCGCACCAGGAGATGATGAACCCGCCTTTCGCCGAGGTGACCTGCTTCGGATCCTTCGGATGGTAGATCCCGCGCGCGACCAGTGCGCGCAGCGTGGCGCGGTAGAACGTCACCCAGAACAGCCGCACCAGCACCACGGTGAGCAGGATCCAGGCGGCGGCCACGCAATATTCCCAGCGCACGTCCGCGTCCAGCCGGGTCCAGATCGGACGCATCTGCATGCCGATCAGCATGAAGGCGAGCACGTTGAGCACGAACACCATCGTCTCCCAGACTGCATCGGACGGCACCCGCAGCCGCGCCGGCATGCGCGCCGGCGCGGTGCGCGCCAGAGTGATGGCGTAGACGACGATGGTGAGGATGCCGGACAGGCCGAGATGCTCGGCG
>NZ_JAEMSD010000363.1 GCF_016462955.1 Bradyrhizobium sp. | reverse complement strand
ATCAGAGGGTGATGCCCTTGGAAGTGGCCGCCGATCGATGTCCCGCGATGTACGCGAAGGTCGGATAGGATTCCATTCCGGGTCACTACGGTCACCGATACCGCTTGCGGTGTGTTCCTTCTGCATCGGTTGCACGTCTCGTTGCCTGCATCGCAAGCGATGATCGGCAAGATGTCCACACCTGCCCAGCACCTCGCGATCTGCATTTCACCGGCCTGTCATTGAACTGGTCTAGCGCTGCTCCCGTCATCGCTGACGGTCAAGGAGCAAGCCATGTCGAAGCCGGTGCTGGGTGCCGCATTGTCCATCAAGTCGATTCCCGCCCATCGCGACTGGCTTCTGGAACGGCAGCGCGATCTGGAGATCCAGGATTTCTTCCGCGCCGATCTGCTCGATAGCGACTGGCGCAGCACGGCCGGCGAGATCAAGCAGATGTTGTCGGGCCACACCGGCCGGCTCGGCATCCACGGTCCGTTCTGGGGCTTCAAGATCGACAGCCACGATCCGATGATCCGCCAGGCCGTGACCAAGCGCCTGCTGCAGGGCCTGGACGCCGCCGAGTTCCTCGGCGCGACGCAGATGGTGATCCACTCGCCGTTCACGACCTGGGACCACAACAATCTCGATCTCTACCCCGACAACCGCGCCAACATCGTCGAGCGCGTCAAGGCGACGCTCGCCGAAGTGATCGCGCGCGCCGAGACGATCGGCTGCGAAATCGTCATCGAGAATATCGAGGACAAGGATCCGCGCGACCGCGTGCGCCTCGCCAGGGCGCTCGAAAGCGGCAAGGTCCGCGTCTCCCTCGATACCGGTCACGCCAATTACGCGCATATCACCACCGGCGCGCCGCCGGTCGACTATTACGTCGAGACCGCCGGCGACATGCTCACGCATGTCCATCTCCAGGACACCGACGGCTTTGCAGACCGGCACTGGGCGCCGGGCGAGGGCAACATCCCGTGGGTCGCCGTGTTCCGCGCGCTGGGACGGCTGACGTCCAATCCGCGGTTGATCCTCGAACTCCGCAACCACGACGACGTCCGCAAGGGCGCAGCGCATCTCGCCGCGCTCGGTCTCGCCGAATAACCGCAATCATCGAGGGCAGGGTCACCATCATGAGCAAGCTCACCCGTCGCACCATCCTGAAATCCGGCGGCGCCGCCGCAAGCACCTTGCTGTTGCCGCGCTTTGCGATCGCGCAGGGCGACAATCGTCCGTCGGTGACGGTCGCGGTCCAGAAGGTGACCAATTCGAACGTGCTCGACGTGCTGCGCGAGCAGTCCAATGTCGGCGAGCGCGTGTTCTTCTCGTCGATCTGGGAGGGCCTGATCTCCAAGAACTGGCGCGGCAATCTCGAAGCGGTGCCCGGCCTTGCCACCGAGTGGCGCCGCATCGACGACCAGACCGTCGAGGTGAAGCTGCGCCAGGGCGTCAAGTTCCACAACGGCGACGAGCTCACGGCGGACGACGTCGTCTTCACCTTCAGCCGCGAGCGCATGTTCGGTGAGACCGAGGCCAAGAACCGCTCGACCATCAAGGCGTTCGAGAAGATCCCGACGCCGCGGCCGGGCAAGGAGCTGCCGCCGGATGTCCCCGCGGTCGCCCGCCGCATCTGGCCGGACCTCGCGCGCGTCGATGCCGTCGACAAGTACACCGTGCGCTTCTACAACGCGACGCCCGACGTCACCATCGAGGGCCGGCTGCAGCGCTACGGCTCCGACATCATGAACCGCCGCGCCTGGGAAGAGGCCGCGAGCTATCTCGACTGGGCGCGCAAGCCGGTTACCACCGGGCCCTACAGGGTCGTCGAGCTCAAGCCCGACGTGTCGCTGACCCTGGAAGCCCACGACGAATATTGGGGTGGCCGTCCGCCGCTCAAGCGCATCCGCTTCCTCGAAGTCCCTGAAGTCGCGAGCCGCATCAACGGGCTGCTGTCGGGTGAATATCAATTCGCCTGCGACATCCCGCCGGACCAGATCGCCGGCATCGAGAAGAATTCCGCGTTCGAAGTGCAGGGCGGCACCATCCTCAATCACCGCCTGACCGTGTTCGACAAGAACCACGCCGTGCTCGCCAATCCCCTGGTGCGGCGCGCCTTCACCCATGCGATCGACCGCCAGGCTATCGTCGACAGCCTGTGGGCAGGCCGCACCCGCGTGCCGAAGGGCTTGCAATGGGATTTCTACGGCGACATGTTCAACGCCGATTGGAGCGTGCCGGCCTATGATCCGAAGCTTGCGCAGGATCTGCTCAAGCAGGCCAATTACAAGGGCGATCCGATCCCGTATCGCCTGCTCAACAACTACTACACCAACCAGGTCGCGACTGCGCAGATCCTGGTCGAGATGTGGAAGTCGGTCGGCCTCAACGTGCAGATCGAGACCAAGGAGAACTGGTCGCAGATCATGGAGCGGGGACCTGCGCGCGCGGTGCGCGACTGGTCGAACTCGGCCGCCTTCAACGATCCGGTGTCGTCGCTGGTCGCCCAGCACGGGCCGAACGGCCAGCAGCAGCAGATCGGCGAGTGGACCAACGCCGAGCTGAACAAGCTCTCCGAGTTCCTGGAGACCTCGACCGATCGGCCGGCGCGCAAAAAGGCGTTCCGCCGCATGCTGGAGATCGCCGAGCGCGAGGATCCCGCCTATACGGTGCTACACCAGAACGCGACCTTCACGGCCAAGCCGAAATCGATCAAGTGGAAGGCCGCGCCGGCCTTCGCGATGGATTTCCGCACCGGCAATTTCGAGGCCTGAGGGTGCAGCCGCTGGTCAGCATCGCGGACTTGCGCGTCGCCTTCAATGGGGTGCCGGTGCTGCGCGGCGTCGACATCGCCTTGCAGAAGGGCGAGGCCCTCGGCCTCGTCGGCGAGTCCGGCTCCGGCAAGTCGGTGACATGGCTGGCCGCGCTTGGCCTGTTGCCGCGGCAGGCGAAGGTCGCCGGCTCGGTGCTGCTCGACGGCCGCCAGATCCTCGGCGCGCCCGCCGCCGAGCTCGATCAGGTCAGGGGCGGGCGCATCGCCATGATCTTCCAGGATCCGGCGAGTGCGCTCAACCCGGTACTGACCATCCGCCGGCAGCTCTCTGAAGCGCTGGCGCTGCATCGCGACCTCTCGGGCGAGACCGTCAAAGCCGAAGCGCGCCGGCTGCTCGATCTCGTCGGCATTCCAGATGCGGCACGCCGGCTCTCTGCCTATCCGCACGAATTCTCCGGCGGCCAGGTCCAGCGCATCATGATCGCGATGGCGCTGGCCGGAAATCCGGATCTTCTGATCGCGGACGAGCCGACCACGGCGCTTGATGCCACCATCCAGGCGCAGATTCTGGAGCTGCTCTCCAGCATCCGCCGCGAGATGGGCATGGCGATGGTGCTGATCAGCCATGACCTCGGCGTCGTCGCGGAAAACTGCGACCGCGTTGCGGTGATGTATGCCGGCCGCATCGTCGAGCAGGCGCCGAGCCACCAGCTGTTCGCCGATCCCGTCCATCCCTATGCACAAGGCCTGATCGGCGCGTTGCCGCCGCTCGACGGGCCGCGCCGCCGCCTCACGGCCATTCCCGGCACGGTGCCCGATCCCGCGCATATGCCCGCGGGCTGCGCCTTTGCCCCGCGCTGCGCCTTGGCCGAGGAGCCATGCGGTCTCGCAGCTCCGACCCTGGTACCGATTGCGAACGAGCGCAGCGTTGCCTGCGTGCGCGCCGAGGCGTCGCGCCGCGCGCTGCTCAGGATTGCCGCGGAATGAACGCACCGCTCGTCGCGGTCTCCGCGATCTCCCGCAGCTACAGCATGCGGTCAGGAATGTTCGGCCGGGCTGCGGCCGTCCATGCCGTCGACGGCGTCTCGCTCACGATTCCCAGGGGCGAGACGCTCGGCCTCGTCGGCGAATCCGGCTCGGGCAAGTCCACCACGGGCCGCATCGTGCTCGGCCTCGAGCCGCCGGATCACGGCGAGGTGCGGTTCGACGGCAAGCCGATGGCCGCGCCGGGGACGGCTACGTGGCGTGCCCAACGCGCCCGCATGCAGATGATCTTTCAAGACCCGCTCGGGGCACTGGATCGGCGTCTGCCGGTTGGGACGCAGATTCGCGAGCCCCTGGACATTCATGGTCTGGGCACGCCCGGGGAACGCGAAGAGAGAGTGCGCGAGCTGCTGCGCGACGTCGAGCTGACGCCAGCGCATGGCGCGCGCTATCCCGGCGCGCTGTCCGGTGGACAGCGTCAGCGCATCGTGCTGGCCCAGGCGCTCGCCACCAAGCCGGATTTCCTCGTTTGCGACGAGCCGGTCAGCGCACTCGACGTCTCGATCCAGGCGCAGGTCGTGAACCTGCTTTGCGATCTCCAGGCGCAGCTGTCGCTGACGCTGCTGTTCATCAGCCACGATCTGCGCGTCGTCAGGCAGATCAGCAACGTCGTCGCCGTGATGTATCTCGGCCGTATCGTCGAGATCGGCCTCGCGGATGATCTGTTCGCGCAGCCCGAGCATCCCTACACGCAAGCGCTGGTTTCGGCTTCGCCGGCGCCGGGGCGCCGCAGCGCCGGCCGCATCGTGCTGGCGGGCGATCCGCCGAACCCGGCCGCGCGGCCGAATGGCTGCGCCTTCCATCCGCGCTGCCCGCGTGCGATCGCGCGCTGTGCGCAGGAGGTGCCGGTGCTGTCTGCCGTCGGCGGCAACAGGCAGGTTGCCTGCCATCTCGTCACGGGTGCCGCGACACGGGACGCGGCGTGATGGGACGCTATTTCGCCATCCGGATCGGGCGCGCGGCGCTCACGATCGTCCTCGTCGTCACCTTCGCCTTCGTGGTGCTGCGCCTCTCCGGCGATCCCGCCCTGATGATCCTGGGGCCCGAGGCGCCGCCGGAGGTGCTCGCGGCGTTTCGCAAGGCCTGGGGCCTCGATGATCCCATCTGGGCGCAGTATTTCGACTATTTCGGCGCCATCGCCAAAGGCGAGCTCGGCCGCTCCATGCGCGACGGCCGGCCGGCGATCGAGCTGGTGCTGGAGCGGATACCGGCCACGCTGGCGCTGACCTTGCCGGCGTTCTTCTTCAAGGTCGCGCTCGGCATTCCCGCCGGCATCTACGCCGCGCTGCACCGAGGCTCGGGAATCGACCGCGCCGTGATGATGACCGCGGTGGCGGGCTTCACTGTCCCGAGCTTCGTGCTCGCGCTGGTGCTGGTCCTCGTCTTCGCCGTGCAACTCGGCTGGCTGCCGTCAGGCGGACAGGACAGCTGGCGCCACGCCATCCTCCCCATCGCGACGCTGAGCCTCGGCGGCGCTGCGGTGCTGGCGCGCTTCACCCGCAGCGCGATGCTGGAGGTGCTGGGGCAGCCTTATATCCGCACAGCCTCGGCCAAGGGCGTGCCGTGGCGCAAGGTGGTGACGTCGCATGCGCTGCCGAACGCAGCGATCCCGACCGTCACCATTCTGGGCTTCATGGTGGGCACGCTGATCGCAGGCGCGGTCGTGGTCGAGAGCGTGTTTGCCTGGCCGGGAGTAGGGCGGCTTCTCGTCGTCGCCGTTGCCAACCGCGACCTCGCCGTCGTGCAATGCATCCTGCTGCTGGTCGCCATCACCATGGTGACGTCCAACCTGATCGTCGATTTCCTTTACGGCTTCCTCGATCCGCGCCTGCGCAGCAAGGGGGCCCACGCATGAGCGACGTCACCTTGAAGGAGACGGCACTCCGCCGCCGGATCAGCCTGCCGGCGATCCCGGTCTCGGTCCTGCTCGCGATCGGCTGGATCGTCGCCATGCTCGTCATTGCGGCCTTCGCCGAGATGATCGCCCCTTACGGCTTCACCCAGCTCGACCTGCGCAATCGCCTGGCGGCGCCCGGCAATCCCGCGCACTGGCTCGGCACCGACGAACTCGGCCGCGACGTGCTGTCACGCCTGCTCGTTTCCATCCGCATCTCGCTGCTGATCGCCTTCGGCGCCACCGCGATCTCGGCCATCGTCGGCACCACGCTCGGCTTCCTCGCCGCGCATTTCCGGGGCGCCGTCGAGCAGCTCGTGCTGATGCTGACCGACTTCCAGGCCAGCATGCCGTTCCTGATCATGGCGCTGGCCGTGCTGGCCTTCTTCGGCAATTCGCTGCCGCTCCTGATCGGGCTGATGGGCCTGTTCGGCTGGGAGCGCTATGCTCGCATCGCGCGCGGCCTTGCCATCTCCGCCAATGCCCAAGGCTACGCCGCCGCCGTCCGCCAGCTCGGGGCGACGCCGTCGCGGATCTATCTCCGGCATATCCTGCCCAACATCGCCTCGACCCTGATCGTCTCGACCACCTTGGTATTCCCCGAGGTGATCCTGATGGAGTCAGGCCTGTCCTTCCTCGGCCTTGGCGTGCAGCCGCCAATGACCAGCCTCGGCAACATGGTCGGCTATGGCCGGGAATACCTGACCCGGGCGCCCTGGATCATGCTGGCGCCGGCGACCACGATTGTGGTGACGACGCTGGCGGTGTCCGTGATCGGCGACTGGCTCCGCGACCGGCTCGATCCGACCTTGCAGTAGGGGACGGTCTCGGCCGTCATTCCGGGGCGCGCCGCAGGCGCGAGCCCGGAATCCATTTCGCCGCGCGGGTTGCGGCCCGATGGATTCCGGGTTCGATGCTGCGCATCGCCCCGGAATGACGGAGAATGAGCGACGAAAACCCCGCGCCGGGAGCAGGGGAGCCCTGTCCGGCCCAAGTTCCCGTTGCGCGCGTTCCCCCCGTGCGCTATCCGGCCTCAAAAGCCCGCGGCGGCACCACATTTTCCCGCCCCGGCCCAACCCCGAGGACGGAAACCGCCATGCCAGCCTATCGCTCCCGCACCACCACCCATGGCCGCAACATGGCCGGCGCCCGCGGCCTCTGGCGCGCGACCGGCATGAAGGACGGCGATTTCGGCAAACCGATCATCGCGGTCGTCAATTCCTTCACCCAGTTCGTGCCCGGCCACGTGCATCTGAAGGACCTGGGCCAGCTCGTCGCCCGCGAGATCGAGCAGGCCGGCGGCGTCGCGAAAGAGTTCAACACCATCGCGGTCGATGACGGCATCGCCATGGGCCATGACGGCATGCTCT
>NZ_JAEMSD010000820.1 GCF_016462955.1 Bradyrhizobium sp. | reverse complement strand
ATGCGATTGCACAAAAACACTATGCAGCAAGTATTTTTTCGCACGCGCGCATCGCATGCGGCCGTCGCGATGATGCGCATCCGAGAACGCGCGGTCGCCGCGCGAAAGCGCTTCGCGGACTCTGAGTCGCGACTTTTGGCAACGAAAATATTTTCATCCTTAACGGCGCGAGCGCTCATCAGAGCGTGTTCAAGCGGCCGTTTCCGGCGAATCGCGCGACGGCGATTCGGTCATCGCAACGCTGTCGATCGGAGGAAGTTTCGATTGAAGGATGCGCGCGAGCGTCGCACCGAGAGCCGGCAGCGAGATGACGAAGCGTGTCCGTCACCTCGCTCGAGACGTGAAGTTCAGACGCCGAGCTTGGACTTGAGCAGGTCGTTGACGCTCTGCGGGTTCGCCTTGCCGCCGGACGCCTTCATCACCTGGCCGACGAACCAGCCGAGCGACTGCGGCTTGTCCTTGACCTGCGCCGCCTTGTCCGGATTGGCCGCGATGATGTCGTCGACAACCTTTTCGATCGCGGAAAGATCCGTCACCTGCTTCATGCCGCGACTTTCGACCAGCGCGCGGGGATCGCCGCCTTCCTGCCAGACGATCTCGAACAGATCCTTGGCGATCTTGCCCGAGATCGTACCCTCGCCGATCAGATCGATGATCGCAGCCAGCTGCTCGGCGTCGACGGGCGAGTCCGTAATAGCCCGCCCCTCCTTGTTGAGCCGCCCGAACAGCTCGTTGATCACCCAGTTCGCCGCCATCTTGCCGTCGCGCGCGCGGTTCGCGAGCCTCTCGAGCACCGTCTCGTAGAACACGGCGCTCTCGCGCTCGGCGACCAGCACGCTGGCGTCATAGGCTGACAGGCCGAAATCGGCGACGAAGCGCGCCTTCTTCTGGTCCGGCAGCTCCGGCAGACTCGCTTTCAGCTCGTCGACGAAGTCCTGGCTGAACTCCAGCGGCAAGAGGTCGGGATCGGGGAAGTAGCGGTAGTCGTGCGCCTCTTCCTTGGACCGCATCGAGCGTGTCTCGCCCTTGTTGGGATCGAACCGGCGCGTCTCCTGCTCGATCTGCCCGCCGTCCTCCAGGATCTCGATCTGGCGCCGCGCTTCATACTCGATCGCCTGGCCGATGAAGGCGATCGAGTTCATGTTCTTGATCTCGCAGCGGGTGCCGAGCGGCGCGCCGGGCCGGCGCACGGACACGTTGACGTCGGCGCGCAAGGATCCCTTCTCCATGTCGCCGTCACAGGTGCCGAGATAGCGCATGATCGAGCGCAGCTTGGTCACATAGGCCTTGGCCTGCTCGGCGTCGCGGATGTCGGGCTTGGAGACGATCTCCATCAGCGCCACGCCAGAGCGGTTGAAATCGATGTAGGACAGCGACGGCGACCGGTCGTGCAGCATCTTGCCGGGATCCTGCTCCAAATGCAGCCGCTCGATACCGATCGTGGCCGTCTTGCCGCCGTCGAGATCGACTATCACCTCGCCCTCGCCAACGATCGGCGATTGGTACTGGCTGATCTGGTAGCCCTGCGGCAGGTCCGGATAGAAATAATTCTTGCGGTCGAACACCGATCGCAGATTGATCTTCGCGTTGAGACCGAGCCCTGTCCGGACAGCCTGCCTGACGCATTCCTCGTTGATGACGGGCAGCATGCCCGGCATCGCGACGTCGACCAGCGACACATGGCTGTTCGGCTCGCCGCCAAACGCGGTGGAGGCGCCCGAGAACAGTTTTGCGTTGGAGGTCACCTGGGCGTGGATCTCCATGCCGATCACCACCTCCCAGTCACCGGTAGCGCCCTTGAGAAGCTTGTGCGTGGCCGTGCTCATGTCGTGCTCCCGAGCAGCGTGGCAGCGATCCGCTGCCACTCCGCTTCCAATGAATCCTTTGCCGTGGGCTGACCGGCCTGGCGATAACAGTAGCCGGCGTTGCCG
>NZ_JAEMSD010000362.1:5654-7081 GCF_016462955.1 Bradyrhizobium sp. | reverse complement strand
ACCTTCCCGTGACGCTAGGCGTGGGGTGAGGTGGGGTGGGAT
Source organism: Bradyrhizobium sp. (assembly GCF_016462955.1). Lineage (GTDB taxonomy): Bacteria > Pseudomonadota > Alphaproteobacteria > Rhizobiales > Xanthobacteraceae > Bradyrhizobium. The sequence goes on along the minus strand of NZ_JAEMSD010000362.1, from coordinate 7,039 downwards.
GGGGCGCCGCCCAGCGAAGGAGTTTTATCCCTCCCTGATGAACATGCCGACGTTGTCGGCCGAGCAGCGCCGCACGATCGAGGCACAGGCCCAAGCTCAAATCACGAATGGCACGAGCGAGATCGCGAACGCGGAAAGTGCGCTTCGCCAAGCCAGGTCAGCGGGAGACTCCGCCGCTGTCGAACAGGCCGCAGGCCGGCTGCGCGACGGGCTGAACAATGTCAAGAGCGGCGCAACGACGCTTCGCGCCCTTGCCGAAGGCAAATCGCCTCCGCAAATCGCGCAGGCCTGGTTCAAGGCTCAGCTGAATATACCGTCCGCAACGTCAGGCAATTATCTTGGAACGCTGGGGCTGTCGTGGTTTCATGTGATCACGATGACGGTCGTCGCGGCGTTCGCCGCCGCCATGCTCGCGTTCTACTTGTTCCGCATGCGCCGCGCCAATGCCTTGGTCCAGCGTCTGACGAGTGCCCCGGCAATTGCAGCTTTCTCCGGCAGGCCCCCCAGCCCGTCGACCGCTGCACCAACAGCGCCTCCAGCGAGTGCGCCGGTCGCCACTGCTGGATCGGCATCTAAACCTCCCGCCGCTTCAGGCGTGACACCGGAACCCTCCTCGACTCCTGTGCCCCCGACGGCCAGCGCAAACGCGGGGCCTTGGAAAGGAACGCTTCGCGTGGCCGCCATCTTTCCAGAGACAAAGGACGTGAAAACGTTCAGGCTCAAGAATCCAGACGGTGGGCCGATTCCGTTCAGCTTCGCGCCGGGCCAATTCCTCACATACTCAGCACAGATCGATGGCAAGCTCGTCCGGCGATCCTATACGATTGCGTCATCGGCTGCACAAAGTGCCTATGTCGAGACCACGATCAAGCGCGAAGAACCGGGCATTTTCTCCGATTACATGCATGACAAAGTTGCCGAGGGCGATCTGCTCGAGGTGACGGCGCCCTCAGGCACATTCACCTTCACCGGCAAGGAAGCCGACAGCGTGGTGCTCATCGGAGGCGGTGTCGGCATTACGCCGCTGATGGCTGCGATCCGCTATCTGTTCGATACGGCCTGGAAGGGCGAGACATTTCTCGTCTATGGCGCACAGAGTACGGCGCATTTCATCTTTCGCGACGAGCTCGAATATCTCCAGCGCCGGATGCACAACCTTCATGTTGCAGCCACCATGGCGCGCGCGGCCGGCACGTCCTGGATGGGGGCCGAAGGACACATCACCAAGGAGTTACTGCTCCAGTCCGTGCCCGAGATCGCCAGGCGGCGCGTCCACCTCTGCGGACCGCCCGGCATGATGCAAGCGATGAAGAAGCTGCTCGCCGAACTCGGAGTCCCGCCAGACCAGGTCAAAACGGAGGCGTTCGGGCCGGCGCGCGGCGCCG
>NZ_JAEMSD010000362.1:0-5644 GCF_016462955.1 Bradyrhizobium sp. | reverse complement strand
CGTGCCGCCTCCAGGCGTCATCCAGATCGTGTCAGGCGGAGCAGCGGTTACCGCTGTCGGCGCGGTGCAGCCGCCGGCGCAGGCGATCGGGCCCGCGACCACCACCATTCGTTTTGCGAAATCCGAGAAGCTCGTTCCGCTTCCGCCGGACAAGACTGTGCTGGAGGTTGCCGAGTCCGTTGGGGTACCCATCGATTATTCCTGCCGCATCGGGATCTGCGGCACCTGCAAGACAAAGCTGCTCGAAGGCAAGGTGACCATGGAAGTCGAGGAGGCACTCACACCCGATGACAAGGCGCAGAACATCGTTCTGGCTTGCCAGGCCAAATCCGTCGGCAATCTGGTTGTCGAGGCGTGAACCATGAACCAGACCGAACGCTTGATCGTCGAAATCGTGCTCTCGCTGCTGCTCTTCCTGGTGCCGGCGTTTCTTTTTCACACCGCGCCGCGCTTCGCCGGGAGTTTGACCGGGTTCATACTTGGCGTTGGCGCCGCCACCTTGATGGTCCTGCTGCTGATCTACCCGCTTGCCAAGTACGTCAATTGGTTCAAGTCGTTGATCACGCGGCTGGTTTCGCTGCGCAGCCTGCTTGCCTTTCACGTCTATGCGGGCGTGTTCGGCGCCTTTCTGACGATCCTGCATACCGGTCACAAGTACCAGAGCCCGCTCGGCATCTCTCTCCTCATTTTGGTGCTGGTGGTGGTCGCGACGGGATTCGTGGGGCGCTACTATCTGCCGCATACCTCAACCGAACTAAGGGAAGCGGAGTCGCGTCTGGCGACCCTGCGTTCGACCTACGACCAGGCCGCCGCGGCAATTGCCGAGCGCCAGGCGCTCGAAGAGGCTGCGGCCGCAAATATCAGCGCACCGGCGCTGCGCGACGTATCCGTCCTGCAGGTCGTCGAAAGCATTGCAGATCTTGAATACGGCATCGGCTCGCGCGAAGCTCTCAAGAAGGTCTTCATGCGCTGGATCGTCGTCCATGTGGTTGCTGCCATTCTCATGTACCTGTTGCTGACGCTGCACATCGCCGGCGAGATCTACTACGGGCTTCGGTGGCTCACGTGAAGAACGTCAATCGCTTCTATCTTGCCTTGATCATCGGCGGCGCAGTTGCCGCCATCATCGCGTTGGTCAGTCTTTACGGGACTGGATCAGCCGCCGTCCCCGGCTGGCGTACCGCTTTCCAGCCAGGCACGCTTTCGTCTGCACACGCTTTTCTTAACGGCAAATGCGAAAGCTGCCACACGCCGGCGCGCGGGGTCGAAACCGCGGCCTGCGTCAAGTGCCACACCAGTGCGGCGGCAGACCTTGCAAAGCAGCCGACCGTCTTCCACGCCACCGTTCAGGATTGTCGCGGTTGCCATGGCGAGCACGAAGGCGGCGAGCGTCCGATCAGAATGGATCACGCTGCGCTGGAGAGAATAGGATCGCATGTCGCGGTTGGAGCGGCTGGTCATGCCGGAGTGACACGGCAAATGCTTGCCGACATGGCGGAGTTTCTCGGCGCTTCGCTTGCTCCGACCGAGCAGAGCTCCCTGGATTGCGCGACCTGTCATAGCAACCAGGACCCGCATCGCGAACTTTTGGGGGCCAATTGCGCGGGCTGCCATCAGACTGCCACCTGGCGTATCGCGGCCTCGCGACACCCATCGCCCACGTCAAAGGACTGCGCGCAATGCCATCAGGCGCCGCCGAGCCATTATTCAGAGCACTTCAGCATGGGTGGAATGGAAGCTGGCGGTCATGGGGGAACACAGATCAGCCAGTGCTACCGGTGCCACAAGACAAACTCGTTCCGCGATCGCAAGGTGGTCGGAACCGGTATGCACTGATGCCATGACGGGACCGTTTAACCTAAACGCGGTTTAAGGCTTGGTGTTTGAGGATGCCGCGCCCGAGGTCCGATCGGAAGAGGAGACGATCCATACGCAAGATATTGCTCGCCGTTGCCTTCATCATCTATCCCTTCCACGCGACGATGGCGCTTTCCAACCTTTCCCAAGAGCCGGTCTGGGCCACCCATCACATCGAGGGATTGCCCCGGGAGCTGCGTAGCCGGGTTCTCGCGCTGCAAACCGCATGTGGTGATGCCATTGCAGCAAGGCATTATTTTTCGACGTCGATGCTCGAACTTTGCCGCACTGCATTTCGAGAATCTGCGCTGCCGCAACGCTCAGGTGATCTGTTCATCCAGAGGCTGCCTACACGAAGTCTAAGTCAGGACGGGGCAGGCTTATCGCCGAATCCTGGGCCTTTATGCCCGCGATATCAGGATGACTGAGGCAGACGGGAAGTTGGAAATTCAAGTCAATTTTGACAACGGACCAGCAGTCCTCCGATGGACCGGGCGGAACTTTGTTCGGAGGCAGGCTGGCTTACCCGGCGTGTTTTGAGGGCGATACGCGGCCATCACAAGCATCCCAATGCGAAAACGTTCTGATCGGGTGCGAGCTGGGCGCGACCCGGTTGAGCTCGAGTGTTGCGCCACTGTTCGTTGCTGCAGCCTTGGCCGCGTCGGCTGGCGCGGCATTTGGACAGGCCGATAGACCCTCTACGGGCTCGAACGGGACGAGCCTCAGCGCGGTACCGCCCACGCATCACCCCCAATATGTCGCGCGCACCGGCAAGCGCAAGCCGCCAGGTCATGCGCTCGACGAGCGTGAGGGGATGACTCCGGCCCTGGAGGAGGAGGAGGACGCGCGGATCAGGCAGCACACGTTGAAAAGCATCTGCAGGGATGCGCCCGGCTGCGAGGGTGGTCACCTCTGGAACGGTCGCAAATAGGAGGTGCGATGCCGATTCACGTTCTTCAGAATGCATTGCGAAGATCGCGCGTTCACTGCTCGGATCGGCGCTTCGTTCCTTGCAGCTATCTGCGTCTCCTGTGCGCGTTTAGCAGTTCCGGCCCAATCAACTCGGCGGTTCGTGCGCCACAATCCTGAACTCAACGAGCGAAAGCCGACGGCGTTATGCGGGGGGACATCGGGTTCGAGCGCATTAGGCTGGTCGATTGCGAGCGCTGATCCCGTAGGACGCTTTGCCACTGAACCGTAAGCTGAAGGTGATGCGATGAAGGCAATCAAGACGCTTCGTGATCTCGGCCAGAGCCTCTGGCTCGATAACATCACCCGTGACCTATTGCAGAACGGAACGCTGCAGCGTTACATCGACGAATTTTCGGTGACCGGACTTACAACAAATCCCACGATCTTTGAACTGGCGATCAAGAACAGCACGATGTACGCCGCCGATATTACTCTTCGGTCGTCATCGACCCGATCAGCCGAGGATCTGTTCTTCGAGCTGGCGCTCGTGGATCTGGCTGGCGCTGCCGAGTTACTCCTGCCGGTATTTGCTCGCACTGACGGTGTGGACGGCTGGGTGTCGCTCGAAGTGTCGCCGCTTCTTGCCCACGATACCAACCGCACGCTGGCGGCCGCGGTCGATCTTCACCGCCGTGGCGCCAAACCCAACTTCTTTATCAAGATTCCCGGCACCCCCGAGGGACTGCCCGCCATCGAGGCGGCAATCTTCGCGGGCGTTCCCGTGAACATCACGTTGCTTTTCTCGCGCGAACAGTATCTGGCGGCGGCCGATGCCTATCTGCGCGGCATCGAGCGGCGCATTGCGGCAGGGCTCAATCCGGAAGTCGCCTCGGTCGCCTCGCTGTTCGTCAGCCACTGGGACGCAGCGGTTGCCGGCAAGATCCCGGCCGATCTGACCAACCGGCTCGGCATCGCCGTCGCTCAGCGCACCTACAAGGCTTACCGTGAACTGCTGTCCTCGGCGCGCTTCCAGCGCGCCGCCAACGCCGGCGCTCGCGCCCAGCGCCTGCTATGGGCCAGCACTGGCACCAAGGACCCCAAAGCGTCTGATATCCTCTACGCGAAGGCGCTGGCAGCCCCCCTCACCATCAACACCATGCCTGAGAGCACGCTCAAGGCCTTTGCCGATCACGGCGAGGTGGGCGAGATACGGGCGCCCGACGGGAGCGACAACGAAGCAGTTTTCGCCCGCTTCGCCAATGTTGGTATCGACATCGACGTGCTCGCCACGCGACTGCAGGACGAAGGAGCTGCATCCTTCGTAAAGTCCTGGAACAATCTGATGGACCGCATCAGAGCCAAAGATCGACCCGATGCGAGCGGCGAATTGACGATCCAAGGTGGACGTGATGATTGCTTGACTTGCGCGGCAGTGCCAGCCTGGACCGCGCTGGAGTGGCAATCAAAGATCGGGACTTACATGGGAACCCGAGGCCCCCGCGAGTACAAGGGAACGTGAAAGCAAATCTATGTCCGCTACGAGGAAGAGCAGGGCCTGCCACCGCCGCATTAGCGATCAGGAAGTCATCGATCGCTTCACCTGGGAGATCGTGTCCATCAATTTCCACCTGGTGAAGCTTCGCCAGTTCTGGGCCAAGGCGCTCAATATCAGCGGGCCGCAATGGATGATTCTGCTGGCCGTATCCGATCTCGACAAAGGGGATGGCGTGCCCGTCAATGCCGTGTCGAAGATGCTCCAGGTCGACTCCTCATTCGTCACGACGCAATCGAAGCGACTGGAGAACAGCGGGCTGTTGCGCCGCGACGCCTCGCCGACTGACGCCCGAGTGGTCCGGATGTCGCTTACGGACAAATGCCATGAACAGCTATCACGGCTTGCCGCTCGGCAGCAGGCGGTCGGCGAGTTTACCTTCGAGGAATTCAGCTCAGACGAATTGGCGGAGTTCTCCGAGAAACTCTCGAAGCTGAAGAGTCGGATGGGAAAGGCATGTTTGAAGCTTACGTTGGATTTTTGACAGGTGACCAGTTCGGGTGCCGCCCTAAGACCCCTTTTGAGTCGAATCGACGGCCGGGATCAACGGTCTTTACAAGGCTGAGGCGATCTATCGGCGCGTGCCATGGCGCAGCTTCGAGGCCGTCGAGTTCGCGACCCTGGAATGGGTGGATTGGTTCAACAACCGACGGCTCCTTGAGCCCATCGGCAACATACCGCCAGCCGAAGCCGAGCAACGCTACTACGCCATGCTGGAACAACCGGCCATGGCGGCGAACTTAAACCAAATGGCCTCCGTCAAACAAACCCGGGGCGGTTCACGTCGCGGTAGAGATCAAACAGATCGGCTCCATCGCTAAAGCCGTAATTCCGCGTGGTGAACCAGGCGAGCGCGGTGTTTGGTATGTGCCCCAGAAAGATCGGCCAGTTTGCCAGTCCGTGAAACAGATCCGGATATCGCGCTGCGGCTTCGGCAACACGGACCTAACGGTGATTGTTTTCCACACTCGTTCCCGTACAAAGACCGCAACCTGCACGGTCCAGCCAGGCCCTCCGTCAATTGGTTCGCCAGCCGGCATCGCTCGTCCCGTTCTTACAATGCTGTTTGCGCCCTCAATGGAGACAACCAGATTTGTACATTACGTCTCATGGCCATGTCGGCAATAATCGGTGGTTTGTGGATGGCGAGACGGGCGCGCCCTGATGGCGCCGTCTGATCCGTAAGGTGCCAGGGATTTGCTGGAGACGTTGGTGATGCGGCGCGAACCAACACCTAATTGCGCGCTGCGACAATCACCGGAAAGAAGCCCCGTGGGTCGGTCAAAATCCCCCGGGTATGGTCACTTGAAACTCCCCCACCTG
>NZ_JAEMSD010000819.1 GCF_016462955.1 Bradyrhizobium sp. | reverse complement strand
CAGATGTGCTCGCCGCCCTTGCGGGTCGGCGAGGTGAAGAAGCTGCCGGATGGCACTTATTCCGGCCGCTTCGCCAACGAGCCGCGCGACATCCCGGGCAAGCGGGCCGGCGACAAGGTCAAGTTCGCCGAGGCCGACATCTCGGACTGGATGTTCATGCGCAACGGCAAGATCGTCGGCGGCGAGACCATCAAGCCGACCCTGAAATCGCTGCCGAAGGCGGACGCCGATGCCCTGAGGGCACGGATGGAGCAGCCGTAGGGATTCCGTCCGCCACACACTCCGTCATGCCCGGGCTTGTCCCGGGCATCCACGTCTCCGGACCGGCCCGCGAAGCACGTGGATCGCGGGACAAGCCCGGCCATGACGAGTTCTGCGATACGCTGGTTGCCGCCTCGCGCCCTGGCTGGTAAACGCCGCGCATGGCCGAGAAACCCAAAAAACCCCAGAAACTGAAGGCGCGCCTGCCGCGCGGGCTCGAGGATCGCGACCCCGCCGCGATCCGGGCGACGCGCGAGATGGTCGAGAAGATCCGCGCCGTCTACGAGCTCTACGGCTTCGAGCCGGTGGAAACGCCGGCAATGGAATACACCGACGCGCTCGGCAAGTTCCTGCCCGACCAGGATCGTCCGAACGAGGGCGTGTTCTCGTTCCAAGACGACGACGAGCAGTGGATTTCGCTCCGCTACGATTTGACCGCGCCGCTGGCGCGCTATGTCGGCGAGCGCTACGGCACCGACGCGCTGGTGCTGCCCTATCGCAGCTACCGCGTCGGCTACGTCTTCCGCAACGAGAAGCCCGGCCCGGGCCGCTTCCGCCAGTTCATGCAGTTCGACGCCGACACGGTCGGCTCGGCGACGCCCGCCGCAGACGCCGAGATCTGCATGATGGCCGCGGATACGATGGAAGCGCTTGGGATTGCGCGCGGCCAGTATGTGGTGAAGGTCAACAACCGCAAGGTGCTCGATGGCGTTCTGGAAGCCATCGGCCTCGCGGGTGAGGAAAATGCGGCGCGCAGGCTGACCGTGCTGCGTGCGATCGACAAGCTCGACAAGTTTTCCGCGGACGAAGTGCGCAAGCTGCTCGGGCCCGGACGCTGGGATGGCGGCGAAGAAGGCAAGGGCGATTTCACCAAGGGCGCCAATCTGAGCGCGGCTGAAGCCGACGTCGTTCTCGCCATCACCAGGCCGCGCGACGATTGGAAAGAGGCGATTGCCGCTGCAGCAACCTACCTCGCCAAGAGCGAGGTCGGGCAGGCCGGCGTGAGCGAGCTGGACGAGATTTCAAAACTGGTGGCGGCGTCGGGCTACGGCGCCGATCGCATCAAGATCGATCCCTCCGTCGTGCGCGGCCTCGAATATTACACCGGCCCTGTCTACGAGGTCGAACTGCTGCTCGACACCAAGGACGAGAAGGGCCGCCCGGTGCGTTTCGGCTCGGTCGGCGGCGGCGGACGCTATGACGGCCTCGTCTCGCGCTTCCGCGGCGAGCCGGTGCCGGCGACCGGTTTCTCGATCGGCGTGTCGCGGCTGCAGGCCGCGCTGACGCTGCTCGGCAAGCTCGACACCAAGCCGGAATTCGGCCCCGTCGTCGTCACCGTGTTCGACCGCGACCGGGTCGCCGACTACCAGAAGATGGTGGCATCCTTGCGCACCGCCGGCATCCGCGCCGAGCTCTATCTCGGCAATCCCAAGAACATGGGCAACCAGCTCAAATATGCCGATCGCCGCAACTCGCCTTGCGTCATCATCCAGGGCTCCGATGAAAAGGCGCGGGGCGAGGTGCAGGTCAAGGACCTGATCGAGGGCGCCAAGGCGGCGGCCGCGATCGCCTCCAACCAGGAATGGCGCGAAAGCCGGCCGGCACAGTTCTCATGCAGCGAGGCCGATCTCGTCGCCAAGGTGCGCGAGGTGCTGGCGCGCCATGACGTGA
>NZ_JAEMSD010000031.1:21065-27062 GCF_016462955.1 Bradyrhizobium sp. | reverse complement strand
TCGTCGGCAGCTCGTCGCGGCGGATCGCCGTGACCTGCACGATGATGACGTCGTGGCTGCCCTTGCGGTAGATCAGCGGATAGATCGCGGGATTGCCGAGATAGCCGCCATCCCAATAATGCTCGCCGTCGATCTCGACGGCCTGGAAATAGGGCGGCAGGCAGGCCGAGGCGAGCACGGTTTCCGCCGTGAGAAGCGGGCTCTGGAACACCTTGATCTTGCCGGTGCGAACGTTGGTGGCGTTGAGAAACAGCTGCGGCGCCTCGGGCGAGGAATTGAGCCGGTCGAAATCGACGACGCGCTGCAGCAGCGTGCGGAGCGGATTGAAATGAAAGGGATTGAGCAGGCCCGGCGGCAGCGTGTGCGTCAGCGTATGGATGACGGCGTGGACCGGATGATATTCCGGCGGCAGCCTCAAGGCCTGGATCCACTGGTTCAGCGGCGACATCAGATCGTACGCCATGTCCATGCGCGACACCTCGTACCAGAATGCGTGCAGGCTCTCCCGCGCCGCCTCGGCGCCTCCGTTCGCCATGCCCGAAGCCATCGCGACCGCGTTCATGGCTCCAGCGCTGGTGGCGCTGATCGCCTCGATCGCGAGCCTGCCGTCCTCGAGCACCTGGTCGAGCACACCCCAAACGAAGGCGCCGTGCGCGCCCCCGCCCTGGAGCGCGAAGTTGACGGTCTTGCGGTCGGAGAGCCGGCTGGCTGTCACGTCGCCTCCTTGCCTCCCTTGTCTGTCTTGCCTCCCTTGCTTCCGTCGCCCTCTTTCTCCAGTGCCTTGCGCACTTCGTCGAACTCGGCCAGCGAGGCCTTGTCGGCGCGCGGGAAACGCAGGTCGAGCTTTTCCAGCGCCGCGTTGATCACCGAGCCGATCACGACGCGGGCGAACCATTTGTGGTCGGCAGGCACGACGTACCATGGCGCGTGCGATGTTGCCGTGTGACGGACGATGTCCTGGTACACCGCCTGGTAGCGCGGCCACAGCGCACGTTCCTTGATATCGTCCATGGAGAACTTCCACTGCTTGGCCGGCTGTTCCAGCCGATCGAGGAAGCGCCGGCGCTGCTCTTCCTTGGACAGGTTCAGAAAGAACTTCAGCACCACGGTGCCGTTGCGGCTGAGATAGCGCTCGAAGGCGGAGATGTCCTCGAACCGTTCCCTCCAGATGTTCTTGGTCACGAGCTTGGGCGGCAGCTTCTCCTTGGCGAGGATCTCCGGATGCACCCGCGTCACCAGGCATTCCTCGTAGTGTGAGCGGTTGAAGATGCCGATATGACCGCGCTCGGGCAACGCGATCGCGTGGCGCCAGAGAAAGTCGTGGTCGAGTTCCTTGCTGCTCGGCGCCTTGAAGGCATGGACCTCGCAGCCCTGCGGATTGATGCCCTCGAAGATCGCCTTGATCGCACTGTCCTTGCCACCGGCGTCCATGGCCTGGAACACGATCAGCAGCGACCAGCGGTCCTGCGCGTAAAGCTTCTCCTGAAATCCGACCAGCCGCTTCTTGTTGGCCTCGAGGATCGCCTGTGCTCTCTCCTTGTCGAGATCGCCCTTCTCGTCGGTCTTGTGGTCCTTCAGGTGAAACTTGCCGGAGCCATCGTAGCGGAATGGCGTGATGTAGCGGTCAAGCTCCTGGGCGAGCGATTTCGACGGCTTCTTGCTCATGAGCGCGGGTTACCTTGCGTTGCGGCTTCTTCAATCGGTCGAGCAAGCTACCAAGGATGCCCTTGGGAAGGAATATGATGAAGAGCACGAGCAGCAGCCCGTAGACCAGGTTGTCCCAGCCGACCGCCTTGGTGCCGAAGCCGATGCGCAAGCTCTCGGCCAGCATTATGGTGATGATGGCGCCGACGGTCGGGCCGAGCGAGACGAACAGGCCGCCGACGATGGCCGCGAACACCATCTGCAGCGACACCGCGATGCCGCTGACCGTATCAGGCGTGATGAACATCTGGTACTGGCAGTAGATCGCACCGGCGAGCGCCGTCATCAACGCGCTGAGCAGCGTGATCTTCAGCTTTTCGGCGGTGACGTCGACGCCGGCCGCAGCCGCAGCGTCCTCGTCTTCCGAGATCGCCTCCAGGGCATAGCGGGCCATGCTGCGGTCGACCCAGTGCCAGACCACGATGCCGAACAGCCAGACCGCGAGCGCGATCAGGTACCAGGTGGTCTTGTCGTCGAATTGCAGCGCCAGCAGCCTGTTGCCCGATGCCCGGTCCGGCGTGTAGCCGAGCGAGCCGCCGGTATAGTCGCGCGTGGCGGTGATGACCTGGAGCACGATGCCGGAAAGCGCCAGCGTCACCAGCACGAAATAATGCCCGGTGATGCGGAAGCGGAAGCAGGGATAACCGACGATCAGCGCCAGCGCGCCCGCCGCGACCATGCCGATCGGAATGCCTATCCAGGGCGTCAGGCCGAGATGATTCCACAGGAGCGCGGTGACATAGGCGCCGATCCCCATGAAGCCGCCATGTCCGAGCGAGACGAGCCCGAACCGCCCCATCATCGACCATGAGGTATAGGCGAACGACCAGATCAGGATCAGCACCAGGATGTGCAGATGATAGGGATCGCGATAGAGGAAGGGCAGCGCGACCAGCGCCGCCAGTCCGATCCCCCAGGCTGCAAGCCGCCCCTGCCCCGTCATCGGCGCCTCGCAAGCAGGCCCGCGGGCCGGATGAACATCATGACGATGAAGAAGGCGAAGGCGAGCACGTAGCCCCATTCGAGGTCGGAGAACAGGCCGCCGAGCGAGATGATCTCTGCGAACACGAAGGCGGCAATGAAGCCGCCGATGAAGTTGCCGAGTCCCCCGAGCACGCAGATCAGGAAGGTGATCGGTCCGAAGGAAAGGCCGACGAAGGGATGGACGTCGTATAGCAAAACCAGCAGGCACGCGGCGAGCCCGGCCAGCGCGCCGCCGAGCGCGGAGGTGATGAGATAGATCCGCCTGGTGTCGACGCCCATCAGCGCCATGATCTGGCGGTCCTGGGAGATGGCGCGGATCGCGGTGCCGGTGAAGGTCCGTGTCATGAACAGGTAGACCGCGACCATGCCGACCAGCGCGGCTCCGAAGGACAGCAACCGGGCGTAGCTGAAATTCATGTCGCCGAAGGCGAGCACCGGCAGGCGGATGCCGAGATTGCGGAAGTCGATGCCGAAGGCGACGGTGGCAAAGCTCTGCAGCACGAACAGCACGCCGCCGGTCGCGAGCAGCTGGTTGATCGGAGGGGCCGTCAGCAGCGGCGCGATCACGAGGTAGTGCAGCGCCGCGCCGAGCACGGCGACCAGCAGGATGGTGAGCGGGGCGGCAACGAAATAGCTGAGGCCGTAATACTGCACCAGGAAATACATACCGTACATGCCGATCATCACGAGCTCGGCATAGCAGATCCAGGTGACGTCGATGACGCCGAAGATCAGGTTGAGTCCGAGCGCGAGCAGCGCCAGCACGCCGCCGAGCAGGATACCGTTGATCACGGCCTCCAGCAGATAGATGTCGAAGACGTCGAGGAACGCCTGCATGCCAATCACACCCCGAGATACGCTTCCTTGACCGTGTCGCTCGCCAGCATCTCGGCCGAGGTGCCCGACGCCCTGATCGTGCCCGCCTCGATCAGATAGGCGCGGTCGACCACCTTGAGCACCTGCTGCACGTTCTGCTCCACGATCAGCACCGTCAGCCCGCTGGCGCGGATTCGCTTCACCAGCTCGAACACCTGCTGCACCACGACGGGAGCCAGACCCGCCGAGGGTTCGTCGAGCAGCAGCAGCTTCGGATTGGACATCATCGCGCGGCCGATCGCGCACATCTGCTGCTCGCCGCCGGACATGGTGCCGGCCATCTGGTGCCGGCGCTCCTTCAGGCGCGGGAACAGGTCGAACACGACCTCGAGGCGCTCGACGTAGTGGTCGCGCGCCTCCTTCATGAAGGCGCCCATCTTGAGATTGTCGTCGACCGTGAGCTGCGGGAACAGCCGCCGGTTCTCCGGCACATGCGCAATGCCGAGGCTGACGATCTTGTGCGGCGGCGTCGCGACGACGTCGGTGCCTTCCATCCTGATCGATCCGCGCGAGGGACGGATCAGGCCGGAGATGACGCGCATCAAGGTGGTCTTGCCCGCGCCGTTCGGGCCGATGACGCCGACGGCTTCGCCGGCCCTGACGTCGAGGTCGACATCGAACAGCGCCTGGAAGCTGCCATAGCCGGCATTGACGCCGCGAAGCTCCAGCATCGCCTAGCCCCCTGCGCGGCGGCGCGCTTCGGCGGCCGCGGCCTGCGTGGTCTCGGCATCGGTACCGAGATAGACCTCGATGACGCGCGGATCGCCCGCGACCGCGCTCGGCAAGCCTTCCGAGATCTTCTCGCCGTGATCGAGCACCATGACGCGGTCGACGACGCGCATCAGGACGCCCATGATGTGCTCGACCCAGATGATGGTGATGCCGAGCTCGTCGCGGATGTTGCGCAGCATGTCGGCGGCCTGGTCCATCTCGGCCTCGTCGAGCCCGCCGAGGCTCTCGTCGGCGAGCAACAGCTTCGGCGCAGTGGCGAGCGCCTTGGCGAGCTCGAGCTTCTTCAAGCCCGCCGCGCCGAGCCCGTCGACGCCGGCGTGACGATCGGTCGGCAGGCCGACCATCGCCAGCGAGCGCTCGGCCGCCTCCTCCGCCCTGGCGCGGCTATGGCGGCCCTGACCGTAGAAGCCCGCCAGCGCGACGTTCTCGAAGATGGTCAGGCGGCGGAAGGGGCGCGGGATCTGGAAGGTACGGCCGATGCCGCCATTGATGATCCGGTGCGGCGCAAGGCCCGCGATCTCGTGGCCGGCAAACTGGATCGAGCCGGAGGTCGGGGCCAGCGTGCCGGAGAGCATGTTGAAGATCGTGCTCTTGCCCGAGCCGTTGGGGCCGATCAGGCCGAGGATCTCGCCCTGGTCGACCCGGAACGACACGTTGTTGACGGCGGTGAAGCCGCCGAACCGCTTCACCAGGCCGCTGACTTCCAGCACCAAGGCTCTCCGCCGCTACTGGTTGCTGTAGGTGGTGCCCTTGGGTAGCGGCAGCACGGCCTCGCGCTGCGCCTGACTCTTGGGCCACACCACATAGGACTTGTCGTCGACGTACTGGATCACGACGGGGAACGAGCGTTCGTTCTGACCGGCCATTGGCGAGCCCTCGCCGTGGAATTTGACGCCGAAGCCGAGCATGGTGCCGCCTTCGGGTATGTCGGTGTCGAGTGCTGCCTTGCGCAGGGCGTCGGGGTCGATGCCGCCGTATTTCTTGATCGCTCGCGGCAGCACGTCGTTCAGGAACAAATAGGTGTTGGACGCAGCCATGCCGACATGGGCCGATCGGATGGCGAGGCCCGGCTTGCGCTTGTCGAACTCCTCGCCCACCGCCTTGATGATCGGCGGCAGCTTCGGATCCATGCTCTTCTGGTTGGCGAGCCAGATCGAGATCGGATCGGTGTTGAAGACGTAGTCGACGTCGGCGCCCAGGCCTTCCTTGAGCTTCTCATAGACCCCGTAGCCGGCGCCATGTCCGACCAACGCGCCGAACTTCAGCCCCTGCTCGCGGGCTTGGCGGAGTAGCAGGGTGATGTCGGGATTATAGCCGGTGTGGAAGACCACATCCGGCTTGGCCCGCTTCAGCTTGGTGACCAGCGCGGACAGATCCGGGGCCGTCGCCGAATAGCCTTCCCTTAGCACGATGTTGAAACCAGCCTTCTTGGCGCCGGCCTCGTTGCCCTTGGCGACATCGACACCGTAGGCGCCGTCCTCGTGGATGATCGCGACCCGCAGGTCCTTCGCATCCTTGCCGAGCTTTTCCTTCGTGTTTTGCGCGATGAAGTCCATCGTCATCATGCCGAACTGATCGCCGGAAGCCTGCGGGCGAAACACGTATTTGTAGTTCTTGTTCTCCAGCACCGCCGACGAAATGCAGGTCGTGATCCACATGAATTTCTTCAGCTGCTCGACCCGCGCTGCCACCGGCACGCAC
>NZ_JAEMSD010000031.1:11309-21055 GCF_016462955.1 Bradyrhizobium sp. | reverse complement strand
GAAGAAGCCGAGCAGCATGTCGACCTTTTCCTGCTCGATCAAGCGGATCGCTTCATTGATGGCGATGTCCGGCTTGCTCTGGGCATCGGCATAAATCGCCTCGATCTTGTAGCCCTCGACGTCCTTCGCGCTGTACTGATCCAGCATGATCCTGGCGCCGGTATATTGCAGCTCCGAACCGCCGCCGGCGAGCGGCCCGGTCAGATCATAGATGACGCCGATCTTGAGCTTCTTCTCTTGAGCCTCGGCGGACACCGCCAAGCCCGTCGCCGATACGGCGACCAACAACCCACGTACCAAACGGGCAGCCATGCGCAGGCGCATCAAAACCTCCCTGGACGATTGTGCATCGCATTCTTATTGCTTTTGCTTATTGCCCATCACATGGGCTGCGCGCGACGATGTCAAGCCTCGCGCATCAGCGCGAGGCGAACTGGTGCTCGACGAAGGCCGTGACAAATCGCGGCATGGACGGCCTCAGATCGCCCATGTCGCGCACGAGATGAATGGCCGATAATTCCGGTTCGGCCTCGCGCGCGAGATTGGCTTCGATCCGGGCGCGGGCCACCTCGCCCGGCACATCCAGGTTGATGACCTGCAGCATCGCAATCGTCGGGCCGGAGACGACGCAATGCCAGCCCGGCTCGATCCTGTAGTCGGCCGCGGTCAGGCCGGTCTCCTCCCCGAGCTCGCGGACGACACTGCCGGGAATGTCGAGCACATCATCCTTCACATCGTCGAGGTCCGGCGTGCCCGAAGGGAAATAGATGCGGCCAGCATTGGCGGTGTGCGGCGCCATCTCGCCCATGATGAAAGCGCCGTCGGAGGCGCGCAGCGCGCCCATGCCGAAGCCGTTGAACACGGCTTTGTCCGGAAAGCCCCAGTCCCGCCAGGCGAGGAAGCTCGCGAAATCGGTCTGGAAATAGGTCGCCGTCAGGTGACCATCGTTGAACACGGCGTCGCGCCCGAGCAGGACGCGCCCGTTCCAGATCTTCGGCCGCTCGCGCTGCTTCTCGGCGAAATGCGCCGCGATCTCGGCGCGGCGTTCGTCGGCGAACGGCCACGGGATCGGGCGCACGGCAAGGTCAAGCGTCGTGACGCGATGGATGACCGGTAACGTCATGACGCCTGGCTGCACCTTCGCATCGGCTATTTGGCGCTCCCCGTGGTCTTCCTGGCCTGCTCGACGAATCTGTTGGTGAAGGTCTTGCTGACGTCGATCTTCGCGTTCGCCACTTCGGGCGAGCCGACGCTGAACACCGCAAGCACGGCGTCGGCGCCCTTCGGGTCCATCTTGCCGGTCTCGGAATACATCGGGATCGTGTTCTTCAATGCGGCAAGGTAGAGATCCTTGTTCTTGCCGACCGTCTCCTCCGGCATCTTCGCCATGATCTCCTCGGGGCTGTGCGAATGGATCCAGGCGAGCGTGGCGAGGATGGCATTGGTCAGCGCCTGCGTCTCCTTCTCGTGACCGTTGATCCAGGCCGCGGTCGAGTAGAGCGCGCCGCCCGGATACTCGCCGCCGAAGGTCTCGAGCGTGTCCTTCTGGGTGCGGGTGTCCGACAGGATGCGCAGATCCTTGTAGCTGCCCTGGAGCACGGTCACCGAAGGATCGAGCATCACGGCCGCATCGATCTGGCCCTGCTGCATGGCGGCGACCGCAGTGGCGCCAAGGCCGACGCCGATCACGGCAACGCTGGTGGGATCGAGCCCGTTCTTCTTGAGCATGTATTTGAGGAAGAAGTCGGTTGAGGAACCGGGGGCACTCACGCCGACCTTCTTACCGGCGAGATCCTTGACCGACTTGATATCGTTGGTGCGCGAGGGCGCGACCACCAGCACGAGGCCGGGATAGCGGTCATAGACCACGAAGGATTGAAGCTCCTGCTTCTTGGCGGCGAGATTGACGCAATGGTCGAAATAGCCGGAGACGACGTCGGCGCTGCCGCCGAGCACGGCCTTCAGCGCGTCCGATCCGCCCTTGAGGTCGACCAGTTCGACATTCAGGCCGGCCTTCTCGTATTCGCCGAGCTGCTTGGCCAGCACCGTCGGCAGATAGCACAGGCAGGAGCCGCCGCCGACCGCAATGGTCACCTTGCTTTGCGCCGCCGCAAGCGACGTGGTGAGCATCAGCGCGAGCAGCGCGCCGGCGAGCCTGGCAATCGTGTTCTTCATTGGTTTCCTCCGTTCGGCCGGCGGCACCATAGAGCAGCGGGACCGGATTGAGAAGCACCGCCGGAGTGCGCTGGCCATCGGCCTTTCGGCGCAATAGCGTGCCCGGACAAGAGCAATTCCCGATGGGGAAGATCTAGACGCCGCCGCAGGCGCCTGACGACGTCACGCTGCCGGATTGAGCCCTCGCGATTGGGCCCGCGCCGATGCGCGGGCCCGTTTCGTGAATTTCGCCGCTAGATCGCGCGCGCCTGCTTCCGGATCTCGTTCGCGATCGGCTTGAGGGTGTCTGTCGGAAGCTGGCCGACGAGGGTATAGCCAAGGCCGTCATCTATCCAGGCAAAACCTGCGACGTCGCCGGACGACTGCGGCATCATCGGCGCATCCTGATTACGGCCGCTCATCGGACGCGTCAGTACCACGAGACGATCGCCGCGATCGTCGTCGTACATGAACATCGCGGCCGGACCGTGCGAGGTAGCGACCAGGCGCCCGCCCATCAGCCGATAGCCCGAGACGGACAGGTCCGGTACCTTGACCGGTTGTTTCAGCCGATTGGATATCCATTGCGTGAGCTCTGCCCTGTCTGACGCCCGTATCTCGACCGGTCGCACGCGATCCGGTGCGTAAACGCCATAAGTATAGGCTGCTTCGTGGGCCAACGCGGATAGTCCGTTCGAGCTATCCTGCAGTACGCTGCGCATGGTCCATCCGCCGAGGCCTCCGATACCCAGAAGCAACATCGCAGCGATTGCCCGCCACGCCCGCAGGGGACGGCGCTTCCGGCTCTCGATGATGTGTGTCAGGTTTAATTCCGCGGGCAATGGCTCGTCGGCGATTGACGCGAGCGCGCCACGCAGCAACTCGCGCTGGTTGGCGAAGCCCGCAACGCGGTTGGCGACATCCGGATGCTCGTCCAGATAGGATGCGACCTCGGCGCGACGCTCGGGCTCGAGCGCCTGGTCCGCATAGGCGTGGAGATCATCTTCCGTGATCGGCCGCTGGTTCATTTCAAGCTCCGCAATGCGACGACGTTCCTCGGCCCCACCGCATCCATCTCCTGTTGCAACCGCTCCCGTGCGCGCGACAGGCGCGACATCACGGTGCCCACGGGAACGCCGAGAACTTTTGCAGCATCCGCGTAGGAGAGATCCTCGACCGCGACCAGCAGCAAGACCGCTCGTTGCTCTTCGGGCAGTCGCGCAAGCTTGCTCAGGACGTCTTGGTAGATCAGTCTTTGTTCCTGCGCCGCCGCGCTGACAAGCACTTGCTCATCCGCATCGTCGATCGGCATATGCCTTCCCCGCGCCGTAGCCTGGCGGAATTGCGTGATCGCCAGATTGTGGAGGATGGTGAAGAGCCAGGCGCGGACACTGCCATCGCGCCGCTGATGCCAGCGGCTGACGGCGCGCTCCAGGCAGTCCTGGACAAGGTCGTCAGCCGCCGCGCGATCGCGCGTGAGCGCACGCGCATAGCGGCGGAGCGCGGGAATCAGCGGCTCGACCTGAACCAGCATATCCTTCATGACGCGCTCCGCCTCATCTCGGTTGAAGCCCGCCGAACGTCATCGCGCCTCGATTTGAATGACTTCGCCCGGCATGGCCGCGTCGCCGGACGCAATCACCAGATATCGCTTGGCTGCCGCGGCAGACTGGTCGACGATCTGCCGGATCGGACCGGTCGCGTTGACGATGGCCGATCCGGCCGGATTGGTCATGAACGCCGCCAATGGCTGCAGTGGCCCGCTTCCGTCGCCATGGTCCGCCAGCGCCAGCACATATTTCTGCCTGGGCTGAAGTCCCGTCACTGAAGCTTGCAGGACCTGTATCAAGCCCTGATCGAACAGCGACACGCTGGTCGGCGCCTGGCCGCCCCCCGCACCACCCTTCGATACAAGCGCGAGATGAGCAACCTGGCCGGCAAGGCCGAGAGCCTGCAGGTTTTGGCGGTCATCCGGGTTTGGCGCGGCGTTCGGGACATAGGCGATCGCCTGCGGCGCCTGGCCGATCGGAACGTTGGCGATGACCTTGTTGGTTGCCGTATCGATAGCCGCAAGCGCGTCGGCATTCTCCAGCCCGACATAGATGCGGGTCCCGTCGCCGGACGGCCACACACCGTGCGGAAGACTACCGACCGGGATCGTCGCGACCTGCGAGAAGTCGTCGGTGCGGAATACCTTCACTTCGTTCAGGCCACCGACAGTGACATAGGCAAACGTGCCCTTCGGCGTATGCGCGAAGTTGACGTGATTTGTGATCGGGCCGGTTTCGATGGTCTTGATCGCATTGAACGGCGGCCTCGCGTTGAACACCTGGGTCCGGCCCACGTCTTTCAACGTGAACCACACTTGATTGCCATCCGGCGTCGCCGCGATGTTCGGGCAGAATGGGCTCTCCTGCTTCACCCTCGCAATGATCTTGTGCTCGGCAACAGCGACCACGTCGGTCTCGGGATTGAAGGACGAGCAGATGTAGCCATACTTGCCGTCGGGTGAGAAAATCTGCATGCCGGGCCCGTTCGGGGTCGTGATGCGGGTTTTCTCCTTGAAGCTGGTCGGGTCGATGACGGAGATGTAGTTTTCGCCACGGACGGTTACCCACACCTCCTTGCCGTCCGGCGTGTAGAACGCCTCGTGTGGCGACCTCCCGACGTAGGTCACGTGCTTGACGGTGTTGGTCGTGGTGTCGATGAAACTCACGGAGTTCGAACCGATCGAGACCACGGCGAGCGTCTTGTGATCCGGTGAGAAGCCCATGCCGTGCACGAGGACCTGGCCCTTGTAGAGCGGGCTGAAATTCCCAGGTTGCGGGTCGCCCAGCCGGATCACGCCAAGCAGCTTGTTGTCGACGGGGTCGGTGACCGAAACCGTATTCGAGAATTGTTCTGCGGCGTAAACGCGGTCGTGGTGGCTGATCGGAATATCGGGGGCCGACAGCGCGCCCGGTGCCTGCCCCGCCCATGCAGCGGATCCGCCTGCAAGCATCGTGGCGGCCAGGAAAATGCTTCTCACAACCCTGCATTTCGATGCGTTCATGTCTGTAGCTCCTACTTCTTCATTCCAGCAGGCATATCCATCTGCATGCCCGAATGACGATGAACGTTGGCCACCGGAGCGGATGCTGGTTGCGTCGGAGCAGGTGCGGTGTCCGTGGCCGGCTCGCCTATGGCGAGCTTCATCGCCGCGATCTCCTGCATCTGGTCGACAATGATTTCCTGGGCGATGCGCCGCAGCTGCTCGTTCTTGCCATAGCGCAATTCGATGACCGCCATGTCGATCGCGCCCTGATGATGCGGTTTCATCATCGCGACGAAGTCGCGATCGACATCGCCGGTCGGCTTGACCGCCATGTTGTTCATCATCTTGGTCATGGCGGCTTCATTTTCTTCCAGAAAGGCACGTTCCTCCGTGCTCAGCGCAGCTGGCGGGCTGGCCGGATGGGACTCATGCGCGAACGCGAGCGGAGGCACCGCGTACGCGACGAGAATGTGCGCGGCGAGGAACGCCGCGCCGAATCCGGACCTGGGCCATCGACATCTGGCCGAGAGCGCCGCTACGGCGCAGCGAAACTGTGACGGGTACATCAAGAACTCCCATGCGGGTGGTCGCATGGGGGTTTGACGCGCGGCCGCGCGTTCTATTCCGGCCCGCCGATCACATAAATGTCAGCGCGCAACGAGGCGGCCTATCCACGCCCGTCCGACGCAGCCGGCCGCCACACCAGCAGCCTGCGCTCCACCAGCGTGACGCCGTAGTCGATCAGGATGACGAAGGCGGACAGCACGAACATGCCCGCGAACACGCCGCCGACGTCGAACACGCCCTCCGCCTGCTGGATCAGATAGCCGAGGCCTGCGGCCGAGCCCAGATACTCGCCGACCACCGCGCCGACCACGGCGAAGCCGACCGAGGTGTGCAGCGAGGAGAACATCCAGGACAGCGCCGAGGGCCAATACACGTGCTGCATCAATTGCCGCTCGCTCATGCCGAGCATGCGCCCGTTGTCGAGCACGGTGCGGCTGACTTCCTTGACGCCCTGATAGACGTTGAAGAAGACGATGAAGAACACCAAGGTCACGCCGAGAGCGACCTTGGACCAGATGCCGAGCCCAAGCCACAGCGCGAAGATCGGCGCCAGCACTACGCGCGGCAGCGCGTTGACCATCTTGACATAGGGGTCGAATACCGCGGCCACCAGCGGCTGGCGCGCGAACCAGAAGCCGACCAGGACGCCGCCGAACGAACCGATCACGAAGGCGAGAAGCGATTCTGCCAGCGTGATGCCGAGATGCTTCCAGATCACGCCGGAGGCGAACCATTTCACAATCTGGCTGAACACGTCGTACGGATTGGAGAAGAAGAACGGCGGCAGCAGGATCTTGCCGAACACGGGCACGGTCGTCAGCACCTGCCACAGCACGATGCCGACGACGGCGACCAGGATCTGCAGCGCGAACAGCGTCGGGCGCGACATCAGACCGCCTCCGCCGCCTGGGTGGATTGCGCGTAGCCCTTCATCACCTCGTCCTTCAGCACGCCCCAGATCTCGCGATGCAGCTCGTGGAACTCCTTGTCGAGCCTCACCTCGAAGATGTCGCGCGGACGCGGGAGGTTCACGCGCCAGTCGCCGATGATGCGCGAGGACGGCCCGGCCGACATGATCACAACGCGGTCGGCGAGCGCGATCGCCTCTTCGAGGTCGTGGGTGACGAACAGCACCGCCTTGCGGTCGGCGCTCCAGAGGTCGAGCAGCAGATTGCCCATGACCTGGCGGGTTTGCGCATCGAGCGGACCGAACGGTTCGTCCATCAAGAGGATCTTGGGGTCGCGGATCAGCACCTGCGCCAGCGCCACGCGCTTGCGCTGGCCGCCGGAGAGCATGTGAGGGTACCGGCCAGCGAACGCACCGAGGCCGACGGAGGTCAGCCATTGCTGGGCCCGGGACAGCGCTTCAGCGCGCGGAGTGCGCTTGATCTCGAGCCCGATCGCGACATTGTCGAGCGCGGTTTTCCAGGGGAACAGCGCATCCGCCTGGAACAGATAGCCGGCATCCCGATTGAGCCCCGCGAGCGGCCGGTCGAAAATCCTGACGCTGCCCGCCGCGGGCTTGAGCAGTCCCGCGGCAACGTTGAGCAATGTCGATTTGCCACAGCCTGTCGGCCCGACAATGGCCACGAATTCGCCCGGCGCCACCGCGAGATGAGCTTTCTCCACTGCCGTATAGACCCGCCCGTCCCCGAGGCGGAACGCGACCTTGGCATCTTCCAGCGCCACCGCCGTGGGCGTCGACATGTGCTTCCTCCGAATTGCGCCTGCTGCTTAGCCGCTCGCGCTGCCAAGTTCAATCAAGGCGCCAAGCGTGTTACGCATGAGCCTGCCGCGCTCTTACCCTCCCCTGGAGGGGGAGGGTCGGTGCGCATGAAGCGAAGCGGAATGCGAACCGGGGTGGGGTGACGGTCTCTCCGCGTCGAATACTGCCCGCGTGGAGAGATCACCCCATCCCGCTCGCGCTGCGCGCGATCGACCCTCCCCCTCCAGGGGAGGGAAAGAGATAAAGAGAGCTCACCTGCGATGTCTTCCAAGCTGGCGATCAGCTACCAGCACGTCACCAAGCGCTTCGGCTCACTCGCGGCCGTCGACGACGTCTCGCTCGACATTGCCGAGGGCGAGTTTCTGGCGGTGGTCGGCGGCTCGGGCTCCGGCAAGACAACGCTGCTGCGGCTCGCCAACCGGCTGATCGAGGCCGATGGCGGGACCATCACCGTCGAGGGCGAGGACGTGCGACGCGTCGATCCGGTCGCGCTGCGGCGGCGGATCGGCTACGTCTTTCAGAGCGGCGGGTTGTTTCCCCATCTGAGCGTCGCCGACAATATCGGGATCACGCCGAAACTGCTGGGCGAGCCGGCACTTGCGATCGCAGCCCGTGTCGACGAGTTGCTGGAGCTGGTGCAGCTCGACCGCGCGGCACATCGCAACCGTTTGCCGGAGGCACTCTCGGGCGGTCAGCGCCAGCGCGTCGGCGTGGCGCGGGCGCTCGCGGCAAGGCCTCGCATCGTTCTGATGGACGAGCCGTTCGGCGCGCTCGATCCCCTCACCCGCGATGCGCTCGGCGACGACTATCGCTCGCTGCATCGCAAGCTGGGGCTGACCACCGTGATGATCACCCATGACATGACGGAGGCAATCCTGCTCGCTGACCGCATCGCCGTGATGCGCGGCGGGCAGCTGCTCGCGCAGGGCACGCCCGATGAGCTCGTCAGGAGCGGAGACGACTACGTGCTGGAACTGCTGCGCACGCCGCGGCGCCAGGCCGAGCGGCTGAATGCGCTATTGCCGCAGAGCGGTGCGGCATGAGCCTCCTCACCAATCCACGCTGGGGCGAGGCGCTGGCGCATCTGCCCGACTACCTCGGCAACCATGTGCAGGTCAGCCTTGCCGCACTGGCGCTCGGTCTCGCCGTCAGCCTGCCGCTGGCGATCCTCACACGCAATCGCCCGGCGCCGCGCGGCGTGCTGCTCGCGTTCGCCAGCATCGTGCAGACCGTGCCGGGACTGGCGCTGCTTGCGCTGTTCTATCCGCTGCTGCTCGCGGCAGCCTCGATCGCGCTGACCTGGTTCGGCGTTTCCTTCTCCGCCTTCGGCTTCCTGCCGGCAATGCTGGCGCTTGCGCTCTACTCGATGCTGCCGGTGCTGCGCAACGGCATCACCGGCCTCAACGGCATCGATCCCGCGCTGATCGAGGCCGCCAAGGGTGTCGGCATGACCGCCCGGCAGTCGCTTCTCATGGTCGAGCTGCCGCTCGCGCTGCCGGTGATGATGGCGGGCGTCCGCACCGCCGCGGTGTGGGTGATCGGCACCGCGACGCTGTCGACCCCGATCGGGCAGACCAGCCTCGGCAACTACATTTTCGCCGGGCTGCAGACCCAGAACTGGGTGTTCGTGCTGTTCGGCTGCCTGGCCTCGGCCGTGCTCGCGCTCGCCGTCGATCAACTGCTTGGCCTGATCGAGAACGGCCTGCGTCGTCGCAGCCGTCTGCGCGCAGCGCTCGGCGGCGTCGGGATCGTCGCTCTCGTCGCCGCAACATTGGTGCCGACAATGGGCCGCTCCTCGCAGGGCTACCTGGTCGGCGCCAAGACATTTACCGAGCAATACGTGCTGTCCGCGCTGATCAGGGACCGTCTCCAGGCCGCCGGCCTGTCAGCGACGGCACGCTCCGGCCTCGGCTCGAGCGTGATCTTCGAAGCGCTGAAGGCAGGCGACATCGATCTCTATGTAGACTATTCCGGCACGCTCTGGGCCAACCAGCTGCATCGCACCGACATCAAGCCGCGCACGGAGCTGATTGCGGAACTGAAGACGGCGCTTGCGAAGGAGAACATCACCCTGCTCGGCGAGCTCGGCTTCGAGAACGCCTATGCGCTGGTGATGCCGAAGAAGCGCGCCGAGGCGCTTGGCATTCGCACCATCGCCGACCTCGCCGCATACGCATCGAGTCTGTCGATTGCCGGCGACTACGAATTCTTCTCGCGGCCCGAATGGGCGGCCCTGCAAAAGGCTTACGGGCTGTCCTTCCGGAC
>NZ_JAEMSD010000031.1:1233-11299 GCF_016462955.1 Bradyrhizobium sp. | reverse complement strand
CCGGATTTCATGTATGCAGCCGCCGCCACCGGCGAGGTCGACGTGATCGCCGGCTACACCAGCGACGGCTTGATCGCGAAGTACGATCTCGTTGCACTCGACGATCCCAGACACGCCATCCCGCCTTACGACGCCATCCTGCTGCTGGCGCCGAAGCGCGCCGGGGACGAGCAGCTCCAGGCAGCGCTGAGGCCATTGCTCGGCAAGATCGACATCGCCACCATGCGCGAGGCGAACCTGCGCGCCAGCGGCAACGATGCGAACTCATCGCCGGATGCGGTGGCGAAATGGCTGTGGGGGAAGATCGGCGGGCGATAGGTCGAGACCTTCGTGATCTGGGCAAAGGCGCGCAAGCGCCGTGGCCACCACCTCCGGACGCACGAACGGGGAGGTGGGCACGCTTCGCTTTGCCCACCCTACCTTGTCCGCCCTACTCAGCGATCGGGGCTATAACCCCCTGATTATCCCCGCGTCGATCAGCAGCCGATTCAATCGCCGCGCTTCGGCGCCGTCCTTGCAGCCGTAGAAGATACCCTTGCAGCGGAGCATGATCTCCTTCTGCTCGGCGAACGAGGGATCCAGTGGGATGCCGGCAGCCTCCTGGATGACCAGCGGCAGATAGGGGCCGTCGATCGTGTCCATCACGGCCTCGCTCTTCACCGGCTCGAAATTGAGGGCGTCGATCGCGTAATAGGTGGCGTAGAGACGGGGATCGTAGGCATCGAGCTTCTTGCCGAGAGCGCCGTCGTCGAGCCCGGGCTCGAGCAGGTTGGGCGCGAATTCCGGCTGGTGATCGCCGTAGCGCACGATCAGGAAGGGCTCGCCGGGGAACTTCTTCTTCAGGCCCGCGATGAAGGCCTTGTACTGCTCCGCGCTCATCGCCTGCCGGCGCAGATATTCGTCGATCGATGGCAAATTGCCCGGCGCGCGCCAGTTCGGTAGCAGGTCGGGGCGGAAGCGCGTCTCCCAGGGGAAGTGATTGGCGCCGAGATAGATGAAGGTGAACAGCGGCTTGTTCGGCGGCTGCTGGCCGATCAGCTGGAGCGCCTTGTCGTAGAAGAAGCTATCCGGTTCGACATCCTTGGCGCCGAGGTCCTTCGAGTCCAGGAAGCGCTCGATTCCGGTCGTCATCTGGAAGCTGCGCGCGCCCATGAAGCCGCCGTGGGCGGGATAGAGCGAGAGGGTATCGTAGCCGCAGCGGCGCAAGCTGAGCGGCAGGCCGCGCTCGACGCGGTTCGAGGCGATGCGCGTCACGAAATAGGCGAAGCGGCCGAACGAGCGCGACGAGAGGCCCGCAAGCACGTTGTATTCGGTGAACCAGCTCGGCCCGCCATTGCTCTCGGCCAGGAACGTGCGCTGCTTGCCGTCCCAGGACTTGAAGTGACTGCCATAGCCTTGCGGCACCTTGATGCCCCGGGCGGCGCGAATGTCGAAGGAGGATTCATCATGGATCATGATGATGTTTGGCCGCCGGCCGGCGGGATGGCAGGAATCGACCAGCGGCACGTTGAGCTGCTCACTGCTCGCGGCGGCCGACTCCATGAAGCCGTATTGCACGAAGTCGGAGACCGAGCTCACGCCGGAGCGGAAGAATTTCGACAGATAGCCGTCGTCGTAATAGCCGCGCCAGGCTTCGTCCGGGTGATAGAGCGAATAGCCTGCGAGGGCTGCGAGACAGGCGAGCTTGCAGGCGAGCGCCGGCAGGCGGCGGATGCGGAACGGATCGAGCCACCACAGCGCATACATCAGCGGCAGGGTGAAGAGGCCAGCCAGGATCACCGACCAGCGCAAATTCGGGAAGATCGTGAACAGGTATGCGACGGTGTCGCGGTCGATCATCATCAGGTCGATGAAGTTGGCCGTCATCTGCACGACGTCGTGCTTGAGCCGCGACAGCAGCATCAGCACCACGACCATGGTCAGGGACAGCGCGCCCGACAGCGCCGGCCGGCGCAGCAGCGTGAGCCAGAAGAAGTTGAGAATGCCCCAGGCGAGCGCGAAGGAGAGGCGCGAGCCGAAATCGTTCTCGGTCTCGTACATCAGGGCGAGGGCGGCAAGGTGCGGCGCAGCAACGGCGAGCAGCCGCCAGATGCCGAGCGCGGCGACGCTCGCCAACACGGCGGTCGCGGCAGAAGGACCTGGATTGGGCGCGGGCGCCATCGACGACACGCAACTCTGTCCGGAGAGGTAATGCCTAGCCGCCTGCCGACCCTCATTCCGGCTAGCGGCGCCCGGCGCAGCCGGAAGCCTGCACCGTGTCATAAAACTGTAACGGAAGGGTCAATGACAGGCAATGCGCGCCATGATCCGACCTTCGCCCATTGCGGACGAGAGACGATCGGCTGGCAGACAGGGCGCGCGGAGCGCGTCAGGGCTTGGCGATCCCCGCGATGAACAGGTCGATCACCCCTTCGGCCATCCGCTCGATCTCGCTCGCCTCGACGCTCCAGCGCGGAAAGTGGCCATCGAGATTCATCCGGGCGAAACCGTAGACCAAGGCGCGACCGGCGATCTGGATGCGCTTCAAATCGGCTGGCCGCAGCAGGCCCTGCGCCGCCGCATCGGCCAGCATCTGTTCCGACAGCCCGATCAGCTCGGCGTTGTCGCGCGTCAGCTCCTCGGAGCTACCATGGGCGAAATAGCGGCCGGTCGAGATGATCTCGAAGTGGGCGGGATTGCGCATGGCCCAGCGCAGGTAGGCCAGGCCATAGGCGCGGAATCTGTCGAGCGGCGATGCGGGCGCCTCGCGCAGCGCCGCCTCGATCTCGGCGCGGAAGCGCCGCTGCGCCTCCTCCGCCACTGCGGCCATCAAGGCCTCGCGGTTCGGAAAGTGCCGGAACGGAGCCCCTGGCGAGACCGCCGCCCGGCGGGCCGCCTCACGGACCGAAACCTCGGCACCTTCCGTCGCTAGCTGCAAGGCAGCGTCGATCAACACGCGGCGAAGGTTGCCGTGGTGATATGGCCGGGCTTCGGCGGTTCGGCGGGAACGCGGCTTGGACGTCTGGCGGGTGGGCATAGCGCCTTCTAGCATCACCCGAACGTGAATGTAATCACTGATTACACTGTTGACGATCTGACCGCCGCGAATGTAATCACCGATTACATTAAGAGGGAGGATCGTCATGCCGCAACATCGAAGCTGGCTCGAAGGCTGGCGGCTG
Organism: Bradyrhizobium sp.; assembly: GCF_016462955.1. Classification (GTDB taxonomy): domain Bacteria; phylum Pseudomonadota; class Alphaproteobacteria; order Rhizobiales; family Xanthobacteraceae; genus Bradyrhizobium. The sequence continues at coordinate 8,138 of NZ_JAEMSD010000031.1, read as the reverse complement.
CTCGCCGTCCTTACATGCAGCCTGGTCGCCCTGAGCCTCTGGATCGCCTCGATGCGGCACTTCGAGGTCGAGGGCGTTCGCATGGTGATCCGTTTCACAGCGCGAAGCTCGCTGCTGCTATTCTGCCTCGCCTTCAGCGCCGCGGCGCTGGCGCGGCTGTGGCCCAGTGCCGGGACGCGATGGCTGCGCCGCAACCGCCGCTATCTGGGCTTGAGCTTTGCGGGCTCCCACGCAATCCATGCAGCCGCCATTGTCGCCTTTGCCAATATGGACCCGGCGAGCTTCGCGGAAGCCACTTCGGCGGCTTCGTATATTTTCGGCGGCATCGGCTATGGATTCATTATCGCCATGAGCGCGACGTCGCTCGACCGCACGGCTGCGCTGATCGGGCCGCGCGCCTGGCGCACGCTGCATCTTGTCGGCGGCTATTATCTTTGGTTCCAGTTCATGGTGTCGTTCGGCAAGCGCGTGCCGGCGATGCCGCTCTATGCCGCCTTCCTGCTTCCACTGCTCATCGTGATGGCGCTGCGCATGATTGCGATGGCCCGCCATCCGGGCGGGCAGACCGTCCCGGCGGGCTGAAACGACGCTCTACTTGGCAGGAGCCAGGCCGCTCAACTGCTTCAGGTCGCGGAAAGAATGAGAGAGCAATGTCTTGCCGAGATGAAAAAAGCGAGACCGCTGTTTGCGATCTCGCTCGACCATATCGCCAAGGCCTAAGATTTGGCTTGGCGAGCGAAGCTTGGATTTCGCTCGTCATTCCGGGGCGCGCGCTAACGCGAACCCGGAAATCTCGATCCGCAACCTCTGGATTCCGGGTTGCGCTTCGCGCCCCCGGAATGACGGCGCAGCCGTCAGTTCTTGCTCTTGTCGACCAGCGCGCCCTTCTTGATCCAGGGCATCATGTCGCGCAGCTTGGCGCCGACTTCCTCGATCGGGTGCGCGGCGAGCTTGGCACGGGTCGCCTTGAACGAGGTCTGGTTGACCTTGTTCTCGAGCATCCAGTCGCGCGCGAACTTGCCGCCCTGGATGTCGGCCAGGACCTTGCGCATCTCCTTCTTGGTCTCGTCGGTGATGATGCGCGGGCCGGTGACGTACTCGCCGTACTCGGCGGTGTTGGAGATCGAGTAGTTCATGTTGGCGATGCCGCCTTCATAGATCAGGTCGACGATCAGCTTCACTTCGTGCAGGCACTCGAAATAGGCCATCTCCGGCGCGTAGCCGGCTTCGACCAGGGTCTCGTAGCCGCCCTTGATCAGTTCGACCAGGCCGCCGCAGAGCACCACCTGCTCGCCGAACAGGTCGGTCTCGCACTCTTCCTTGAACGTGGTCTCGATGATGCCGGCTCGGCCGCCGCCGACCGCCGAAGCGTAGGACAGGCCGAGATCATGGGCGTTGCCCGAGACGTCCTTGGCGATCGCGATCAAGCAAGGCACGCCGCCGCCGCGCTGATACTCCGAACGCACGGTGTGGCCGGGGCCCTTCGGCGCGATCATCAGCACGTCGAGGTCGGCGCGCGGGTCGAGCAGGTTGAAGTGGACGTTGAGGCCGTGCGCGAACACGAGAGCGGCGCCCTTCTTCATGTTGTCGTGCAGGTGCTCGCGATAGATGTCGCCCTGGAGCTCGTCCGGGGTCAGCATCATGACGAGGTCGGCCCATTTAGCGGCTTCGGCGACTTCCATCACCTTGAAGCCGGCGGCCTCCGCTTTCTTCACCGAGCCCGAATCCTTGCGCAGCGCAATGGCAACGTCCTTGACGCCGGAGTCCTTGAGGTTGAGCGCATGGGCATGGCCCTGGCTGCCATAGCCGACGATGGCGACCTTCTTGCCCTTGATCAGGTTCAGGTCGGCGTCGCGATCGTAATAAACACGCATAGGTCGTTTCCTCGTTCAGGGCCGAAATCGGCCAATGGTCAGTGTCCGAAGGGTGAAATTTGCGGATTTCGGGGGCTGTCTAGAGCATTTTCAGCCCTGAGGGAAACCCGTTTCTGCATGGAAATCCGCGACATCATGCATCCATGAAAACGGGGTAGAGGGAGGCAAGCAGCAGGATCGCCATCAGGACATTGAAGGCGCGCACCAGCCGCTCGGAGGTCAGGACCGGCCGCAGTGCAGTGCCGAACAGCGCCCAGACCACGGTCGAGACCGTGCCGACCATGAGGCTGATCACGGTCTGGACGGCAATGTTGAACGGGAATTGGGCAATCGCAGCATAGGCGGTGATGGTGCCGATCACGATCACCCAGCCCTTGGCGTTGATCCACTGGAACATCGCCGCGCCCCAGAAGGTCATCGGGCCGCGGGCCTTCTCCTCGCCCGACTTGGCCGGAGCGGACATCGCGATCACGGCGGCCAGGCAGATCAGATAGGCGGCACCGGCATATTTCAGGAGAGTCTGCAGGATCGGATAGGCCAGGAAGACGGTGCCGAACCCGAGGCCGACCGCGGCGACCATGAAGGCGAAGCCGAGCACGATCCCGGCGATATGCGGGATGGTGCGACGGAAGCCATAGGTCAGGCCGGAGGACAGCAGCATGATGTTGTTCGGCCCTGGCGTGAAGTACATCACGACCATGAAGACGAGGAAGGCGTAGAACAGCGAGGAGGTCATGATCACCTCACGCGGTCTTCGGCAGAACTTGCGGGCGCTTCGCCAGTACCATCACGGCGATCCCAAAGATCACGGTCAGCATGCCGGCGAGGCGCAGCGGGCCGAACCGTTCGCCGAACACGATGCTGGACGCCGCCGAGCCGACGAACGGCACCAGCAGCGCGAACGGCACCACTTGCGCGGCGGGATAGTCGCGCAGCAGACGGCCCCAGAGCCAGTAGGCGATGCTGGTGGAGATGCCGCCGAGCATCAGCATGCAGAGCGCCGTCGTGAGCGATATCTGCGTCAGCGATGTCCAGGTCGGCGCGGGCCCGTCGGCGATCAGCGCCAGCGCGAACAGCGGCACGGCGGCGCTGAGGCACAGCCAGGCGAAAAGATCGAACATCGGCACGCCGCGTGCCTGGCGCAGCAAGAGATTGCCAACCGCAAAGCTGATCGGCGAGATCATCAGCACCGCGAAGGCGCTAACGCTGAAGTCGTAGCCGACCGTTCCGCAGATCATCAGCAACCCGGCAGCGGCGATTACGATACCGAGCGTCTGCACCGGCGTGGGACGTTCGCCGAATAGGGTCGAGGCAAAACCGATCGTGAACAGCGCCTGGCTCTGCACGACGACGGAGGTCAAGCCCACCGGCACGCCGTGAGCGATGCCATAGGCCTGGGACAGGAACTGACCGAGGAACAGCGTGAAGCTGATCGCGATCAGCAGTGACCAGGCGATCTTCGGCTTGGGAATGAACAGGCACGGCACAGCGGCGATGGTAAAGCGCAACGCCGTCATCAGCTCCGGCGAAAGCTCGTCGAGCGCGATCCGGCTTGCCACGAACGCAAGCCCCCAGATGATCGCCACCATCACGGCGATGAAGATGTCCGCCGGCTTCATTCCGAACTCCCTAACCTCTCCCGCTTGCGGGAGAGGTCGGCGCGAAGCGCCGGGTGAGGGTCTTCTCCTCCGGGGGAGCCCTTGTTGGCGAAACACCCTCCCCCGCGAGCGGGGGAGGGAGCGCAGCGACAATGGCGTTGCGGCTTGCTCTCACAGCTCTAGCCTTGCTCGCCGGCCTTTGGTTTCCGCAGCAGATACGTGCCGTGCATTGGTGCGTGGTAATCGGCCGAGACCAGTGTGAAGCCGACGTCGGCCAGCATCCGCTCCATCACCCAGCCGAAGGTGGAATATTCGTCGCGCATGTGGGTCACCACGCCCTCGCGGGAGAAATTGTGGTTCTTGATCTGGAAGTCGGCCCATTGCTCGACGTCACGCTCGATCGCGTCGGGCATCGATGAGTAAACAATGTCGCGGAGATAAAACGTCGCTCCGGGCTTGAGCGCGCGAAAAATCCGCGACATCGCCACCGCCTTCCAGAAATCCGGCAGATGGTGCAGCGTGAACTCGCTGACGATGAGATCGTAGGACTCGGGCCGATAGGCGAAGCTGAGCAGCCCGGCCGATTGCGTGCGCACGGGAGCCTTGCGGTCCCGGGCATAGATCTCGGCTAGCGCCAGCATGGCCGGCGAAATGTCGATGGCATCGACGTCGGCGCCCATCAGCGCCGCTTCGGTTGCGAGCACGCCGTTGCCGCACCCGATGTCGGCGATGCGCCAGCCGCGCTGGACACCGAGCATTTTCAGAGCGGCGCGCGCCCGCATGTCGGCATCGTCGTGGGCGTCGTAGATCGAGGCCACAGCGGGCTCGATCCCCATCCGGTTCCGCTCGTTGTAGTACCAGTCGCGCGCCAGCATGGCTCACATCCCTTCAGGCCCGCGACCGATCGCGGCAACACCCGTGCGCGACACCTCGACAAGGCCGAGCGGGCGCATCAGGTCGATAAATTGATTGATCTTGTCGGTATTGCCTGTGATCTCGAACACAAAGCTCTCTGTGGTGGCGTCGATCACCCGGGCGCGGAACGCATCCGCCAGCCTGAGCGCCTCGACCCGATGCTCGCCCTGCCCGCGTACCTTGACCATGGCCAGTTCGCGCTCGATCGAGCGGCGGGTCTGGGTCATGTCAACGACCTGGTAGACCGGGATCATGCGGTCGAGCTGGTTCTTGATCTGCGCGATCACCATCGGCGTGCACGTGGTGACGATGGTGATGCGCGACAGATGCTTCTGGGCCTCGGTCTCCGAGACCGTAAGGCTTTCGATGTTGTAGCCGCGGCCCGAGAACAGGCCGATGACGCGGGCGAGCACGCCGGGCTCGTTCTGTACGAGCACGGCAAGCGTATGCGTCTCGTTGGGATCGTGGCGATCCTCGATGAAATAGGCGGATGCGGGCTGGTTCATTGTCGTCCCCTCTTGTCTCTTCGTCACACCATCGCCGGCGCGTCCGTCCCGACCCAACGGCGGAACAGATCGAAATCGATATTGCCCCCGGAAAGCACGAGACCGACGCGCTTGCCCTTCAGCTCGCTCTTTTCCTGCAGCGCCGCGGCCAGCGCGGCTGCGCCGGCGCCTTCGGCGAGATTATGCGTATCGGTCCAGTAGGCGCGGATCGCGGCGGCGACCTCGTCGTCGGTGACCTCTACGATGCGCGAGGCGCCCTTGCGGATCAGCGCGAATGCATCCCGGTCGGGGATGCGCGTCGCCATGCCGTCGGCGCGCGTGTTGCTGGTCTCGGTCGTCACGATGTTTCCGGCCGCGAACGACAGCGCATAGGACGGCGCTTCCGTCGACTGCACGCCGACGATCTCGGTCTTCAGGCCGAGCAGGTCGCGCGCCATGATGCAGCCGCAGATGCCGGAGCCCTGCCCGATCGGCACATAGAGGATATCGAGGTAGGACACTGCGCGGAACAGTTCGAGAGCGTAGGTCGCAACGCCAAGAACGAGATCCGGGTGGAACGAGGGCACCATGTGGAGCCCGGCGAACTGCGCACGGCGTTCGGCTTCCTCGCGCGCCGCCTGAAAGTCCTCGCCGTGTTCGACGAGTTCGGCACCAAAGGCCTTCATCGCGCGGTTCTTCTCGACCGAGTTGCCGCGCGGCACATAGATCACCGCGGGCACGCCGTGCCGGCTCGCGGCAAAGGCAAGGCTCTGACCGTGATTGCCGCGCGTCGCCGAGATGATCCCCGAGATCTTCGGCCGCTCGCGCTTCAGCCTTTCGAGATAGACGAGGCCGCCGCGTACCTTGAAGGCGCCGATCGGCGTGTGGTTCTCGTGCTTGACCACGACCTCGGTGCCGAGCCGACCTGCGAGCAACGGCCAGGCATGCGCCGGCGTTGCCGGCACCGCCTGCCCCACGATCGCATGTGCGCGCTCGAGCTCCCTCAGGTCGAACATGGCCTCACACCAGCGCCTTGCCGCCCGCGAACGCCTTCGCGGTCGCCTCGTCGTTCGCCTGTTCCGGCAACAGCATCTCGTTATGCGCCTTGCCGGAGGGGATCATCGGGAAGCAGTTTTCGAGCGCTGCGACGCGGCAGTCGAACAGCACCGGACGCTTGACCGAGATCATCTCCTTGATGGCGCCGTCGAGATCGGCGGGCTTGTGCACCTGGAGGCCGACCGCGCCGTAGGCCTCCGCAAGCTTGACGAAATCCGGCAACGCTTCCGAATAGGAATGCGACAGCCGGTTGCCGTGCAGCAGCTGCTGCCATTGGCGCACCATGCCCATGTACTGGTTGTTCAGGATGAAGATCTTGATCGGCAGCTCGTACTGCACCGCCGTCGACATCTCCTGCATCGTCATCTGCACCGAGGCGTCGCCCGCGATGTCGATGACGAGGCTGTCGGGATGGGCCACCTGCACGCCGACCGCGGCCGGCAGGCCGTAGCCCATGGTGCCGAGACCGCCCGATGTCATCCAGCGATGCGGCTCCTCGAAGCCGTAGAACTGCGCCGCCCACATCTGATGCTGGCCGACCTCGGTCGTGATGTAGGTATCCTTGCCGCGCGTCGCCTCGAACAGGCTCTGGATCGCGTGCTGCGGCAGGATCACGTCGTTGCTCTTCTTGTAGTAGAGCGAGTTGCGGGCGCGCCATTGCGCGATCTGCTGCCACCACGACTTGATGTCGGGCTTCTTCGCCTCGGCCTTGAACACCTGGAGGATGTCGCCGAGGACGTTGCCGCAATCGCCGATGATCGGCACGTCGACCCGGATGTTCTTGTTGATCGAGGACGGATCGATGTCGATATGGATCTTCTTCGAGCCCGGAGAGAACGCATCCACGCGGCCGGTGATGCGGTCGTCGAAGCGCGCGCCGACGCACAGCATGACGTCGCAATCATGCATCGTCATGTTGGCCTCGTAGGTGCCGTGCATGCCGAGCATGCCGAGCCAGTTCTTGCCCGACGCCGGAT
>NZ_JAEMSD010000031.1:0-1133 GCF_016462955.1 Bradyrhizobium sp. | reverse complement strand
TCGTAGGTGCCGTGCATGCCGAGCATGCCGAGCCAGTTCTTGCCCGACGCCGGATAGGCGCCGAGGCCCATCAGCGTCGAGGTGATCGGAAAGCCCGTGACCTCGACCAGCTCGCGCAAGAGCCTGGTCGCCTCGGGGCCGGAATTGATGACGCCGCCGCCGCTGTAGATCACCGGACGCTTCGCATTCGCGAGCAGCGAGACCGCCTTGCGGATCTGCCTCGCATCGCCCTTCACGCGCGGCGCGTAGGAACGGTGCACGTCGGACTTGCGCGGCGGATGATATGTGCCGGTCGCGAACTGGACGTCCTTGGGCACGTCGACCAGCACCGGACCCGGACGGCCGGAGGTCGCGACATAGAAGGCTTCGTGCAGCACCTTCGCGAGATCGTTGACGTCCCGCACCAGCCAATTGTGCTTGGTGCAGGGGCGCGTGATGCCGACGGTGTCGCATTCCTGGAAGGCGTCGTTGCCGATCAGATGCGTCGGCACCTGGCCGGAGATGCAGACCAGAGGGATCGAGTCCATCAGGGCATCCGTCAGCGGCGTCACCATGTTGGTGGCGCCGGGACCGGAGGTGACCAGCGCAACGCCCGGCTTGCCGGTCGAGCGCGCATAACCCTCGGCGGCGTGGCCGGCACCCTGCTCGTGGCGGACCAGGATGTGCTGGACCTCGCTCTGCTGGAAGATCTCGTCATAGATCGGAAGCACCGCGCCGCCGGGATAGCCGAAGATGTCGGTCACGCCGTGGTCGATGAGCGCGCGGACGATCATCGCAGCGCCTGTCATCTGGTTCGGATCGTGGCTCTTGTCGTTCATTGGCTTACTCCGGATGCGCTGTTGTCAGCGGCTTCGTTCGTGTCGGGTTCGGGAAATAAAAAAGGCCCCGAAGAGGGCCCATGCACACCGCCTGTCTTGTGGATGGCAGCTAGCCATCCCCGGCGGTGTGCCTGGGTACGACGGCGATAAGGAGTTTGGTAATAATATTTCGCATGGCGGGCGCTGGGCTTCCCAAAGGTTGCGCGAAACATAGCGGCCAAACCCTGGATGTCAAGGCAATGCGACCGTTTTTGCGCGATTTCGGCAGTGTAGCGATGTTCCCCAGCTTCGGCGAGAGGTAAATTGGAGAACCGG
>NZ_JAEMSD010000361.1:4478-7125 GCF_016462955.1 Bradyrhizobium sp. | reverse complement strand
AGCACATCATGGGCCTGCCTCTGCGCGAGGCCCGCGAGGTGTTCGAGCGCGACTATTTGATTGCACAGATCAGCCGTTTCTCAGGAAATATTTCTCGAACGGCCGAGTTCGTCGGCATGGAACGTTCGGCGTTGCACCGGAAGTTGAAGGCGCTCGGCGTCGGCTAGGGCGTTTGCGGCCAGCGCGGAGCGAATCGCGCCAAGAAAAGCGCATCAAAACAACAGCCTAGTGCGGGGTCTTGCGGCCTCGCGTCAGGACAAGCGAGGAAAATCGTCGATTCCCGTAGTTTTCCGGGCATCGGGGCCTTTCCTGCCGCGTGAAGCGGCTTGCCTAATATCCCGACCTGTCTTCTAATCGAACCGCTGTTCCTCCCGAGGGGGATCTCATGAGGGACGGCAACCGGAGGAGGCCCCGAACCCACAAAGAGGGCCGCATCCGGCGCAATAAAAAGAAACTCAAAGCGAGAAAAAAACAATGGCGGCAGACCGCGCGCAAAACCTACAGGACACCTTCCTCAATCACGTTCGCAAAACCAAGACGCCACTGACGATCTTTCTGGTCAACGGAGTGAAGCTCCAGGGCATCGTGACCTGGTTCGACAATTTCTGTTTGCTGCTTCGGCGCGACGGTCATTCGCAGCTTGTCTACAAGCATGCGATCTCGACCATCATGCCGGGCGCGCCGATCCAGCTGTTCGAAGGCGGCGAGGACCAGCCGGCTTGAGAGTGATCTGATTGGAACCCCGGAATATCGACGGGGATGCCGACCGCCCGCGGTCGGCAGGGGCTAAGACGGTGCGGGTGCTTGTCATCGGCCCTTATTTGCGAATGCGCGCAGGCGGTGCCGACGCGCAATCGGAAAGCCATGTCCTTCCAAATCATGTTCAACGGGACGCCGAGGCCCGGCTCGACGAAGCCGCGGGCCTCGCGCGCGCGATCGATCTCGTCATTGCCGACGCCATCATCGCGCCGATCAACCAGATCAGGCCGGCGACCTATATCGGCAAGGGCAAGGTCGAGGAGATCGCCGCGCTGGCCAAGAGCCTCGATGTCGAGCTCGTGGTCATGGATTGCGCACTGGCACCGATCCAGCAGCGCAATCTCGAGAAGGAGCTGCACGCCAAGGTGCTCGACCGCACCGGGCTCATCCTGGAAATCTTCGGCCGCCGCGCCAAGACCAAGGAGGGCGCGCTCCAGGTCGAGCTGGCGCATCTCAACTACCAGCGTTCCCGCCTGGTACGATCATGGACCCATCTGGAACGCCAGCGCGGCGGTTTCGGCTTCATGGGCGGCCCCGGCGAGACGCAGATCGAAGCCGATCGCCGCCTGATCCAGGAGCGCATCACCAAGCTGGAGAGCGAGCTGAAGAAGGTGCAGGCGACGCGGCGGCTGCATCGCGCGGGACGGCAGCGCGTGCCGTACCGTGTCGTGGCGCTGGTGGGTTACACCAATGCCGGCAAGTCGACGCTGTTCAACCGCCTGACCCGCGCCGACGTGCAGGCGGCGGATATGCTTTTCGCGACACTCGATCCGACCTTGCGCGCCCTCACCCTGCCGCACGGCGGCAAGGCGATGCTGTCGGACACCGTCGGCTTCATCTCCAACTTGCCGACGCAGCTCGTCGCCGCCTTCCGCGCCACACTGGAGGAGGTGCTGGAGGCCGACGTCATCCTGCACGTTCGCGACATCTCGCATGAAGATGCCGAGGCGCAGCAGAGCGACGTCGACGCGGTGCTGCGCCAGCTCGGCATCAACCCTGATGACTCAGGTCGCATCATCGAGGTCTGGAACAAGATCGACCGTTACGACCCCGACAAGCGCGAAGAGCTTCTGAACATCGCCGCGCGCCGGCCTGAAGACCATTCGGCCATGTTGGTCTCGGCCGTTACGGGCGAGGGCGTCGACGCATTGCTCGCCGCGATCGAGGAGCGCCTCGCCGCCAAGCGCACCACGCTCGACCTTTCCATCGACGCCGCCGACGGCGCCGGCATCAGCTGGCTGCACCGCAATGCCGAGGTGCTGTCGAAGGAGCTGCACGACGGCCGCTTCGACATGACCGTGCGGGTGGACGAGACCAAGCGGGATATCGTGGTGAACAGGTTCGACGCGGTGCCGCGCGTGGCTTGAATTCCTCGCCCGTTGCGAACGGTTGGCCGCCCCCCTGAAGCAAGCGAACAAAATCGCGCGGGTCCAATTTGCCATTGACCGCCCGCTGCGACTGGGTATGTTTGCCGCTATAGATTGCGCAATATCGATCATAAAGTTTTTAGTTGAATAGCCCGTTGCTCCGCGATGTCGGAGCACTATCGCGCCGATCCAGCATTCGATGGGAAAGCACGCATGGCGAAACTGTTGGAATTTTTCAAACAGGTATCCGAAGGCTTTATGATCGTCCCGTTTTTTCGGATGCTGTTCTACGGAATCATCTTTGCGATAATAATGACTTTTGTGATTGGCTGGTCGATAGGAGTGTTCGAAATTGCCAAGGAAGCGCCCTTTATTACTCGACCTAGCTCTTCGCCTTGGATCCCTGTAATCTTTGTGTCGTTCAGCTTTCTGTTTGCCTTCGCCGGTTATCTAAGCAATCTGCAACTGAAGGAAGACATCCTGAGCCCAATGAGACAGAAACTTGTTGGCATTTGGGAGGT
>NZ_JAEMSD010000361.1:2416-4468 GCF_016462955.1 Bradyrhizobium sp. | reverse complement strand
TTCACAAATCGTGCAAGACGAGGTTGTGACACACTGCGCGATAGGGATCGAAGACGTAGGTAGGAAACTGATCCTACATTTCGACGTTACCGACAGCGACATATTTGCAGACCAGTCCTTGGACATTACAAACGTGATGATCGCGTTTGCGGGCGAACCCAAGAAGCTTATCTATTTTCATGATTATGAACTCACCTTAAGGGAACCGATTGGTTCCGGCCCAGACCAAATTACTACTGCCCGCTTTCCATTCCTCGGCGTTCTGAACATCAGCTCCAAGAATGACAAGATCGATGAAATGAAGGGGGTCTGGTACGACATCGACAACTCAGTCCTTAACTTGGCGCGCCGCATTCCAGATTTGAAAGGCATGGAAAAGTTAATTCATGAGGTGGAGACAGGCTCGATAACGTTCAAAGGTGCTCTTACTTTCCGTCGTATTGGACCACGAAGCGGTTAGTGTTTGCTGCGTTAGGTCGTCCCGGACGTAAAATCACTCCGGTTGTTTCGCCGCATTCCACAGCGCATCCATCTCTTCCAGCGAGGCCTGCGCCAACGTCCGCCCCTGTGCTTCCAGCGCACGCTCGATATAGGCAAACCGCTTTTCGAACTTCGCATTGGTCGCGCGAAGTGCGCCTTCCGGGTCGGCATCGACATGGCGGGCGAGGTTGACGAGGGCAAACATCAGGTCGCCGGTTTCTTCCGCAATCTCCTGCTTGTCGTTGCGGTCGAGCGCGGCCTCGATCTCGTCGGCTTCCTCGCGGATCTTGCGCAACACTGCGCGCGGGTCGTTCCAGTCGAAGCCGACGGTGGAGGCCTTGCGCTGCAGCTCCATCGCGCGGGTCAGCGCGGGTTGGCCGGCCTTCACACCCGACAGCAGGGATTTGTGCGCCGGCATGTCCTCCGGCGGCCGGCGCGCGGCGCGCTCGGCCTTTTCCTCGGCCTTGATGCGGTCCCAGACTTCCTTGACGTGATGCGAGGCAAGGTTGCCGTCCTTGTCGGCGAAGACATGCGGATGACGCCGGATCATCTTTCGTGTGATGGCCTCGACCACGTCACCAAAATCGAACGCGTTCTGCTCCTCAGCCATCTGGGCGTGGTAGACGACCTGGAGCAGGAGATCGCCGAGCTCCTCGCGCAAATCGTCGAGATCGCCGCGGGCGATGGCGTCGACCACCTCATAGGCTTCCTCGATCGTGTAGGGCGCAATCGTCGCAAAGTCCTGCTCGAGGTCCCAGGGACAGCCGGTCACGGGCGTGCGCAGCGCCGCCATGATCTCGATCAGGCGGGAAATGTCGCGGGAAGGGGTCATTGCGGGGCGCTCTCCTGGGTCCGGAGCCTTATGCCAAAGGCGGGTCGCCGATCCCAGTGCAAGCAGGCGGAACAGGCCGATTTCCACCGATTGGCGGGCACCTCACGCAATGCTAAAGCGCGGGGCATGAGTGACGCATTTTCCTCCGAAACCGCCCTGGTGCTGTTCTCCGGTGGCCAAGATTCCACCACCTGCCTTGCCTGGGCCTTGAGCCGCTTCGCCCGCGTAGAGACGCTCGGGTTCGACTACGGCCAGCGCCACGCCGTCGAGCTTGACTGCCGCGATCGGTTGTTCGAGGGCCTCAAGGGCCTGCGTGCGGATTGGGCCGCAAGGCTCGGCGAGAGCCATACGCTGTCGATCCCGACGCTGGCGGCCGTGTCCGAGACCGCGCTGACGCGCGACGTCGCGATCGCGATGGGCGCGGACGGGCTGCCCAATACGTTCGTGCCCGGCCGCAATCTCGTCTTCCTGACCTTCGCTGCGGCGCTGGCCTATCGGCGCGGCATCAGCCATATCGTCGGCGGCATGTGCGAGACCGACTATTCCGGCTATCCCGATTGCCGCGACGAGACCATCCGCGCCATGCAGGCCGCTCTCTCGCTCGGCATGGCCAGAAAGTTCGAGCTGCACACCCCATTGATGTGGATCGACAAGGCCGCGACCTGGCAGCTCGCGCATGACCTCGGCGGCGACGGCCTCGTCGATCTCATCCGCGAGCACTCCCACACCTGCTATCTCGG
>NZ_JAEMSD010000361.1:0-2316 GCF_016462955.1 Bradyrhizobium sp. | reverse complement strand
CTAGAAGGTGTGCTGCACTTTCACCGAGATGTTGCGGCCGGTCTCCACCAGCGGATTTGTGAAGCTCCGCGGATAGGAGCGATTGACGAACGTCGACGCGTCGACATAGGCCGTGTTGAAGATGTTCTCCAGGCCGAGGATCAGCTTGGTGTCGCCGAGTTGCGGCGAGACCAGCTTGCCGAGCTGAAGCGTCGCATAGAGCTTGGGAATGGCGTAGCCCGAAGTCGTATACTCCTGCGCCGGGTCGATCCGGGTCTTGCTGGCGGCCCAATCGATCACGCCGAGGATCGAATAGGCGCCGTCCGGGTCAGCATATTGGATACCCACCCGCCCGCGATAAGGGGCGAGAAAAGGCAGCGGCGTGCCGGTCAGCGTGTTGGTACCGCGCAGCTGCGTGAAATTCGTGAACAGGTTGACGGACGGCGTCATCTGCCAGCGCGCCTCCAGTTCGACGCCGGTCACCTCGGCCTTGCCGACGTTCCGAGATTGGGTGTAGCCGCCGACACCGTTGAGCGTCGTTGCGACCGTTTGAAGGAAGTTCTCGTAGTGCGTGTCGAACGCCGTGACCTTGAGCTCTGCATTGGCCGTATGAAAACGTGCGCCTCCTTCGTAGGTCACGCCGGTTTCCGGCTTCAGGTCCGGATTGGGGAGCTGAGTGGCCGTCACGGCAAACAGCTCGGAATTCGTCGGCTGACGGAACGAGGTTGCCACGTTGCCGAGCAGGTCGACGTTCGGCAGGACGGCATAGACGAACCCAAGGCTTCCGGTCGGAGCCGTCTGATCCACGTTGGTCTTGCTCGCATACAAGGCCCTGACATTCGCAGGAATGGTGGATGCGAGCGGCGAGGTGTCAGTGGTCGTGTTGAACCAGTCGAAGCGGCCCCCTGCGGACAGCGTCAGCGGCTGGACCGGCTTCCATTCGTGCAGGACGAACGTGCCGATGTTGGATTGCGTCGTGTCAGGGCCTTGCTTGGTGTAGGGCGAGACCACGTCGCTCGTCACGATCCCCGTCGTCCCATTGCGGATGATGGTCTCGGATGTTTGTTCGCTGCCCGGCCGCGCTTCCCGGAAGCCGTCGAGGCCGACCGTGGTCTTCGTTGCACCCCAGGGACTGAGCCAGGGAATTTCGGCCAGTGAGCGGCCGCCGATTACCAGGGGACCGATGACGTGGCTGGTGGACTTGACGGTCCTCGTGGCGATGCCCGCGGCGTTGATCGTGTTGTTGATGGTCGAGAGCTTCGTGTCGAAATAGTTGACGTAGAAAGAGCTCTCGACGTGCTTTACTAGGCCGTCGAGTTCCCCTGTATAGGCGATGCGCGCCGAATGCACCTGGTTGGGATCCTGCCGCACCTGCAGATATGGCGCGCCCGGTGCTCCGCCGACACCGCCGGCGCGACCATCGACCTCGCTGTAGGAGCGCAGCGAAACCTCGATGCGCTGTCCGATATCGGGCGTGTAGCCGAGCTTGATGTTGCCGCCGACGCTCTGGTAGTCGCTGTTAGGCACCATTCCGAGCGAAGTCTGGTAGTCGCCACCCCAGCGCCCGGCAAAGCCACCGATGAAATCGAAGCCTTGTCCGGCGCCCTTGACCCAGTCATAGGTGCTGAACGAGTTGGCAGCACTGCCGTAGCCGGCTGACCAGCCGCCGCCCGTGAAGCGGAACGGGCCCGACGTATCGCCGCTGTACGATCGGGTCACGATGTTGACCAGTCCGGTCAGCGCCTCGCTGCCGTAGACCACGGAGCCCGGACCGCGGATCACCTCGACGCGCTCGACCTCGTCAGGCGCGAGATAGTTGAGCTGCAGCGTATTGCGGCCGCGGAAGCGATCGCCATCGATGAACATCGGCGAGCGGAAGCTGTTCGACGAGAAGCCGCGCAGATAGATCTGGCCGCCGATGCCGCCGGAGCGGGCGATCGAGATGCCCGGGACAGAGGCGAGAACATCGAGGAGGCCGGTCGGCGACGTCGCCTCGATCTGAGCACGATCGACGACGGAGATGCTCTGCGTCGGAGGATGGGGAATTCCCGCTTGCGGCAGCCTGCCGCCCATCGGCTTCACGGAATCGCTGTTCGTGCCTTCCGGGGCCGTCGCATTGGCCTGCCGGCCTGGCGCCGGCTGGACAACGGGGGAGGGAGCCTGTCGCGTCGCGCGGGCCGTACTCTGTCGTGCCGCGCGGCGCGGCTTCGCCGGTCTTCCTGCCTCCACCGTCACCGCCGGCAGCACGGATTGCTGTGATGAACCACTTGCAGTCTGTGCTTCGGCGATCACGCTCGATGCCGCCGTCACCACACAGGCGAGCCCGAAGCTCAGTTT
>NZ_JAEMSD010000360.1:1702-7134 GCF_016462955.1 Bradyrhizobium sp. | reverse complement strand
ACCGCATGCGCACCGGTCGAGCACGCCGTGACCACCGAATGGTTCGGCCCTTTCAGTCCGTGCGCGATCGAGACGTAGCCGGAGGCGAGATTGATCAGGCGGCCGGGAATGAAGAAGGGCGACACCCGGCGCGGCCCGCGCTCCTTCAGGAGGATGGCCGTGTCGGCGATGCCGTTGAGGCCGCCGATGCCGGACCCGATCATGGTGCCGGTCGCGCATTTGTCCTCTTCGGTCGCGGGATGCCAATTGGCGTCGTCGAGCGCCTGGCCGGCCGCGGCCATGCCGAAGATGATGAAGTCGTCGACCTTGCGCTGGTCCTTCGGCTCCATCCATTTGTCGGGGTTGAATGTGTCGTTGCTGCCGTCGCCGCGCACGACTGTGCAGGCGTATTTCGTCTGGAGATCGGAGACGTCGAAGCTCTCGATTAGGCGAGCACCGCTTTCGCCGTTGAGGATGCGCTTCCAGGTCGGCTCGACGCCACAGCCGAGTGGCGAAACCATGCCGAGACCCGTGACGACGACCCGCCTCATATCCGAAAACTCCGCATCGCAGGATTCACGGCCAATAACAAGAAACCGGCTGACCGCTGCGAAACGGCCCGTCCGGTTTCAATGTTGTCCCCGCGAAATTGAAGAGCCTTAGCTCTTCGCGTTCTTCTCGAGAAACTTCGTGGCGTCGCCGACGGTGAGAATCGTTTCCGCGGCGTCGTCCGGAATCTCGCAACCGAATTCCTCTTCGAACGCCATCACCAGCTCGACGGTGTCCAGACTGTCGGCGCCGAGGTCGTCGATGAAGCTCGCGTTGTCAACCACCTTCTCGGGTTCAACACCAAGGTGTTCGACCACGATCTTCTTAACCCGCTCGCCAATGTCACTCATTGCTTAACCTCGTGTTGTTCCCTGTAGACCCGACCCCCCGGGACGATACGAGCCGTCGTGGTCGTTTAGTGCCTTCGCTTACGAACTGATTTGGCCCCATCCTAACCGATGCAGGGGCCCGGCGAACGACGGCCAAGGCTCCGCATCGCCAATATACAGGGTTTCAAAAACCTGCAATGGCGTTCTTTGCCCATCCGTTGAAGGTCCGGTTATCATACTTCAATTGCCTTGACTACAAGCCTCATTTCGCTCCGGAAACGGCCGTTTGCCGCATCCCGCGCCGCGGCCTCGAGGGCAGCGCGTAAGGAGGCGTCAGATCATGGCCATGCCGCCATTGACGTGGATGGTTTGCCCGGTGACGTAGGCCGCTTCGTTCGAGCTCAGATAGACGGCGGCCGCCGCGATGTCCTCGGGAGTCCCGAGGCGGGCCGCCGGAACCTTGCTGAGAATCGTTTCGCGCTGCTTGTCATTGAGCGCATCGGTCATCGGCGTCTTGATGAAGCCGGGCGCGATGCAGTTCGCAGTCACGCCGCGCTTGGCGTATTCGGCGCCGAGCGTCTTGATCATGCCGATCAGGCCCGCCTTCGATGCAGTATAATTGCCCTGCCCCGGATTGCCGGTGACACCGACCACCGAAGTGATGGCGATGATGCGGCCGAAGCGCTTGCGCATCATCAGTTTGGTCGCGGCGCGCGCCAGGCGGAAGGTCGCGGTCAGATTGACGTTGATGACCTCGTCCCAATCCTCGTCACGGAGTTGCACGAACAGATTGTCGCGCGTGATGCCGGCATTGGCGATGAGAATGTCGACCTGGCCCATCGCCGCTTCCGCAGCAGGCACCAGCGCCTCGACCTCATCGGCCTTGGAAAGATTGCAGGGCAGCACGAAGGCGCGCTCGCCGAGCTTGCCGGCAAGCTCGTCCAGCACCTCCTTGCGCGTCCCTGAGACCGCAACGGTCGCGCCCTGCGCGTGCAGCGCCTGCGCGATCGCGCCGCCGATGCCGCCGGTCGCGCCGGTGACGAGCGCCTTTTTGCCAGTCAGATCGAACATCGATGACTCCTTCAAGCCTGCTTCGCGGCGGCCAATGCATCCTTGGCGGCGGCAATATCATTGGGGCCACCGACCGCAATGCCGACGGCGCCGTCCGCAATGCGCTTGACGAGGCCGGTCAGCACCTTGCCGGCGCCGATCTCGAAGAAGCGGGTGACGCCCTGCCCGGCCATATAGGCGACCGACTCGCGCCAGCGCACCGTGCCGGTGACCTGCTCGACCAGGCGGCGGCGGATCTCGTCGGGGTCGGTGATGGCGCTCGCCAGCACGTTCGACACCAGCGGCGCGGCGGGCGCCTTGATCGTGACCTTCGACAGCGCCTCCGCCATGGCATCCGCGGCCGGCTGCATCAGCTTGCAATGGAACGGGGCGGACACGGGCAGCAGCATGGCGCGCTTGGCGCCCTTGGTCTTGGCGATCTCGACGGCGCGATCGACCGCGGCCTTGTCGCCGGAGACGACCACCTGCCCGCCGCCATTGTCGTTGGCGGCCTGGCAAACCTGCCCCTGCGCCGCCTCATTGGCCACCTCCATGGCGGCCTCGTAGTCGAGACCGAGCAGCGCAGCCATCGCGCCGGCGCCAACCGGGACGGCCTTTTGCATGGCAAGACCGCGGGTGCGAAGCAGACGGGCGGTATCCGAAACCGTCAGGCTGCCGGCCGCGGCCAGCGCCGAATATTCGCCAAGGGAGTGGCCGGCCACGAAGGCAGCGTCTCGTCCCACGGAAAAACCGGCCTCGGCCTCGAGCACGCGCAAGGTCGCCATGGACACGGCCATGAGCGCCGGCTGGGCGTTCTCGGTGAGTTGCAGGGTTTCGGCCGGACCATCCCAAATCGTCGCGGTCAGCTTCTCCGAAAGCGCGGCGTCCACCTCGTCGAACACGGCGCGCGCCACCGGAAAGGCGTCGGCCAGGGCCTTGCCCATACCGACCGCCTGGGAACCCTGCCCCGGAAATGTGAATGCAGCCGTCATCGGCGCTCCCTGTTGCCAGGCATGATCCCTCGCGAGAACCGGCAGCCGATTACGCACGGCTTTGGGCCATGGTTCCGGATCATGCTCCAAAGGGGGCCGTAGACACCGTCCGGGGCCGGACTGTCAAGCCGAGGGGGATGCTTGGGCTACCATTCAACGGGAAATACCCGTCAAAACCCGCCGGCGGTCTGGTTGGCATCGACGTCCACTCCGGCCTGTGCGCGGCGCGCACTGCTCACGAGTTGACCCGGCCGGTCGTCCCGATCCGGCCGCGCAGTCGCCAGCCGCAACACCGCCGCGTAACCCGGCTGCACTTCCATGCGGCCGGCATGCCGGCTGGCACTGAGCAGCCGATGCACCTTCGGCAGATTATAGCATGGCACGTAGAACAGCAGGTGATGCTCGAGGTGGTAGTTCACGTAGTACGGCGCGATGAACAGCCGCTCCAGGAAATTGGCCTGCGTGGTGCGGGTGTTGCGCAGGGGATCGCTGCTGTCGGGCACCACGGCGTGCTCGGCGATGTTGCGGATGCGGGTGATGACCATCATCCAGGTCAATAGCGGCACCAGCCAGAGCAGCGGATAGGCCCACCACACGCCAGCCGCCGAGCACGCCGCAAACATGATCGCGTTGACGACACATTGCGGGCCGAGCTTCTCCCAGAAATGCGCCGCACGCTGCCGCCACGGCCAGTCCTTCGGGCCGAGCGCGTTGAGCAGTTGCGCCTTGCGTTGCTGGTAGCCGGTCTGTCCCGTGATGTCGCGGACGAACTTGCGGCGATAGCTCAGCCTGGTGATCGGAAACGGCGCCGACAGCACGAGATCGGGATCGTCCTCCTGCTGCGTGCGCGCATGATGCTGCAGGTGGTAGCGCCGGTAGCTGCGCGTCTCCGCGAACAGCGGATAGGCGCAGAACCATTGGCTCAGCGCCAGATTGGTTTTCTCGTCGGCGGACAGGCAGCCATGGGCGCCGTCATGCATCAGGATCGCAAGGCCGAGCTGGCGCGAGCCGATGATGGCGACCGCGAGAATATAGGTGACCGGATTGGGCCACCACGCCACCAGCGCGATGGCACCGATGATCAATGCCCAGGCGTGCGCGATCAGCGCGGCGCCTTTCCAGGTCACGCGCCGGCGCACGTCGGCGAGCTGATCATCAGTCAGGAAATCGCGGGCACGCATGCGAAGCTCGGTCATGGCCTAGCCCTCTTCATTCGAATCTGATGCGTCGTCGACGAGCCGCAGGCGTGTGGTCTCACCGGCGGATTTCGCCTGCTCGCCGAGCATGCGCAGCATCTCGGCGCAGAGTTCCTCCGGGGAACGGCCCATGGCGTAGCCTTCGAGGATCACGCCGATGGCGACCGCCCAGAACCGCCGCGAGCTTTCGTCGGGCGCACGCAAGGAACGCCAGCCATGCCGTTCGACCTGGCCTGCATAAGCGCGCGCGCCTTCGCCGTGCAGGCGCTCGATGGTGCGCTCGACCAAGGGCGCGAGATCCTGGCGACGCCGCGTCAATGTCAGCGCTTCCGCGAAGAAGGCGACCGAATCGCTTGCCGTCACGGTCTCGGCCAGTGCGCAGGTGTATTCCCGCGGCGTGCGCGCCTTCAGCGCCGCCTGCTCGGTGGCGCGCGCCAGATGCAGGAGATCGCGGCAGGCGCATTCGACGAACAGCGCCTCCTTGGTACGGAAGTAATAGGTGATCTGGCTGGGGAACGCGTTCGCCGCGGCTGCGATGTCCGTGATGGATGTGCCCGACAGCCCCCGCTCCCGGAACAGCGGGCTCGCCGCATCCAGGAGCAGCGAACGCATCTTGCGGCCGGCCGAACGCGTTGCGCGCGCGGCATGCTTGGGGTCGCCGGCGCCCGATTCTAACGTCGCAGGGGAAGAAATGTCCTCCATTGCGCTCCTCCCGTTAGTTTTTTGTATGATATACAAACAAATAAATCAAGCGGGTCGGATTTGGGCCCGTCCCGGACTCGCCTGCTGGCTCCCTGGCGGAAACGCGGCCGCCAACCTTGCAAAGCCGGCCAAAATCCGTATAAGGCGCGCATCCGCAGACCCCGGCCGGGAGCTGAACGGACGGTCTCAGCAAATCCTTCGTGATTTTGGTGTGGCAGGGCCAGTCGGCCCGTCGTCCCGTGTTTCCGCCTTCTGAGCTTGATCCCAGAGTCCTTTCCGAAGGCCTCTTAAGGGTTTGACGCCGGGCGATGCGCCAACATGAGGAAAGGACGACCATGCCTCTTTACGAGCATGTTTTTCTCGCGCGTCAGGACGCGAGCCCGCAGCAGGTCGAAGAGCTGACTGCGCAGATGACCGGGATCGTCGAGGGTCTCGGCGGCAAGATCACCAAGACCGAGAATTGGGGCGTGCGGTCCCTCACCTATCGCATGAACAAGAACCGCAAGGCGCACTTCGTGCTGCTCAACATCGACGCGCCCTCCGCGGCGATCGCCGAGATCGAGCGCCAGGAGCGCATCAGCGAAGACGTGATCCGCTATCTCACCGTGCGCATCATCGCGGACGGGCCTTCCTCG
>NZ_JAEMSD010000360.1:0-1692 GCF_016462955.1 Bradyrhizobium sp. | reverse complement strand
AGCTCGAGGAAGGCCCGTCCGCGATGATGCGCAAGGCCGACCGTGATCGCGAACGTGACGACCGCGGCGGTGGCTTCCGCGGCGAGCGCGAAGGCGGTTTCCGTGGCGACCGCGAGGGCGGTTTCCGCGGCGGCGATCGTGACGGTGGTGGCTTCCGCGGTGACCGCGGTCCGCGTCGTCCACGCGACGAAGCTGAAACCACAACGACGGACGGGGAGTAAGACCAATGGCTGAAGCTGGTGCACGCCGCCCGTTCTTCCGTCGCCGCAAGAGCTGCCCGTTCACGGGCGCCAACGCGCCGAAGATCGACTACAAGGACTCCAAGCTCCTGATGCGTTACGTTTCCGAGCGCGGCAAGATCGTGCCGAGCCGCATCACCGCGGTGTCCGCGAAAAAGCAGCGCGAGCTCGCCCGCGCCATCAAGCGCGCGCGCTTCCTGGGCCTGCTGCCCTACGTCATTCGCTGATACGACCAATTCGACCGGCGGCGGTTAAGCCGCCGGTCGCGACTTTTTCGAACTCATAAGGCTTCCGGGTCGTCCGGTCGCCGATGGTTGGGGCGAGATGCCTCTAACCGCTCGAAGGGAGCGGGACAGCTGATGATGGCTTATGCACTGATAGCCCTGGTCGCCGGCGCTGCGTCGGCCTTGATGTTCGCCTCGATCATCTCGGGCGCGCTGATCTCGCTGCTCCTGTTCTATCTCGCACCGCTGCCGCTGATGGTTGCCGCGATCGGCTGGGGGCCGCTTTGCGCGAGCCTCGGCGGCATTGCCGCGGCGATCGGCCTCGGCGCGCTGTTCGGCCTGCCCTACTGCATCGCCTTCGCCGTCACCGTCGCCTTGCCGGCATGGTGGCTCGGCCATCTCGCGCTGCTGGGCCGCCAGGTCGGAAGCGTTGTGCCTAACACGTCCGCGCCCGAGCCGGCGACCGCCCCCGAGATCGAGTGGTACCCGGTCGGCCGCATGCTGCTCTGGATCGCGGGCTTCGCCACACTGACCACGATGGCCGCCCTGCTCACGCTCGGCACCGACGCCGAGACCATCATCGGCACCCTGCGGCGCGGCCTGATGCGCCTGCTGCGCACCACCGATCCGCAAACCTCGGGCGAAGCCGGCCAGTTCGTCGACGCGCTGGCGCGCATCGCGCCGGCCGCCGCCACCATCGTCGCGATGATGACGCTCACTCTCAATCTCTGGCTCAGCGGCAAAGTGACGGCGACGTCGGGCCGGCTGCGCCGCCCCTGGCCGGATCTCAAGACCGCCGAGCTGCCGCCGATGACGCTGGTGGCGCTCTGCATCGCTCTGGCCTTCTGCTTCACCGGTGGCCTCATCGCCATCGTCGCGCAGATCGCAACGGCCGCGCTGCTGATGGCCTACGCGCTGACCGGCTTCGCCGTGCTGCATACGCTGACACTGGCGTTGAAGGGCCGCACGTTCTGGCTCAGCTCGGCCTACGCCGTCGTCGTCGTGTTCGGATGGCCGGTGATCGCGATGGTGATCCTCGGCCTTGCGGATTCCGTGTTCGGCTTCCGCGAGCGCTTCCTGCGCAACCGGCAGCCGCCACCCCTGCCAACCTCTTAAGTCAACCGAAACCTACAGAACCCTTCAAAAGGAGAACGGATATGGAAGTCATTTTGCTGGAACGCGTCAACAAGCTCGGCCAGATGGGCGAAGTCGTGAAGGTTCGCGACGGC
>NZ_JAEMSD010000818.1 GCF_016462955.1 Bradyrhizobium sp. | reverse complement strand
GAACCCGGAATCTCGAGATTCCGGGTTCGATGCTTCGCATCGCCCCGGAATGACATTGATGGGTCCATCTCATGAACTACGGCATCGCATTCACGCCGCTCGTTCCCGCGCTCGTGCTGTGGCTCGCGCTCGCCGCGATCGTCGTCATCGCCATTGTGCTGCTGATGGCGCGCGCACGCGGCGCCGCGGTGCGCGTGGCCGCGCTCGCGCTGTTCCTGCTGGCGCTCGCCAATCCTTCCTTCACGCGCGAGGACCGCGATCCCCTCACCTCGGTCGCGGCCGTCGTCGTCGACAAGAGCCCGAGCCAGAACTTTGGCAACCGCAACCGCGAGGCCGCACAAGCGCAGGAAGCGCTGGTCGACAGCCTGAAGAAGATCAAGGGCCTCGAAGTCCGCGTCGTCGAGGCCGGACAGGCCGACGGCGAGACCGACGGCACGAAATTGTTCGGGGCGCTGGCCTCGGCCTTGGCGGACGTGCCGGTCGACCGCGTCGCCGGCGCGTTCCTGATCACCGACGGCCGCGTCCACGACATTCCCGCGAGCGCCGCCGCGCTCGGCTTCCAGGCGCCGGTGCACGCACTGATCACCGGGCAGAAGGACGAGCGCGACCGCCGCATCGCCATCACCGCCGCGCCGCGCTTCGGCATCGTCGGGCAGAGCCAGACCATCTCCTACCGCCTCGACGACCAGGGCGTCTCCGGCGAGCGCGCCAGGGTGACGGTCCGCCGCGACGGCGAGGTCATCAACGAGCGCACGCTGTCGAGCGGCCAGGCCGCCAGCGTCGACGTCGACATCAAGCATGCCGGGGCCAACATCGTCGAGATCGAGGCCTCGCCGCTCGAGCGCGAATTGACGCCGGTGAACAACCGCGCCGTCGTCGCCATCGACGGCGTGCGCGACAAACTGCGGGTGCTGCTGGTCTCGGGCGAGCCGCATTCAGGCGAGCGCACCTGGCGCAATCTGCTCAAGTCCGACGCCAGCGTCGATCTCGTGCATTTCACCATTCTGCGTCCGCCGGAGAAGCAGGACGGCACGCCGATCAACGAATTGTCGCTGATCGCGTTTCCGACCCGCGAGCTGTTCCAGCAGAAGATCAATGAATTCCAGCTGATCATCTTCGACCGCTACGCCCGCCAGGGCGTGCTGCCGATCGCCTATTTCGACAACATCGCGCGCTATGTGCGCGGCGGCGGCGCGGTGCTGGTCTCGGCCGGCCCGGACTACGCCTCCACCACCAGCATCTGGCGCACACCACTGGATTCGGTGCTGCCGGCCGAGCCTGTCGGCGTGACGGAAAAACCGTTCTATGCGCATCTGTCCGACACCGGCAAACGCCATCCGGTCACGCGCGGGCTGGAAGGCTCGGCCAGCGAGCCGCCGCGCTGGAGCCGCTTCTTCCGCACCGTCGATACCCGCAACGCGGTCAACCCGCCCGTGATGACCGGCGTCGACGGCAAGCCGCTGCTGTTCCTGTCGCGCTTCGGCGAGGGCCGCGTCGCGCTTTTGCTGTCCGACCACATCTGGCTGTGGGCGCGCGGCTATGAGGGCGGCGGGCCGCATCTCGATCTGCTCAGGCGGACGTCGCACTGGCTGATGAAGCAGCCCGATCTCGACGAGGAGGCGCTGCGCCTCCAGGTGCAGGGCAAGGACCTCGTCGTGGTGCGCCAGACCATGGCGGACAGCGTCCAGCCTGTCAGCGTGACCTCGCCGTCCGGCGTATCGCACGATCTGACGCTCTCGGCTGCCGATCCCGGCGAGTGGCGCGCCAGCCTGCCGGCCAGCGAGCTCGGCCTGTGGCAGGCGACCGACGGCACGCTGAAGGCGCTGATCAATGTCGGCCCGACCAATCCGAAGGAGTTTTCGGAAGTCACCTCCACGGTCGATACGTTGAAGCCGCTGACACAGGCCACGGGCGGCAACGCCGTGCGCGTGGCCGACGGCTCCAGCGT
>NZ_JAEMSD010000359.1 GCF_016462955.1 Bradyrhizobium sp. | reverse complement strand
CGTCTATCCGGACTGGAAGATCCTTTCACAAGTGAACGTGCCGGGGATGGTGAAGGTGGATGCCGGCCGGCTGGAGCAGTTGCTATCCAACATCCTGGGGAATGCGACGTCCTACGGTGATCCCGCCCAGCCAATTCACGTGGCCGCCAGAACGACGGACGAGGGCTACGAGATCAGTGTCACCAACCGAGGGGCGCCCATACCTGAGGAGGCCTTGCCGCTGCTGTTCACGGCGTTTCAGCGAGGCGAGGTCCTTCCGAACCAGAAAGGCCTGGGGCTCGGCCTTTATATCTCGCAAGAGATCGCGCGCGCCCATGGCGGCATCATCACCGCTGAATCCTCGCCGAGCGAGACGACTTTCAGGGTCTCATTTCCTCGATCAGGCTAGGCGGGCCTTTCGAGCCTGTCGGCGTCCTCGTCAAGCTGTCGCGCCAATGCCTTCAGGGCCTTTCCGGCGTCATCATTGCTGACTGTCAAGGCGAGGCGCTCGGCTCGCCGCGCTTGTTGTCGGAGTTGTTCGGATTGTTTGGTCACGATGAACAAACAAAACGTGCAGCAGTGGTTCCACCACCTCGCGTCGATTCAGCAATGTTCGATCAGGATCGATCCTGAGCCTGCCTATTCCTCTTGCGACTCATGACGGGGCTCGACATGGCATCACGCGGTGAGCAAAAACTGCAGGCGCGATCAATGCCAACGAGCGGCGCTCGCTTCAATTCCTGACCGATTGCCGTCGCCCAGCTGTCGGCGGGGCCCCGTCGTGATGGAACCAAAATGCCTGGAAAGGGTTAGACCTCCAAAGGGATTTCATGGAACTAGCAGTCGATCGCGTCATGCAGGCTTACGGCATGATGGTGAACATCACATTCGCGCAGGAAAAAACGCTGCGGGCAGACGTCACGGGATTTCTCTCGGACTCACCGAGCACCGATGAGAACCAACTCGCCATCGAAGGACTGAGATATCTGCGCGCCAGATAGGAATTATTTCATTCGGGGCGGATGTACCCCCGCGTGAGATGAGAAGGCCCTCGGAAACCCGGGGGCCTTTTGCCATTCAGGAAAGGGGAGAACTTGGTGAGCGCGCTGGGGCTCGAACCCAGGACCCCGTGATTAAAAGTCACGTGCTCTACCGGCTGAGCTACGCGCTCCCATGGCCGCTGATGGCTACGACAAGAGGTCGCCATCCTGGTCGGACATTCGAGAAGCATGTCTTGCCGCTACGCTGTAAGCTTGCGTCGCGGGGAAAACCGGCTGTTTCCGGATCATGCCGTCGGCTCGCGCTGTGTAGGGGGAGTGGCTGCGCAGGTCAATAGTGCGGGTGGTCGCCGAAGATCGCGGCGGGGTCGGAGATTCGTCCGCTGATTCCGCTGGTTAGGTCGGGATTTTCAACCTGATTGACGGCTTGCCATCCACGCCGAACTGCGGAGCCTTACGCGAGAGCCGGGCCTTTCATGGTTCGAGACGACCGCTTTGGCGGGCTCCTCACCATGAGGGTCTCGCTAATCTCGCCGCGGATGCGACCTCGCCAGAGCCCGCCGCAGGCGGGCGTCACTAAGGAAGCCCGCAGGCCAGCTCTCCGCCTGTCAATTCACCTCGCGGCGCACCTCGCTCGGCACAGCTTGCGGCGCGCCCACGGGCGGCAGTGCGACCGGGCGGAGGCCGATCAGCTCGGCGGTGCGGATGGCGCTGTCGCGCCAGAACTGGAACGAGTTGATGCGGCTGAGCTCGAGGACGGCGATGGCGACGGCGGCCAGGAACGGCAGGCTCTGCAGCACGAGGACACCGGCGAAGATGTAGATCTCGGTGATCTCCTTGTAGTTGTTGGTGGCGATGAGCACGCCGGCGCCGACCAGGAGCAGGGTGCCGATCACGGCTTCCCAGAACGCCTGGAACTCGATCGACATCCGGCTGAGGCCGCCCTTGGAGGTGCGGGCGAAGGCGATGTGCTCGGTGATCAGGCCCTGCGCCACCGCACGCGACACCGTCCATTGCACGCTCATCGCGGCGATCATGGCGCCCAGCATCTGGCCGGGCTTGATGGCGACGCGGGCGCGGTACATCGACAGGAAGTGCACCAGCGAGACGATGAAGGCGCCGATGATCGGCAGCGTCAGGATCTTGTCGGGGACGGCAATGTCGGCGAAGGCGACGATCGGCACCCAGATCAGGTTGAGCAGCGCCACCACGACGCCGAGACTCTCGGCCCCCAGCCAGTTCAGCCAGCCGAGGCTGTATTCGCGCTTCTGGTCGGGCGTGAGCCGGCTCGCGCCGGGCAGGAATCGGCGCCAGTGCTTCTTGACGATCTGCAGGCCGCCATAGGCCCAGCGGTGCCGCTGCTTCTTGAAGGCCTCGTACGTGTCGGGCAACAGACCCGCGCCGTAGCGGGTGTTGGTGTAGTGGGTGGTCCAGCCGAGCTCCTGGATCGCAAGGCCGAGATCGGAGTCCTCGCAGATGGTGTCGGATGACCAGCCGCCGGCCATGTCCATCGCGGCGCGGCGGATCAGGCACATCGTGCCGTGCACGATGATGGCGTTGGCCTCGTTGCGCTGGACCATGCCGATGTCGAAGAAGCCGGCATATTCGCCGTTCATGATGTAGTGCATGATCGACAGGTCGCCGTCGCGATGCTCCTGCGGTGCCTGCACCAGGCCAACGCGCGGGTCGGCGAAGGCCGGCACGAGGTCCTTGAGCCAGTCGGGCTCGACGACATAGTCGGCATCGAGGATGCCGATGATCTCGGCGTCCGCGGCGGTGCGGTCCATCGCGATGCGCAGCGCGCCGGCCTTGAAGCCCTGCACCTTCTCGGCGTTGATGAACTTGAAGCGTTCACCGAGCGCGCGGCAATGGTCCTGGATCGGCTGCCAGAAGGCGGGATCCGGCGTGTTGTTGATGATGACGACGCATTCGTAGTTCGGATAGTTCAGCCGCGACAGCGCATCCAGCGTCTGCTTGAGCATGTCGACCGGCTCGAAATAAGCGGGGATGTGGATCGAGACCTTCGGATAATAGCTCTCCGGCGCGTTCTCGACCGGCTTGCTCCTGGTGAGAAGCCGCTGCGGCGGCCGGCCGAAGGCGACCGCGGCGATCTCCTCGATGCGCGCCATCGCAATGAGAACGAGGGGAACGAGAAGGATCATGCCGAGCGTCAGCGCGAAGGCCGAGCCGAAGACGAAATAATGGCTGTTCCAGAACGCGAACACGGTTGCCGTCCAGGCGCCGACGCCATTGGCGGTCGCCGACAGCAGGAAGGCCTGCCTTGCGGTCGCCTTCTCGATGCGCAGGATCGGCAGCGACAGCAGGACGCCGACCAAGAGCGCGATGCCCATCAGCTTCCAGTAATCGGGATTCTCGACCGGGCCGGTCCAGGCGAATTTCGGCTCGCGGCTGGCGTTGAGAATGCCCCAATAGGGACCGACGCCGCCTTCGAAGAACTTCCAGGGCTGATCGATGGCTTCGACGATGTTGTAGTCCATGCCGAGCGCTTCGGCGCGGACGACGAAGTTGCGCAAGGTCAACGCCTGCTGGAACGGACCCGGGTCTGCGCTGCGCAAATTGTAGCCTGCGCTCGGCCAGCCGAACTCGGCGATCACGATGCGCTTGCCCGGGAACTGATTGCGCAGGAGGTTGTAGCGGTCGACGGCCTGGTCGACGGCCTGATCCGAACGGAAGTTTTCCCAATAGGGCAGCACGTGCGCGGCGATGAAGTCGACGCTGGAGGCGAGGTCCGGAAAATCGCGCCAGATGTTCCAGATCTCACCCGTCGTCACGGGAACGCGGACCGCGCTCTTGACCTTCTTGATCTTGTCGATGAGGACCTCGACCTTCTGCTCGCCGCGGAAGATCACCTCGTTGCCGACCACGATACCGATCACGTTGCTGTTCTTGCGGGCGAGCTCGATGGCGGCCTTGACCTCCCGCTCGTTGCGATCCTCGTCCTTGTCGATCCACGCGCCGACCGTCACCTTGAGGCCGAACTCGGCCGCGATCGGTGGCACCAGCTCGTTGCCCTCCGTCGCGGAGTAGGACCGGATCGCTCGCGTGAGGGTCGAGAGCTTCTTCATGTCCGCGCGAATCTTCTCGGGGTCGACCTTGAGATCGACGACATGGCCCGGTTCGAACGGCGTATAGGACAGGCTCGGCACCAGGCCCTTGAAGTCAGGCGCGGGTTGCTTGTCGCGCAAGACTCCCCAGAGCCCGGCATGGAGCCCGGACACGAGCAACAGAACGGCGGCGACAACGCGCATCGCGGCTAAACCAAAAGGGGCTGAGGGGGCAGGGCAGCGGATCCGACCCCGAGATCCGACCAAGTCCGCGGCAAAGGGAGCATATCTCGGCCGCGCGGTTTCTCAACTGTCATGGCCTCATGACCTAATGAGGGCATGGCCTTCTCGAACCACCCGCGGCAGTGCCAACCGTGTCTATGGCCGATCGTTCCTGAACGGCAGCTGAAACGGCCAACGCTGTCGAGGATCTCGGGCGGTTAAAGCGTGGGCTATTTCGGCGGCGCCGGGGACGGGCTTGCCGCAGGCGAGGGGCTGGCGGCCGGCTGCGGCTGTGCAGCGTTGGCGGCCGGCGCGGCCGGCTGGGCCGCCGCCGCCTGTTGCGGCTGGGCCGCCGGATTGATCCAGCACGCGTGCACGCGGCTATCCAGGGTTTCGGCCACCTTGGGGTCGATCTGGCCGCCGAACCGGGTCAGGCAGCGGAACGCGGCCTGGATGTGGCCGCCCGGGCAGCCGAATCGGTCGTAGAGGTCGAGATGGCGGAACGCGGTGTCGAGGTCATCGCGCCACATCAGGCGCACCACGCGGCGGCCGAGCCAGACGCATTCGGGATTGCCGGCGGGGCCGCCGATGACCTGGGCGGCTTCGGCGAATTCGTCGGTGCGGCGCTGGTTCTGGGCGGCGTCCTTGGCGGCGTCGGCGGGCTGGGCCGCCTTGCCCGGCTCGGGGGTGGGTGCGCCGCTCTGAGCGGAGGCGCCGCCGGCACCGATCAGGACGAGCATGGCGGAGGCGGCCAAGGTGGCGGCGAACTGCCGCAGGACCGCATTTCGTGACTCGAACACCCGTTGCCGCATGAATTCCCCAATATATTCGTGGCCGTCCGCGTCAGGATCCCGCGGACGCGTCGGTGATGGCGTCCAAATAGGTCTCCAATGCGGCGGAAAAGTCTTGCGGAGTCCATGACCTGTATTTCGAATTTTGTCCAGCAAAGTCACGATGCTAGGTGACGGTCGAACGGCCGCAACCAAGTTCCGGTGGGGCGGGCATCGATCCGCACCCTGACACCCCCTTGGCAGACGGCGTGCGAGCAGGTAATTCGACGGGCCCTTCGCGGAGGACGGAACCGATTTCTCTTCGTACGCCACTGGCGCTTCTGCTCGTCTCATTGGGTGCGATCGCTGCCGTGTGGTGGTGGCTTGCCACGCCGATCACGCTTGCGCGCGCCCCGATCGATCCCGCCGACAAGGTCCAGTGCGTTTCCTACGCTCCGTTCCGCGGCGAGCAGTCGCCGCTCGAGCCATGGACCCATATCGAGGCCGAGCAGATCGAGCAGGACCTGCGCCAGCTCAAGGACATCACCGACTGCGTCCGCACCTACTCGCTGGAGAACGGGCTCGACCAGGTGCCGGCGATCGCCGCCAAGGTCGGCGGCATGAAGGTGCTGCAGGGCATCTGGCTCTCGAGCAACCGCACCAAGAACTACGAGCAGGCCGGGCTCGCCATTCGCCTCATCAAGCAGTACCCCGACGTCATCACTTCCGTCATCGTCGGCAACGAGGTGCTGCTGCGCGGCGAGATGACGACGGCGGATCTCGTCGCCCTGATCCGCCTGGTGAAGACGCAGGTCAGCGTGCCCGTGACCTATGCCGATGTCTGGGAATACTGGCTGAAGAATCGCGAGGTCTATGACGCCGTCGACTTCGTCACGATCCACATCCTGCCCTATTGGGAGGATGTCCCGATCAGGGCGAAATTCGCCGCCGCCCATGTCGAGCAGATCCGCGAGCGGATGGCGGTGGCGTTTCCCGGCAAGGAGATCCTGATCGGCGAAACCGGCTGGCCGAGCGCGGGCCGCATGCGCGACGGCGCGCTGCCGTCACGCACCAACCAGGCGCGCGTCGTCTCTGAAATCCTTGGTCTTGCGAAGGCGCAGAAGTTTCGTGTCAATCTCATCGAGTCCTACGACCAGCCGTGGAAGCGCCGGCTGGAAGGCACCGTCGGCGGCTATTGGGGCCTGTACGATTCGGTTGCCCGCAGCCTGAAATATCCGCCGGGACAGCCGATCAGCAATTTCCCGTACTGGAAATGGTACATGGGCGCGGGCATGGGCCTGGCCGTGCTGGTGTTCGCCGTGGCGCTGATCACGCTGCGGCGGCGGCCGTGGACGCCGCGCTTCTCGGCCTGGCTCGGTGTCGGCATCTCGGCGACGACGGCCGGCATCCTGCTCGGGATCGGCGCGGACAAGATGTACTACGAGAGCTTCGGCATCGGCGGCTGGCTGCTGTGGGGTGCGCTGCTGCTCGCCGGCATCCTGTCGCCGATCTTCTGCGCGCAGGCGATGGTGATCGGCCGCAGCCTTCCGACCTTCCTCGACCTGCTCGGGCCGCGCGAGGGCCGGAAATGGTCGAAGCTCACTGCGGTGCTCGGCCTGACGCTGGCGGTGACGGCGGTGATCGCCTCCGCGACCGCGCTCGGCTTCGTGTTCGACCCCCGCTACAAGGATTTCCCCTACGCCTCGCTAACGATGGCCGTGGTGCCGTTCGCGCTGCTGATGCTGAACCGGCCGCAGATCGGCCAGCGTCCGATCGCCGAAGCGGTGTTCGCGGGCGTGCTGGCGCTGTCGGCGGTCTTCGTGCTCTTCAACGAGGGCCGCGACAATTGGCAGTCGCTGTGGACCTGCGCGATCTATCTGGTGTTCGCGCTCACGCTGTGGCGGGCGCGGGCCGAGCAAAGCCCAGGATGAACAGGCCGATCGCCAGGCCCGACAGCACGACATTGTAGAGCACGATGCCGAGCCCGGCGGCGACGATGCCGACGGTGAGCAGCACGATCGACGGCCGCATCAAATTGAGCGTCGCCACCACCAGCGCGACGATGCCGAACACCGAATTCTTGAACAGCACGGTCGCAACCGAACGTCCCTTGC
>NZ_JAEMSD010000817.1 GCF_016462955.1 Bradyrhizobium sp. | reverse complement strand
TGTTGAGGCCGATCAACGGCACCATGCCGAGACGCAAGCCGGGTGGGAAAACGGCGTCGGCCGCAAGGGCCGGGAGCGCGGAGGCGGCGAGGAGGGCGAGCGCGGCGAGGGGACGGGTCAGCTTCATGGGCACTCTGATTGGTTCACATTGAGGCCGTTCGATGGTCGGAGACCGGGCCGCTTTGTCGCGCGAGGCAGCTCTGAAGCTGCAGCCCGGCCGGTCCGTCTTTTAGCGGGTTTGGACTTGCCGCAACAGGGCGGGACGGGCTCGTGGTAGCGGGGGCTTGCCGAGGATCGAACCTGTTAATAATTCCTCACCCGCAAGGGCGGTTGAGCCCTGATATCTTCTTCCAAAAGCCGATGTTTTCGCGGCAGAAACCTAGCTTCGGTCCTTGCGGGCCCCTCCCCCCCTCCTATATGAGCCTCAATCATCGCAATATCGCGGATGTTTGATCTTAGGGGGTTTCGGTTCGGGTGCCTTCTGGGCCCAGCCAACCTGCCGCAAAAAGAAGGATATCAGGACCATGGGAAAGGTCATTGGGATCGACCTCGGCACCACGAATTCGTGCGTCGCCGTGATGGATGGCAAGAACGCCAAAGTCATCGAGAATTCCGAAGGCATGCGCACGACGCCTTCGATCGTTGCCGTGACTGACGACGGTGAGCGCCTCGTCGGCCAGCCGGCCAAGCGCCAGGCCGTCACCAATCCCGAGCGCACCTTCTTCGCAGTGAAGCGCCTCATCGGCCGCCGCTACGACGACCCAATGGTCGAGAAGGACAAGAAGCTCGTCCCGTACAAGATCGTGAAAGCGTCCAATGGCGATGCCTGGGTCGAGGCCGACGGCCAGACCTATTCGCCCTCGCAGGTCTCGGCGTTCATCTTGCAGAAGATGAAGGAGACCGCGGAAGCCCATCTCGGCCAGAAGGTCGACCAGGCCGTCATCACCGTTCCCGCCTACTTCAACGACGCCCAGCGCCAGGCGACCAAGGACGCCGGCAAGATCGCGGGCCTCGAGGTGCTGCGCATCATCAACGAGCCGACCGCGGCCGCACTCGCCTATGGCCTCGACAAGACCAAGGCCGGCACGATCGCCGTGTATGACCTCGGCGGCGGCACCTTCGATATCTCCATTCTCGAAATCGGCGACGGCGTGTTCGAGGTGAAGTCGACCAACGGCGACACCTTCCTCGGCGGCGAAGACTTCGACATGCGCCTCGTGGGTTATCTGGCCGACGAGTTCCAGAAGGAGCAGGGCATCAACCTGCGCAACGACAAGCTCGCACTGCAGCGCCTGAAGGAAGCCGCTGAAAAGGCCAAGATCGAGCTGTCGTCGACGACGCAGACCGAGATCAACCTGCCCTTCATCACCGCGGACCAGACCGGCCCGAAGCATCTGACCATGAAGCTCACCCGCGCCAAGTTCGAGGCGCTGGTCGATGACCTCGTGCAGAAGACCGTCGAGCCCTGCCGCAAGGCGCTGAAGGACGCCGGCGTCACCGCTGGCGAGATCGGCGAAGTCGTGCTGGTCGGCGGCATGTCCCGCATGCCGAAGGTGCAGGAAGTCGTGAAGCAGCTGTTCGGCAAGGAGCCGCACAAGGGCGTCAACCCGGACGAGGTCGTGGCGATCGGTGCCGCGATCCAGGCCGGCGTGCTCCAGGGCGACGTCAAGGACGTGCTGCTGCTCGACGTGACCCCGCTGTCGCTGGGCATCGAGACGCTGGGTGGCGTGTTCACCCGCATGATCGACCGCAACACCACGATCCCGACCAAGAAGAGCCAGGTGTTCTCGACGGCCGAGGACAACCAGAACGCCGTCACCATCCGCGTCTTCCAGGGCGAGCGTGAAATGGCGGCGGACAACAAGATGCTCGGCCAGTTCGACCTCATGGGCATTCCGCCTGCGCCGCGCGGCATGCCGCAGATCGAGGTGACCTTCGACATCGACGCCAACGGCA
>NZ_JAEMSD010000358.1 GCF_016462955.1 Bradyrhizobium sp. | reverse complement strand
GCTCGACGGCGCGAACCGCGCTCTGGCATCCCGCTGACAGGCTCGACATGTTCTTGGCGAGACACTGAACCGCCTCCACCCCGCCGGGCGTCACGCTCGAGCAATGCGCCATGAAGTCCGAGCGGCATGCGGACCGGATCGCGCTCTTCTGGGCCTCGGTCGGCGATTGCGCGATCGCTCCTGTTGCAGTTGCGAAGAGCGCTGCCGCCAGCAGCGCCATGCGCGCCGATGCATGGTTCAATCTGTTGAACATTTGAACGAATTCCTGCCCGATCGGCAAAGCCAACCATCCTGAAAAAATATGCAAATGCAATCGTCGCGCGTGAACGGCGCGAGCGGCATCTTTGGCCGCTTTGGCCTCTACCGCAAGTCCATAATGTCAGCGCACCGCGACGTGACTACGCCGCCACTCTCACCATGCGCTTGCCACGGTTCTCGCCCGCCAGCAGTCCGATCAGCGCCTTCGGCGTGTTCTCGAGGCCGTCGATGATGTCCTCCTGCACCTTCAGCCGTCCGGACTTGACCCAGGCCTGGAGGTCGGCGAGCGCGCGCTCGCTTTCCTTCATGTAATCCATCACGATGAAGCCCTGCATGACGAGCCGCTTCACCACGATCAGGCCAGGCACGCCGCGCGGGCCGTGCGCCGCGGGCACGCCGTCATATTGCGAGATCGCGCCGCAGCAGGCGATGCGGCCGTAATTGTTCATCTGCGGCAGGCAGGCTTCGAGGATGTCGCCGCCGACATTGTCGAAATAGACGTCGATACCCTTCGGCGCCGCCGCGCGCAGCGCCTTGAACAATGCGCCGTCCTTGTAGTCCACCGCCGCATCGAAGCCGAGCTCGGAGGTCAGCCAGTTGCACTTGTCCTTGCCGCCGGCGATGCCGACCACGCGGCATCCTTTGATCTTGGCGATCTGCCCGACAATCGAGCCGACCGAACCCGCGGCGGCGGAGACCACGACCGTCTCGCCTTCTTTGGGCTTGCCGATCTCAAGCAGCCCGAAATAGGCGGTGAGGCCGGCAATGCCGAACACGCTGAGCAGATGCGTCATCGGCTCGAGCTTGGGCATCTTGGTGAGATGCTTGGCCGGCACCGCGGCAAATTCCTGCCAGCCGGTGTCGCCGAACACGATGTCGCCAGGCGCGAGGTCCGGCGTCTTCGAACTGACGACCTCCGCGATGGCGCCACCTGCCATCACGCTGTTGGCTTCGACGGCGGAGCGATAGGTTGCGCCGTGCATCCAGGCGCGGTTGGCGGCATCAAGCGAGATGTAGCGCACGCGCAGCAAGGCCTCGCCGTCCTTTGGCTCCGGCAGCGCGCTCTCCACCATCTTGAAATGCTCGGGACCGAGCTTGCCGCTGGGCTTCTCCACCAGCAGAATCTGGCGATTGAACTTGCCGCTCATGGCGTTCCCTCTTCGATGGTTTTGATCATGGATGCAGCCCGCCGCAAACAAGCCTGCAGGCCACATGCGTCATACGTTGCGTGAAGGCTAGAGCGCGGCGTTCCATTTCACAACGGGAACATCCGGCCAACGTCCGAACGCGCCGATCACGTTGCAGCCGGCAAGGGCGTGCAAAACGGTCGACGATTTCCGTGCGGCGAATAATGATGGGTCATCGCTCGTGCCGAACTTCGCCAAACACCCGATCGAGCGCCGCGTCATACGCCGCTTGAACCAGCTTCGGATGCAGCTTGCCCAGCGTCTCCATCATCACGCCGGAATTGATCTCGAGCACGCGCCAATCGCCGTCCACGCGGACCACGTCGATCGACGCGAACACGATGCCGATGGCGCGCGCGGCGTCGATCGCAAGCTTCACGCTGGCGGCGCGATCTTCGCCGTCCTCGAGCAGCACCGGCTTTGCACCGGCATCGAGATTGTGCCGCCAGTCCGAGTCGCGCTGCTTGCTGTAGACGACGAGCGGCACGTCGTCGAGCAGCACCACACGGATCTCCTGCTCGATCGCGACATGGGGCGAGATCACGAGGCCGGGGCTCATCGAGAAGACCTCGCCGACCGCACGATCGAGTTCGCCTACATTCGTCACCTTGAACACGGCGCGCCCCGACGTCCCCTCGTTCGGCTTCACCACCACGCCTTGCGGCGTCTGCGCGAGCACCGCCAGCATTCTCTCGCGCCAGTCCGCGCCGGCGACGTGCTTGCCCAGTTTCGGGTTGAGGAAGAGCTCATGGGGAACGCACGGCACGTCCTCGAGCGCCAGCGCCTCTGATGTGGCCGATTTGTCGTTGGCGAGGCGGTGAGCGATGGCGCTGTTGAGGCCGATGTCGTAACCGAAGGTGAAACGGCGCATCTCGCCCCGGCGCATCGCGATCAGCCAGCCGTCCGCGCGGACATCGACTGCTATGTCCCGTTCCGCGCAATAGCGCCTGATCGCCTGAACGAAGATCCGCTCGTCCGTCATCCGATTCACTGTTCTCGGCGCCAAAAGCCGCAAATATGCGGGAAAAGGCGCCGAACCGGGTGAAGATCAGAGCTATTCTTAATGAAATTCTCGCGACCCGGCGGAAATAAAGTGCTCAAACGAGGCGACCGAAGGGAAAGAAATTGCCGAGGACGTCCGCATGGCAGCGGATTCATTAATGATGCGCCCAGTTCGGCTGCAAATGCCGGTTTGACCGGCATCAATTGCATCCGAAACGAGGTTGATTATTGGTCTCAATGGCGTAGATCACACACGCGAAATCCTCCGCCATGGCAATGGTGCCCGCTCCAAAGTCTGGGGCCGGGTAATCCTTTTGCCCTAAAACCGCAAATATTCGGAATATCGAAAATCATGAGCGCGTTTTACCGAGAGAAGGTTCTTTCCGTCCACCACTGGACCGACACGCTGTTCAGCTTCCGCGCCACGCGCGACACCGGCTTCCGCTTCCAGAACGGGCAGTTCGCCATGATCGGCCTCGAGGTCGACGGCCGTCCGCTGCTGCGCGCCTACAGCATGGCAAGCGCCAACCACGAGGAAGAACTCGAGTTCTTCTCGATCAAGGTTCAGGACGGCCCGCTCACCTCGCGCCTCCAGAAGATCAAGGAAGGCGACACCATCCTGGTCGGCCGCAAGGCGACGGGCACGCTGATCACCGACAATCTGATTCCCGGCAAGCGGCTGATGCTGCTCTCGACCGGCACGGGCCTCGCGCCCTTCGCCAGCCTGATCAAGGACCCCGAGGTCTACGAGCAGTTCGAAACGATCGTGCTGGTGCATGGCTGCCGCCAGGTCTCCGAGCTCGCCTATGGCGAGAAGCTGGTCGCGACCTTGCGCGAGGACGAGCTGTTCGGCGAACTGCTCGCCGACAAGCTGGTCTATTACCCGACCGTGACCCGCGAGCCGTTCAGGAACCGCGGCCGCAT
This sequence comes from Bradyrhizobium sp., assembly GCF_016462955.1. Lineage (GTDB taxonomy): Bacteria > Pseudomonadota > Alphaproteobacteria > Rhizobiales > Xanthobacteraceae > Bradyrhizobium. The sequence continues at coordinate 3,803 of NZ_JAEMSD010000358.1, read as the reverse complement.
CACCGACCTCATCAGCTCCGAGCAAATCTTCAACGACATCGGCCAAGGCCCGCTCGATATCGCGACCGACCGCATCATGATGTGCGGCAGCCCGGCGATGCTGGAAGAATTGAAGCAGATGTTCGAAGGCCGCGACTTCATCGAAGGAAGCGGCAACAAGCCCGGCCATTTCGTGATCGAGAAGGCGTTCGTCGAGCGCTGAGCGCCACTTGATTCCCGGGATGCATCTGTCGTTTGCTGCGGTCGCGGGAAGCGATCGCTGATGCGCAATCAAGGTTTCCGGCCACCGGAAGCCCACGGTCTTAGCCAGAGGCAGCTCGAGAGCACGCGCCGCTGGTGCTTGGGCAGCGAAGTCAGAACATGCCGTTCGGATTGGCGGCATGCTCGGGGATGATCTGCAGGACGTCCCAATGTTCGACGATCCTACCCCGGTCGTCCAATCGGAAAATATCGATTCCCGCGTAGTCGTGGTCTCCAGGCCAGTGTTGGAAGCAATGGAGAATGACGCAGTCGTTCTCTGCCACGACGCGCTTTATCTCGACCCTCTTTCCCGGCCACTCGCGAGCCATGCGCTCGAAATAGTCGATGAAGCCCTTCCTTCCGGTGGCCACATGCGGATTGTGCTGGATGTACTCGTCGCCGACGAAGCGCGCGACGGCCTCGGCGGGGCGGCAGGCGTTGAACATCAATTCGTAGAAGGCGATCACATTCGCCTTGTTGCGTTCGAGATCATGCACGACAGTCTCCTTTGCGAGATCACCGGCGGGAGCCACTGGTGCGGTCAGAAGGATGGTCCGCAGCGTCGCCCGCCCGGGCGGCTCGTTCCCTAATCGACCGAGTTTCAGCCGGGGATGCGGGCAATGACCTTGATCTCGAAGTCGAAGCCCGCGAGCCAGTTGACGCCGATCGCAGTCCAATTCGGATAGGGCTCTTCCGGAAAGACCTCGCTCTTGACGGTCATGATCGTCGCAAACTGATTTTCGGGATCGGTGTGAAAGGTCGTCACGTCGACGATATCGTCAAGCCCGCATCCACCCGCCTTCAGCGTCGCCTCCAGATTCGCAAATGCCAGGCGGACCTGAGCCTCGAAATCCGGCTCGGGCGAGCCATCGCTGCGACTGCCGACCTGGCCGGACACGAACAGGAGATCCCCCGATCTGATCGCCGCGGAATAGGTGTGCGACTTGTAGAGGTCATGTCGGCCGGCGGGGAAAACGGCATCGCGCTTGCTCATGAGGGATTCTCCTGTTGCGAGTCATTGAAGCCGCACCAGCCAGCGAAATGGCCGTCGCGCTGTCTCTTCGGTGCGAAGGGTTAGTTATGAAGGCCGTTCGTCAGTTGTGTGCCTGGCGCTTGAAGAAATAGTGCAGCACGAAATGTCCAGGCGACACCACGGCAACAAGCTCCCATCCTTCGGATCCCAGCCGGCTGAAATCGTCGGGGCCCAAGGTTCTTTCGAGCACGAGATATTCCCACCGCATGGTCGTCTCCAATTGTTCCTGAGTCGTCTTCGGGCGGGCGGTGGGCCGCCTCCATCGCCATTGGGCAATATCCGCCGACTGCCATGTGCTCGGCACGCTAACGTCTCGACGAGAGATGGGACGATTTAAATGGAACGCAAGAGTATCGACGTGCGCGGCAGGCGGCATCGACTGGTTCGCCGCATCCTGCCCGATCCATTTGCCGAAGGCATGCGATCCGGAGGTTTGTCGCCGATGCTGGAACGACATTGTGAGCGTGCCAGGGCCTTGAATACTCGCCCGGCTCACCTTGGCCTCTCTATTGCATCGCAAAACCCGTCCATCGGGCTGATTGATTTGTATCGGTCGAATTCGCTAGCCTGAAACAACGGCCGCGTCATATCCGTATGACAGGCGAGGGCGTATTGTGGCGCCTGCTGGCGAGAGGATCGGATCGTGGCCGAGGACAATAAGACGCATGCATCCCCCAAACGCCTGCCGCTGGCGGAGGAGGGGATCATGGAAACCCTGCTGCTGCCGTTCTCGCCGCGCTTCATTGTGCTGACGATCTGCGCGGTCGTGACCGCGCTCCTGATCGGCATCGGCATCGCCGACGGCAAGATCTTCGACATCCTGCTGATTCCGATCCTCATCTTCGGCGCGCTGACGCTGCTTGGTGTCCGCGATCTCCTGCAGAAGAGTCACGCGGTGCTGCGCAACTATCCGATCTCGGCGCATATCCGATTCCTGCTCGAAGAGATCCGCCCCGAGATGCGGCAATACTTCTTCGAGAGCGAGAAGGACGGCATGCCGTTCTCGCGTGATACCCGCGCGGTGGTCTATCAGCGCGCCAAGATGGAGCTGGACAAGCGTCCGTTCGGCACCCAGGAGGACGTCTACCGCGAGGGTTACGAGTGGATGCACCATTCGGTCTCGCCGAAGGCACATGCAACGGAGAGATTTCGTGTCGTCATCGGCGGACCGGATTGCGCAAGACCCTATTCGGCCTCGGTGTTCAACATCTCGGCGATGAGTTTCGGCGCGCTCAGCCCGAACGCGGTGCGGGCATTGAACGCCGGCGCCAGGAAGGGCGGCTTCGCGCACGACACCGGCGAGGGCGGCGTCAGCCCCTATCACCGCGAGATGGGCGGCGACATCATCTGGGAGATCGGCTCGGGCTATTTCGGCTGTCGCCATCTCGACGGCAGCTTCGATCCCGAAGCGTTTGCGCGCGTCGCCGGCGACGACCAGATCAAGATGGTCGAGCTCAAGATCAGCCAGGGCGCAAAGCCCGGCCATGGCGGCGTGCTGCCGGCGGCCAAGGTCTCGGAGGAGATTGCCAAGATTCGTGGCGTCGCCATGGGCGAGGATTGCATCTCGCCAGCCTCGCACCGCGCGTTCTCGACGCCGGTTGGCATGATGCAGTTCATCGCCGAGATGCGGCGCCTGTCCGGCGGCAAGCCGGCCGGATTCAAGCTCTGTATCGGGCATCCTTGGGAATTCCTGGCGATCTGCAAGGCGATGCTTCAGACCGGCATTTATCCCGACTTCATCGTCGTCGACGGCAATGAGGGCGGCACCGGTGCCGCGCCGCTGGAGTTCATGGATCATTTGGGCATGCCGATGCGCGAGGGCGTCAATTTCGTCCACAACGCACTCATCGGCATTAATGCGCGCGACCGCATCAAGATCGGGGCATCCGGCAAGATCGCGACCGCCTTCGACATGGCGCGCGCGATGGCGATCGGCGCCGACTATTGCAACTCCGCGCGCGGGTTCATGTTTTCGCTCGGCTGCATCCAGTCGCTGAGCTGCCACACCGACCGCTGCCCGACCGGCGTCGCGACGCAGGATCCGACGCGTGCGCGTGCGCTCTACGTGCCGCTCAAGATCGACCGCGTGGCCAATTATCACCACGCGACGCTGCACTCGCTCACCGAGCTGATCGCTGCGGGCGGCCTCGAGCATCCGCAGCAGCTGCGACCGATCCATTTCAGCCAACGAACGTCGACGACTCAGGTGAAGTCCTTCGCGCAGCTCTATCCGGAGCTGCGTCCGGGCGAGCTGCTCGAAGGCACTGAAGACCCGCGCTTTCGCGACGCCTGGAAGATGGCGCGCGCGGAGACGTTCGCACCCGCGCCGTAGGATTCCGGTCGCAGAATTCGTCGCGATTGCGGCCGGCACTTAACGTCCGTTTCAGCTTAGGGTGTAAATTGCGCCCATGGATGAGCGACGCAGCAAGGCGAGGCACCGCGTGCTGAAGGCCGGAACCATCGCGTTCGGCGGCGGCGTTATCGACTGCACCGTTCGGAATCAAACAGTGTACGGGGCTTTACTGGAAGT
>NZ_JAEMSD010000357.1:3921-7203 GCF_016462955.1 Bradyrhizobium sp. | reverse complement strand
GTACACGGTGACGCCGTGCCGACGCAACAAGCCAAGCCGTTCGCTCGGAACGAACGGCCCATCGTAAAAGAACGCGCAGGCGCCGCAGCTCAGCGGCCCGAAAATGATGCTCGTTCCGGCTTTGCTCCATCCGGTATCGGCGGTGCACCAGATCACTTCGCCCGGACGCAGATCCAGCCAGTAGATCGCCGAAACGCGCCACGCATAGATGGCGCGGGACGCGTGCACCACGGCCTTCGGATGCCCCGTCGAACCCGAGGTGTAGTACATGATGGCCGGATCGTCGGCACGGACCACCGCAGGGCTGAGCTGTTCCGACGCTTTCGCCAGCTCACCGTTCCAATCCAGCCAGCTTTCAGCTTCGCCGAGAGCGATGCGAACGGGAATGGCATCTTGAACCGATGCAAACTTGGCGGTGTGTTCGGCGCGGCAGATCGCTGCGCTCGCCTCGGCGTTGGAAACCCGGTACTCGATGTCGCGCGCGGTCAGCATCTCGATGCAGGGGATCGGGACGGCACCGATCTTCATGATCCCGATCAGGGCGATGAACCATTCAGGCAGGCGCGGCAGCATGACGATGACGCGATCGCCCTTCTTGATGCCCCGGGATCGCAGCACGTCGGCCAGTTTGTTTGAGAGTCGCGACAGGTCGGAATAGCTGTATCGTTGCGTGCTGCCTGCCGCGTCCTGCCAGATCAGCGCCGGACCGTCCTGCTCCCGAGCGCGACGATCGATCACGTCCGCGCCGAAGTTGAACGTCTCCGGTACCCGCCAATCGAACCCGGCGCGGAGCGCATCGTAGTTCTCGGCTGTTTCCCCGCTCACCTCGTTGAACGACCAGACGTCCCGCATCTCATCCTCCCGTCATGCACGGCTTGTTCGAGCTTGCCATCCGGATCACTTCCCCACGATCCGGCGTCCGATTGCCCAGCGATGCACCTCGGAGGGGCCGTCATAGATGCGGAACGCGCGCACGTCGCGATAGAACCGCTCGACCACCGTATCGCGCGTCGTGCCGAGGCCGCCGAGGATCTGCAGCGAGCGGTCGGCGACGCGGGCGATCGCCTCGGAGCATATCACCTTGGCCATCGAGCTCTCCGTCGAGGCGCGCTCGCCCTTGTCGAGAAGCCATGCCGTATGCCAGATCGTCAACTGAACCTGGTGGATGTCCATCGCATTGTCGGCAAGCATGAACGATACGCCTTCATGCTGGCCGATCGGATGACCGAAAGCCGTGCGGCGACGCGCGAATTCGGTTGCGATCTCATGGGCCCGGATCGCCGAGCCGAGCCAGCGCATGCAATGCGTCAGCCGCGCCGGCGCAAGCCTTACCTGGGCATGGCGGAAGCCTTGCCCAATCTCGCCCAGCACGGCATCGGCCGGCACGCGGAGTCCGTTGAAGCGAACCACGGCGTGGCCGCCGACGAAGCTGGAATCGATGGTGTCGAGCGTCCGCTCGATCGTGATGGCGGGATCCGACATGTCGGCGAGAAACATGGTCGCCGCGCCGTCCAGCCCCTCACCGGTCGCACGCGCCATGATGATCGCGAAGGCGGCCCCCTCGGCGCCCGTGATCAGCCATTTCTCGCCGTCGATGATCCAGCTGTTGCCTTCACGCCGCGCGGTGGTCTGCATCTGGGCCGGATCGGAGCCTGCGCCGGGAGCCGGCTCCGTCATGCAGAAGCAGGAGCGCACCTCTCCCGTCGCGAGCGGCTTCAGATAGCGTTCGCGTTGATCCGGCCGTGCGACCACGTCGAGCAGATGGATATTGCCCTCATCGGGCGCCGCGCAATGCAGCGCCACCGGCCCCAGCATCGAATAGCCGGCGGCCGTGAACACCGCCGAACGACCGATATGCGACAGCTTCTGGCCGCCATACTCGGCCGGCGCATGCAACGCCAAGACGCCGGCCTTGCGCGCGAGCGCGTTGAGCTCACGCCGCAGCTCGTCGGTCGGCCCATGCGACGTCCAGCGCTTGTCCTTCTCGAACGGAATCACCTGATCGACGACGAAGGCTTTCACGCGATCGGCGAGTTCGGTGACGTGCGCAGGCAGGGAGAAGTTCATGTCGAGCTGGTTGACCATCGGTTTCCTCATTCAGAGCCGCCCGTCGCGTCACGCGCAACGAGAAGAATGTCTTCGCCCAGGCGAGCGAATTCGACGTAGCGATCGTCCTTCACCGCACCGTTGATCCATTGCCGATGCAATTGTAGGAACACGACGCCAAGCTTGAACAGTGCCAGCACACGCAGCGCTGGCAGATCGTCGATATCCTCGCCGGTGAGCGCCGCGTAGCGCCGCGCGACCTCGCTGCGCCGCCAGAAGCCCGGATGGGCCGTGGGCATCTGCCCGAGCCGCTGCAACGCCGGCGGATCGTCGGGCTGGGCCCAGTAGCTCAACAGGGTTGCCAGGTCGAACAAGGGATCGCCCCGCGTGCCCATGTCCCAGTCGACAAGCGCGACCGGTACCAGAGCTTGCGGATCGAGGATCAGATTGTCGAGCTTGAAGTCGCAATGCAGCAGGGTCGGAGACCGTTCGCGGAATAACTGCCGGGAGAGCCAATGCGACACGTCCTGCAGCAGCGCCTTCAGCGCCGCGTTGTCGGTGACCAGCGCGCCGCGTCTGGACCATCCCGCGATGGCACGTCCGATGAATCCGTCGGGACGGCCGAGGTCGTCGAGACCGATCTTGCGGCAATCCACCCGATACAGGGCCGCCAGCGTCTCGACCATCATCGCGGAAAGTTTGCCGGGTGCATCGGTGCGATCATTCAAGGGCGACAGGTCGGCACCACGGATGACCAGGCCCGGCCGGTATTCGATCAATTGAAATGAAACGCCGATGACGCTGCAGTCGTCGCAATAGTGCAGCGCGCGCGCCACGAATGGAAGCGCGTCCGCAAGCCGCGACAGGATGCGGTGCTCGCGCGCCATGTCGTGGGCGCCGGGCGGCAGATCGCCGTCGGGCGGCCGGCGCAACACCGCGGGCTTGCCGTTCACGACCATCAGATAGTTGCGATTGGCGAGGCCGCCGGCAAACTGCCGGATCGGTCGCTCGAGATCGACGCGCATGCCGTTGGTCTTCAAATAGCCGGACAGCCTGCCCCAGTCGCAGGGCACGGTTTCCTCGAGCGGCAGAAACTTCGAAGCGTCTCCCGGTTCCGCGCTCAACTCGAACCACCCATTTTGCGAATTTCGCGCTCGCGCAGCTCGCGCCGCAAGATTTTGCCGTTGGCGCTGAGAGGTAGGGCATCGACGATCTCGATGTCACGCGGCGCCTCGT
>NZ_JAEMSD010000357.1:1220-3911 GCF_016462955.1 Bradyrhizobium sp. | reverse complement strand
CTCTCCTTGATGTCGTCGGATGGCACGACGCTGCGCGACAGCACGATGAAGGCCTTGATCGACTCGTTTCGGACCGGATCGGGCACGCCGATCACCGCGGCCATCGCGACATCGGGATGCTTGATCAATACGTCTTCGATCTCTCCCGGACCGATCCGGTACCCCGAACTGGAAATGATATCGTCGGCTCGGGCATGGAACCAGAAATAGCCTTCCTCGTCGCACGTCCCGAGGTCACCGGTGATCATCCAGTCGCTGATGAACTTGGCTGCCGTCGCCTTGGCGTCACGCCAATATTCGAGCAGCATCAGGGGGTCCGGCCTGCGAAACGCGATATTGCCAATCGTGCCCGGCGCAACCTCCTGGCCGGAATCATCCACGACCGCGCAGACGTGCCCGGGCATCGCCCGCCCCAGCGCGCCGGCCTTGAACGGCATGACGCGCCCGTTATTGCCGATCGTCGAGTTGCACTCGGTCTGACCGAACACGACGTTGACGTTCACCTTCAATGCATCCTGTGCCCACCTCACCAGTTCGGCGCCGACCGCCTCGCTTCCGCTCACGACCGACCTCAGATCCAGGGCCTCGGGCAATCGCCCGACCTGACGCAGCATCTTCAGCATTGTCGGCGTCAGCAGCGAATTGCGCACCCGATGCTTCACCATCATGGCCACGGCCTGCTCGGGATCGAAGCTGGACGCCCGAAATGCCAGCACCGGCTTGCCGTGAAACCACGCCGGCATCAGGATGTTCATGAAGCCTGCCAGCCAGGACCAATCCGCCGGCGACCAGAACAAGTCGCCTGGCTGCGGAAAGAAATCATGGCAGAACTCGATGCTCGGCATGACGCCGATCATCGCGCGGTGCGCCTTGAGCACGCCCTTGGCCGGCCCGGTCGTCCCTGACGTGAAGTTCATGAACGCCGGATCCGCCGACGATGTGCCGATATTTAAGAAGTGATCGCTGGCGCGCGCAATGGCGGCGTAAAAATCGGAGGCGCCGTCGCTGACGCCGTCGACGATCAGAACGTGCTGGAGATGCGGCAGCCGGTCCCGGATCGGCGCGACGACGGACCATCCTGCCTTGTCGGTGACGAGCACGCGCGCATCGCTAATGCCGAGCCGGTGCTCAACGGCCTCGACCCCGAACAATCGGGAGATGGTCACCGAGACCAGGCCGGCCTTCCAGCAAGCGACATGGGTAATTCCGGCTTCAGGATCCTGCCCGAGCAGAATCGCGACGAAACTGCCGCGCGCTAATCCGTAATGCGAAAAAACATTGGCGAGCCGGTTGGCGGAGCGTTGGATATCGCGGAAGGTGTAATGTCTGACGTCGCCGGTGCCGCGGTCGTGGATCAGAGCCACCGCATCGCCGCCAGCGTGGCGGTCGCACACATCGGACGCGATGTTGTAGGCTTTGGGGATATTCCAGCGAAACGACCGGTATGTCTCATCATAACTGTCCGAACGCGTGATGAGCATTGTGCCTCCCAAACCGCGCCTCGCCGTGAGTTCAACGTGGCGGAGATCATTATTGTCGGACTGAAACTAGCGCCACAATATCGAGTTTGGCAACCGGCAGGCTCGTATGTTTTCACATTTCAGTGTTCCAGGAAATAACTCACAACTATACATTAACTATTTGATCCAAAGACACAATGTGGACTTCCACCGGTTCAACGCGCTGCCCTCGAAGCCTATTGACGCGAACCGAATGCAGCGCTTTTCTGTCGGGCAATAAAATCATAAGCCGGTCGACAGGCCTTGAGTGTCCGCGACCGCATCCTTCGGAGGACGTCCATGGGGCCGTTGACGGGCTTACGCGTCGTGGAGATGGCGGGCATCGGACCCGCGCCGTTCTGCGCCATGCTGCTCGCCGACATGGGTGCCGAGGTCGTGCGGGTCGATCGCGTCGCGCGCGCCGATCTCGGCCTCGATCTCGGCAAGGAGCCGCGCTTCGACGTGCTTCGTCGCGGCCGCAAATCGATCGCGCTCGATCTCAAGAAGCCCGAAGCCGTTGCCGCGACGATGCGCCTGATCGCGCAGGCGGATGTCGTGATCGAAGGGTTCAGGCCCGGCACGATGGAAAGGTTGGGCCTCGGTCCTGAGCCATGCCTCGCCGCCAACCCCAAACTCGTCTATGGCCGCATGACCGGTTTCGGTCAGGAGGGCCCCGAAGCGTCGCGGGCCGGTCACGACATCAACTACATCGCGTTGTCCGGCGTGCTGAGCGCAATCGGACGACAGGGCTCCGCGCCCGTTCCGCCTCTGAACCTGGTCGGCGATTTCGGCGGCGGCGCCATGTTTCTGGCCTTCGGCGTACTCGCGGCCCTCTACGAGCGCGGACGCTCGGGCAAGGGCCAGGTGGTCGACGCGGCGATGGTGGATGGATCGGCGTATCTGGCGACCGCCATTCACGGTATGGCCGCGCTGGGGTTATGGCAGCAGGAACGCGGCACCAACATCCTGGATTCCGGCGCGCCTTGGTATGACACCTACGCGACCTCGGACGACAAGTTCGTCTCGATCGGCCCGGTCGAACACCGCTTTTTTCAGGAATTGCTCGCGCGTTTGAAGATCGATCCGGCGACGTTTCCGGAACAGTTCGACCGCTTGCGCTGGCCCGAGATGCGTCAGCGCTTCGCCGTGATATTTCGCGCCAGGACCCGCGATGAATGGTGCGAGTTCATGG
>NZ_JAEMSD010000357.1:0-1210 GCF_016462955.1 Bradyrhizobium sp. | reverse complement strand
GGCGCCGCAACACCCGCACACCCGGATGCGCGGCACTTTCGTCGAGATCGCCGGCGTCACCCAGCCCGGACCCGCGCCCCGCTTCAGCCGGACAGCGCCGGCCGTTCCGCACCCGCCTCCCGTCATCGGCGCGAATGCACAGGAGGTTCTGCGCGACTGGGGCTTTTCGCCGCGTGAACTCGACGACCTCTACACCACGGGCGCGCTTTCTCGCCCCAATGATGAAGTGACGCAATGACCGAACACATCAAGATCACCGAACAGGACGGGGTGCTGACGCTCGAGCTCAACCGTCCCGATCTCCGCAACGCGATATCGGACGAGATGATCGAGACCATCGTCGCGACATGCGACCGGATCAACCGCGACATGAGCGTGGGGTGCATGGTGATCACGGGCGCCGGCGACGGGTTTTGCTCGGGCGGCGACCTTAAAGACATGGTGACGCGCACGGGCCATTTCGCCGGGCCGCCGTTCCATGCACGGCGCGTCTATCTTCACGGCATCCAGCAAATCCCGCTCGCGCTCTATCATTGCCAGGTGCCGACGATTGCCGCGGTGAACGGTTCAGCCGTCGGTGCAGGCTGCGATCTCGCCTTGATGTGCGATCTGCGCATCGCGTCCGAGAAAGCGTCTTTTGCCGAGAGCTTTCTCCGCGTCGGCCTGATCTCGGGCGACGGCGGCGCCTGGTTCCTGCCGCGGCGGGTCGGATTGGCGAAGGCTTGCCGCATGACTTACACCGGAGAGTTCGTCAAGCCCGACACGGCCCTTCAATGGGGCCTCGTCGAGGAGGTCGTACCGCACGAACAGCTGATGGAGCGCGCACGCGCGCTGGCGACGCAGATCGCAGCGCAGCCGCCGCAAGCGCTGCGAATGACCAAACAGCTGTTGCGTCGATCGCTCGACATGACATTGCCGGACAGCCTGGAACTGGCAGCCGCGATGCAGGCGATCTCGCTCGAAACGTCCGATCACCGCGAAGCGTTCACCGCCTTCAAGGAGAAGCGAAAGCCCAACTTCACCGGCAATTGAGCCGGCGTTTTCAAGCCAGAGGCCGCCACGATGTTTTCAGCACCTACGATCCAGACAACGGTTTTTGCCAGGCTTCCGGAAAAATATCATCTGACCGGCCGCCAGACGCCGTGGCTGAAACTGCAACGTCGCGGCGAGAATCTGCATTCGTTCCTGGAGGGCCCGAGTTTCGATCGCG
>NZ_JAEMSD010000356.1:2418-7203 GCF_016462955.1 Bradyrhizobium sp. | reverse complement strand
ACCTCAACATGTTCACGCTGATCGCGATGGGCACAGGCGTCGCTTACGTCTACAGCGTGATTGGCACCGTTGCGCCACAGATCTTCCCCGCCACCTTCCGCGGCCATGGGGGCGCGGTCGCCGTCTATTTCGAGGCAGCCGCCGTCATCACCGTGCTGGTGCTGCTGGGCCAGGTGCTGGAGCTGCGCGCCCGCGATGCGACCTCGGGCGCGATCAAGGCGCTGCTGCAGCTGGCTCCGAAGACCGCGCGGCGCGTCGAGCCTGATGGCAATGAGCACGAGGTCGAGATCGACACGCTCCACGCTGGCGATTCCTTGCGCGTTCGTCCGGGAGAGAAAGTGCCGGTCGACGGCATCATCCTCGAAGGCCGCTCCTCACTCGATGAATCGCTGGTGACGGGCGAATCCATGCCGGTCACCAAGGAGACCGGCGCAAAGGTCATCGCCGGCACGCTGAACCAGTCAGGCAGCTTCATCATGCGGGCCGACAAGGTCGGGCGCGAGACGCTGCTGTCGCAGATCGTGCAGATGGTCGCGGACGCGCAGCGCTCGCGCGCGCCGATCCAGCGCATGGCCGACCAGGTCTCCGGCTGGTTCGTGCCGACGGTGATCGTGGTTGCCCTCGCCGCCTTCGGCGCCTGGGCCTGGTTCGGACCGGAGCCGCGGCTCGCCTTCGGCCTCGTCGCGGCCGTCAGCGTGCTGATCATCGCCTGCCCCTGCGCGCTGGGCCTTGCCACCCCGATGTCGATCATGGTCGGCGTCGGCCGCGGCGCCCAAAGCGGCGTCCTGATCAAGAACGCCGAGGCGCTGGAGCGGATGGAGAAGATCGACACGCTCGTGGTCGACAAGACCGGCACGCTCACCGAGGGCAAGCCGAAGGTGGTTGCGATCGTGCCGGCATCCGGCTTTGCGGAGGATGATATCCTCCGGCTCGCAGCCACCGTCGAGCGCGCCAGCGAGCATCCGCTTGCCGACGCCATCGTGCGCGCGGCGAAGGAGAAGCAGCTCACCCTTGGCCAGGTCGAGCAGTTCGACTCGCCGACCGGCAAGGGCGCGACCGGCAAGGTCGACGGCAAGACCATCGCGCTCGGCAATGCACGATATCTCGCTTCGATCGGCGTCGACACCAAGGCACTCGACAGCGAAGCCGAACGGCTGCGCGGCGACGGCGCCACGGTGATCAACATGGCCCTCGACGGCCGGCTCGCCGGCCTGTTCGCGATCGCCGATCCGGTCAAGGCTTCGACGCCTGAGGCGCTGAAGGCGCTGGCGGCGGAGGGCATCAAGGTGATCATGCTGACCGGCGACAACCGCACCACGGCCGAGGCCGTGGCGCGCCGGCTTGGTATCGCCGAGGTCGAGGCCGAAGTGCTGCCGGACCAGAAGAGCGCGGTGGTCACCAAGCTGCAGAAGGCCGGCCGCAGCGTCGCGATGGCCGGCGACGGCGTCAACGATGCGCCGGCGCTGGCGGCGGCCGAAGTCGGCATTGCCATGGGCACCGGCACCGACGTGGCAATGGAGAGCGCCGGCATCACGCTGTTGAAGGGCGATCTCACCGGCATCGTGCGGGCACGAAAGCTGTCGCAGGCGACCATGAGCAACATCCGCCAGAACCTGTTCTTTGCCTTCATCTACAACGCCGCAGGAATTCCGATCGCGGCCGGAGTGCTCTATCCCGCCTTTGGCGTGCTGCTGTCCCCGATCATCGCCGCGGCGGCGATGGCGCTGTCGTCGGTGAGCGTGGTCGGCAACGCGCTGCGGCTGCGCACGACGCCGCTTTGAGCGACCGGCACACTCCCTCGCCTCCCTTCGGGAGACAGGCTACAAATGGCCGTAGCCCAATGGAGATGACCTGATGCAGCGGATTACGATCACGATCGAGGACGATCTGTTGGCGGAGATCGACGCGGCGGCAGAGGCGCGCGGCTACCAGAACCGCTCCGAGATCATCCGCGACCTCGCTCGCGCCGGCCTGCAGCAGAGCACCGAGGACACCGCCCAGACCGGCCCATGCGTGGCCGGTCTCGTCTATGTCTACGATCACGCCGCCCGCGACCTGTCGAAGCGCCTGGTGCAGGAATTCCACGGCCACCACGACCTCGCGCTGGCGACGCTCCATGTCCATCTCGACGACAACAATTGCATGGAGATGACCGCGCTGCGCGGCGACGCCTCCGAGGTCAGGCACTTCGCCGACCACATCATCGCCGAACGCGGCGTGCGCTACGGCCGCGTCGTGATGATCCCGATGGGCGATGGTAAGCCGTCGAAGCCGCGCAAGCACGGGCACCGGCATGACTAGGCTGCTCTAGGAGAGAGTAGCGGTTCTTACCCTCCCCTGGAGGGGGAGGGTACGGAAGAGATCGCGCCATCTTCGCAACGACCACCCGCCCTTGCCGAAGCCGCATTGGGTGTCTACCTCTCGCGAGGTGTATATTTCAGAGGATCTCCCATGCTGGATGCCGCCATCAAGGCGCTGTCGCAACTGATCTCGCCGCCGATGCGCTCGATCCTGTGGCGGTCGATCGGGCTGGCGCTGGTGCTGATCGTCGCGCTGGCGATCGGGCTGCAGCGGCTGCTCAGCTGGTTCGCGACCTCCGGGGCGGTCTGGCTGGAGGAATTGCTCGGACCCGGCTGGCATTCGTCCATCGAAGTCCTCTCGTGGATCGTCTCGATCGCGGCCGGCCTCGGCGTCGTGTTCGGCGGCATCTTCCTGATGCCTGCGATCACCTCGCTGGTGGCGAGCCTGTTCGTCGACGACGTCGCCGACATCGTCGAGCGCGAGCATTATCCCGCCGAGCGGCCGGGAGTGGCGCTGCCGTTCAGCCAGGCGATTTTCGAGGGCGTCAAGACCGCGGTGCTCACGATCCTGATCTATCTCGCCGCGCTGCCGCTGGTGCTGTTCGCCGGCGCGGGATTTCTCATCTTCTTCCTCGCCGCCGCCTGGCTGCTCGGACGCGAATATTTCGAGCTCGCCGCGATGCGCTTCCGCACCCCGGAGGACGCCAAGGCGATGCGGCGGGACAATGCCGCGACCATCTTCACCGCCGGCCTGTTCATCGCCGCCTTCGTTTCGATCCCGATCATCAATCTGGCGACGCCGATCTTCGCCATGGCCTTCATGGTCCACATGCACAAGCGCCTGTCGGGCCCGCGGCCCGAGCTGATCGAGCCGGCGCGGCAAGTGCGGTGATTGTTCTCTTCCGCTAGCGCTTGCGGGAGAGGTGACCACCCGCCTCGCGCGAGCGAACAAACCGACCATCACCGCATTCAGGCGGCCCGCACGCCACACTTTCGCAGCAGCATCCTTGCGAAGCCGAATGGCGCCGGCGTGAAAGGACCCGTCGGCGCGCGCGTGACCAGCGCGACGACGCCGAGTGCGACCACCGCGAGCCAGAAACACAGCCAGAAGCCGTCGATATAGGCGAGCACATTGGCCTCGCGCTGCACGATGCCCGCCAGCGTGCCGACCGCGCGCGGTTGCGCCGATCCCGTGCCATGGGCGGCAAAGTAACCGGAGAGCTGCTTCAGCCTCTGCACCACGTCGGCATCGCCGACCACAAGGTTCTGGCCGAGATAGAACGAATGGACCTGCTCGCGCACGCGCAGCCAGGTGCCCATCAGCGCCACGCCGATCTCGGCGCCGCCGAGCCGCATGATCTGGATATAGGCGGCAAAGGAGGTGGCGCGGCTCGGGTCGGAGTTGGAGAGCAGCGTGATGATCAAGGGCAGCAAGGTCAGCGACTGCCCGATCGCCTGGAGCAGCACAATGCCGGCGAAGTCCTCGCGGGCCCAGTCGTGGCTGAGCCGGGTGCCCCAGAGATTGGCTGCGGCGAAGCAGGCAAAGCCAATGACGGTCACCGCCCGCGCATCGAAATGCCTGAGCAGCCAGATCGAAACCGGCACCAGGACGAGCATCGGCAGCGCGCCACAGGTGAACAGCAGCATGCCGCTCTGCTCCGGCCTGAGCAGCGCGATGGTGGCGAGGAAGTTCGGCACCAGCGACGCGTTGGACAGGCTCGTCAGCGTGTAGAGCAGGATCAGGACCAGTCCCAGGCCGATGTTGCGCGAGAACAGCACGTTGACATGTGCCCAGGGCTTCCGCACCAGGGACTCGTTGACGAGGAAGGCCAGAAACAGCGCCGCACCAGCGGCCAGCAACGCCATCACCGTGCCGGAACCGAGCCAGTCCAGCCGGTTGCCCTGGTCGAGCCCCGCATAGATCATCGACACCGAAGCGCCGAGCAGCAGCATGCCGCCCCAATCGGCCTCGCGCAGCAGCGCGCGGTTCACCGGCTCGTTCGGCGTGCCCAGATAGACCATCAAGCCCATCAAGGGCGCGATCACCACGCCCTGCCAGTAAAGCCATTGCCAGCCGAGATGGTCGACGTAGAAGCCGACCAGCGAGGTCGAGGTGTCCAACGCGAAGCCGACGCGGATCGCGTAGATCGAGATCGCCGGCAGCCACCAGCGGATCGGCAGATTGCGGAACACGATCATCAGCGTCGCCGGCACGAAGGTGCCGAGCAGGAGACCATGCACCACGCTGAGCACAAGCAATGACGGATAGTCGTGCACAAACGGAATGATGAACGAGACGGCGGCATAGACCAGGCTGGGGATGCCGAGCACGCGGCGCAGGCCGAACACCGTGGCGAGCCAGGCCACCGCAGGCGCGATGAAGATCTGCGAGCCGATGCCGGCGGTGGAGAGCCAGGCGCCCTCGTCGAAGGAGAGCGAAAATGCGCCGCGCAGGTCCGGCAGGCCGACCGTGGTCAGCCGGCTG
>NZ_JAEMSD010000356.1:0-2408 GCF_016462955.1 Bradyrhizobium sp. | reverse complement strand
ACCGCGAACAGCGGCTGCGGCGCGACGCCGCCGCGCGAGAGCGGCTCGCGGCTGGCATCGTCATTTTCGGCCATTCGCAGCCTTCGTGTCGATACTGGTGACCACCGACATGCCCGGAACCAGCCGCTCCAGCAGCGGCTGGTCGCCATCGAACTGAATGCGCACGGGAATGCGCTGCACCACCTTGGTGAAATTGCCCGTTGCGTTGTCGGGCGGCAGCAGCGCCACCTGCGCACCGGTCGCCGGCGCAATGCGCTCGACCCGGCCGCGCAGCTTCTCGCGCGGAAAACTGTCGATTGTGATCTCGACCGGCTGGCCCGGCGCCACGTGCGTGAGCTGGGTCTCCTTGTAGTTCGCGATCACATAGACCTTGGGCAGCGGCACCACGTTGATGAGGTTGGTGCCGATATTGACGTAATCGCCGGGCTGCACCTGGCGCTCGCCGACGACGCCGTCGAACGGCGCGGTGATCTTCGTGTATCCAAGCTTGAGCTTCGTACCCGCCAGCGTCGCCTTGGCCGCCTCAACATCGGCAGCGCGCTGCTTCCTGGTGCCTTGCAGGACTTCGAGCTGGTGCTGCTGGGCCGCGATCACGGCGCGGCTCGCGCGCACGTCGGCCTGTGCCTTGGCGTAGGCGGCGACCGCCTGCTCGAGGCGCTGGCGCGTGCCGGACTCGGTCTGCGACAGCGATTGCTGTCGCTGCTGCTCCTGCCGTGCCTCGACCTCCATGGCCTCCGCAGACAGCCGCGCGGCCTGCGCCTGCGCGATCGTCGCATATTGCAGCTCGATCTGGTTGGCGAGATTGTCGAGCGCGGCTTGCGCCGCGGTGACTGCCGCTTCGGCCTGCGCGACCTGCGCCTCGTAATCGGCGGGATCGATCTGGATCAGAAGGTCGCCGGCCTTGACGCGCTGGAAATCGGTGACCCCCACGCTGAGCACTTCGCCCGAGACGCGGCTCGATAGCCGCGTCAGCTCGGCACGCACATAGGCGTCGTTGGTGGTCTGGACCACTGCATTGCCGACCCATTCGTCGAAGCGCAGCGTTGCCAGCGCGACGAAAGCGAGGGCAACGACGACCGCAAACAGCGGGATCGCGAGCCGGCTCCAGAGCGGCGCGGCCGGCCCCTGCGTCGGGTTGGGCGGCGGGGCCGGTGATGCGGGTGGTGCGTTCTGTTCTTCCTGACTCACGAGATCACCTCAACCCGGCGCTACCAAAACACAAATTCCACCCTGACTTTCCGGGGCGACGCGTCGCATCGAACCGGAATCTCCAGACTCCGGATCCGATCCTTTGGCTCGTCCCCGAATGACGGTCATTAGATCACACCGTCTTCTCCGGCCAGCGGCAGAGATCGTTGATCAGGCACACCTCGCAGCGCGGCTTGCGCGCGAGGCACGTATAGCGGCCGTGCAGGATCAGCCAGTGATGGGCGTGCAGCATGAACTCGGCCGGGATCACCTTTTCCAGACCGAGCTCGACCTCCAGTGGCGTCTTGCCCGGCGCCAATGCGGTGCGATTGCCGACGCGGAAGACATGGGTGTCGACCGCCATGGTGTGCTCGCCGAAGGCCATGTTGAGCACGACGTTGGCGGTCTTGCGGCCGGCACCGGGCAACGACTCGATCTCGGCGCGCGTGCGCGGCACCTCGCCGCCGAACTCGCCGAGCAACTTGGCCGACAGCGCGATCACGTTCTTCGCCTTGGTGCGATAGAGGCCGATGGTCTTGATGTAGTCGCGCAAGGACTCCTCGCCGAGATCGAGCATCTTCTGCGGCGTGTCGGCGACCTCGAACAACGCGCGCGTCGCCTTGTTGACGCCGGCATCGGTGGCCTGCGCCGACAGCACGACCGCGACCAGGAGCGTAAAGGGATTGACGTGCTCCAGTTCGCCCTTCGGTTCCGGATTGGCCTTGCGAAAACGGCTGAAGACCTCGCGAACTTCGGCCGGCGTCCAGGGCTTGATGGCCTTGAGCGATTTCCGGGCTGAAACGTTCGGCTTCGCGACGGCCGCTTTTGCCTTCTTCTTCGGCACGGGCGCTTTGCGCGGCGCCAGCTTGCGGGTGATTTTCGCCATGATCGGGATATACTGAGGGACGATGAGCACAGGCAACGAAATTGAGGGCCGCGATTCCGGGGATCCGCGCGACGTGCAGATCTTCTCCGCGCGGCTGACGCCGCATCGCTCGCTGAACCGCACCGGCTTCCTCGCCGTGATGCTGTTCGTCAGCGCGGTCAGCTTCGTTACCGGCCTCGTCTTCCTGATGATGGGGGCATGGCCGGTGTTCGCCTTCTTCGGCCTCGACGTGCTGGTGATCTGGTGGGCCTTCAAGGCCAATTTCCGCGCCGCGCGCGCCAGCGAGGAGATCGTCGTCACGCCGTCGGAGCTGCGCGTTCGCCGTGTCAGCCAT
>NZ_JAEMSD010000816.1 GCF_016462955.1 Bradyrhizobium sp. | reverse complement strand
ACCGGCACGCGCGGCATGATGTCTCGACGCGAATTGCCTTGCGGCCGATCTTTCGATTCCGGAATCAGCGACCGCGGGCGTCGCCGCGGAGATCATGGCCGCGGCCAGGACCGCCGCAGCAAGGGCCAGCGCTTGAAACCTGATCATATCCTGCTCCCTCCATCACGACCCAACCGAACAGCAACGCCGCCTGCCGCCGACCGTTTCAGAACCCGACGCCGATCATGGTGCTGTGACCGCCGCCGCCACTCACGATGCTCGGACGAGCGACCGCCTGCTGACGGGCACGGGGGGCATCGTTCTCCTGCCTCGCACGCTTGACCGACTCGCGGTCGGCTTCGCGGCTCGTCTGCTTGCGGCGCGGCTTGTCCGCATCGTCGGTCTTGCGCGAGGCGGTCGCGGCCGGCGCCGGCTTCTCATCGGCGACGCAGACGTCGCCCTTCAACGTCTCGTCGCTCCTGCACTGGACCGGGCAGACTCGTGTCGTGTGCTTGGCCAGCTCGGCGACGAGGTTCTGGGTGACGCTGATCTTGTCGGCTTCGGCCGGCTGGCCGCCGATGGCGAGATAGCGGACCAGCGCCGCCCGGGTCGGCTCGCTCAGCTTACCGTCGGGCTTTCCGGTCAGGCAACCGAGCCGGACCAGCTCGGTCTGCGCCGAGGTGACGAGCTGGGGCGAGTTCGGCAGGGTCGCCGC
This sequence comes from Bradyrhizobium sp., assembly GCF_016462955.1. Classification (GTDB taxonomy): domain Bacteria; phylum Pseudomonadota; class Alphaproteobacteria; order Rhizobiales; family Xanthobacteraceae; genus Bradyrhizobium. The sequence goes on along the minus strand of NZ_JAEMSD010000816.1, from coordinate 1,276 downwards.
CCGCTTGGCCGCCTCCGCATTGAAGCGGTCGATCGCGGCGACAACCAGCGGTCCCAGCCGGTCGCAGGTCACCGTCTTGGAGAACGCCTTCAGATCATCGACGCCGGACCCTTCGCTGCCCCTGCCGATGATCGCATCCAGGCTGGCTTGCTGCTCCTTGCACGTGGCCTCCCTGGCGGCGGCCTGCTCGGCCACCTTGCGCGCCTCCTCGGCTTCTCTGGCTTGCTTGTCCGCCGCTGCCTTCGCGGCGGCCGCCGCTGCGGCGGCGCGGTCCCGCTCGGCCTGCTCGGCCTTTTGTTGGGCCTCCTGCGCCTTGCGTTCGGCTTCGGCGGCCTTGGCAAGCCGCTGGGCTTCGGCGGCAGCCGCCCGCCGTTCATCCTCGATGCGCTTTCTTTCGGCAGCCGCGGCGGCCGCAGCCGCTTTCGCCTTCTCTGCCGCCTCCGCCTCGCGGGCGCGGCGCTCGTCCTCTTCACGCTTCCTCTGCGCGGCGAGCTCGGCCCGCTCCGCGTCCGCCCTGCGTCTCGCTTCCTCGGCAGCCACCGCCGCCGCCTCGCGTTCCGCACGCGCCTTCTCCTCGCGCTCCTGGATGGCGCGCTTCAGAAGGTCGATGCGCTGCTGCGCAGCGAGCGCGAGCGGCGCGTCGGGAAAGCGCTTGATGAAGCGCTGCAGCACGGGGATGTCGACGCTGTCCTTGATCTTGTCCCACTCGATCTGTTCCCGGGTGGGCAGCGTATCGCGGCTTGGCGGCGCAGCCTGGGGATAGGCGGCAACCTGGATACTGGCCGGCGGCGCTTGCGGCTGGCTCGCCAGTGCCTCCATCTGCGCACGCGCCAGCTCCGCATAGAAACCGGTCGGGTGCGTCGACAGGAAAACCTCCCACGCCCGCCTGGTGCCGATCTTCTGCACCAGGTCGTAATCCGCCTTCACGTCGCTGACGGGGGCCTCCTTCGGTACGGCCGGCGCGGGCACCAGCGAAATCGTGCCGCCGCCCAGCGCCCCGTACACGTAAGGCTCCTGGCGATTGCCCGTCGATTTCAGGACCTCGTCCCGCACCCGCCCGAACGCCAGACGAATGTCGAGGCCGGGCACGGTGAGATTCTTGAGCACCGCGGTCGTGAACGGGCTGTGGTCGCCGTCACCGTCGTCCGCGGTGGAGCCGGCCTTCGCCGCGTAGGCAATGAGCGTGTCGGTCATGGTCGGCTCGACCTTGCCGAGACCGCCGCTGACCGCCCGGGTCGCCATGTTGCGACGCTCGCGCCTCATCGTGCCGACGAAG
>NZ_JAEMSD010000030.1:22402-27401 GCF_016462955.1 Bradyrhizobium sp. | reverse complement strand
CACCGAGTGGCTCCTGTCCACTCTGTTTGACGCCTCCCTGTTATCAACTTTCAAAGCCGCCGGTCTCCGGCGGCTCTTTTTTTGGCCCGATTGCGTCTCGTGCCGGTTGAATTTCCAAGGAAGACCCGCGGAAACCATATCCGCGCTTGTCACTGGACTCCGCGCTTCGCCCGCGCAATGATTTGTTCATCATAAGCCGGCGTCAAAGCCGGACGGTCAAACAGTTGCGTAAGAGGCGTTTACCATGGAACGTTTGCAGGCCGACGGCGCTCTCGTTCAACTCAGCGAGCGGTTCACAAACTCTGCGGCGTTCGGAAATTTGTTCCGTGAGGGCATGGACCTCGTCGAAGAAACCGCCGCCTATCTCGACGGCGCCGGCCGCACCGAGGCCAAGGCGCTCGACCGTGCCGTCAGCCTCACCTATGCGACCGAGAGCATGCGCCTCACCACCCGCCTGATGCAGCTCGCCTCCTGGCTGCTGCTGCATCGCGCGGTGAAGGAAGGCGAGATGACGCTGAGCCAGGCGAACCGCGAGAAGACCAAGGTCAAGCTCACCGCCGCCGATCCCGGTCCCGCTGACACCATCGAGAAGCTGCCTTCCCAGCTCCAGGACCTGATCCATCGCTCGATGAGCCTGCAGACCCGCGTGCGCCGCCTCGACAGCACGATCCACACCCCGCCGACCGAACAGGTCGCGATCGGCAATCCGCTGGTGCCGCACCTCAACGCGCTGAAGGCCGCGTTCGAGCGGTAGGGACCGATCCACAAACTCAGTCGTCATTCCGGGACGCGCCACTTGGCGCGGGCCCGGAATCCATACTCCCGATCGTGGTTATGGATTCCGGGCTCGCCCTTCGGGCGCCCCGGAATGACGGCGAACAAAAAACACCCCCGGTTTCCCGGGGGTGTTTTTTCATCCAACCCTTGCGGCTGGCTCAATCCTTTTTCAAAAAGCCCGAAAACTTCTTCTGGAAGCGCGAGACGCGGCCGCCGCGGTCCATGATCTGAGCGTTGCCGCCGGTCCAGGCCGGGTGCGACTTCGGGTCGATGTCGAGGTTCAGCGTGTCGCCTTCCTTGCCCCAGGTGGAGCGGGTCAGGTACTCGGTCCCGTCGGTCATCACGACCTTAATCGTATGATAATCCGGATGAATTTCGGCTTTCATGGCAAATTCCTCGGCGCCCGGCGCCTGTTTTGGTGGCTCGCGAATGACGGATTTGGCGGCTCTATACCTCACGAAACCCCGCAAAACAAGCCACGCGGGATTGTGAACCGAGTTTGCCCCTAAGGGACATCCCGGATTTGCCACTACCCGCGCACCGGCCTAATTGGGAGCGAGCAGATACAATGGGTCGGATCTCATGAGCGCAGTGGAACGGCTTGATGACCAATATGTCGATCAACCCGATATGAATTCGGCGGAGACCCCCTCGATCGAGGCCGACCTGATCGAGCAGCCTGCCAAGGGCCGCGCAAAACTCCGGCCGCTGCTGGCGCTCGCGCCTTATGTGGGCCGCTATCGCGGTCGCGCGGCGCTCGCCTTCGTGGCGCTGACGATCGCCGCGCTGACCACGCTGCTGGTGCCGATCGCGGTGCGCCGGATGATCGATTTCGGCCTGACGCCCGAAGGCATCGAGCTGATCAACAGCTATTTCTCGGTGATGCTCGCGGTGGTCGGCGTGCTCGCGATCGCCAGCGCCGCGCGCTACTACCTCGTGATGACGATCGGCGAGCGCATCGTTGCCGACCTCCGGCGCGACGTCTTCGGTCATCTGCTGTCGCTCTCGCCCGCCTTCTTCGATTCCGCGCGCAGCGGCGAATTGATCTCACGGCTCACCGCCGACACCACCCAGCTCAAATCGGCCGTCGGCGCCTCCGTCTCGATCGCGCTGCGCAACCTGATGATGTTCCTGGGCGCCGCGACGATGATGGTGATCACGAGCCCGAAGCTCTCGGGCTTCGTGCTGCTCGCCATTCCCCTGATCGTGCTGCCGCTGGTGGCCTTCGGGCGCTGGGTGCGGCGGCTGTCGCGCAATGCACAGGATACGCTCGCCGAAGCTTCGGCCTATGCCGGCGAGCTGGTCGGCGCGATCCGCACCGTGCAGGCCTATACCAGCGAGCAGTTTGCCGAGAAGCGCTTCGGCGGCGAGGTCGAGCAGGCCTATGAGGCCGCGCGCACCTCGACCCAGGCCCGCGCCGTGCTCACGGCCATCATCATCTTCATCGTGTTCGCAAGCGTGGTCGCCATCCTCTGGATCGGCTCGCATGACGTGCTCTCCGGCGCGATCACGCCGGGCCGGCTCGGCCAGTTCGTGCTCTATGCCGTGTTCGCCGCGGCGGGCCTCGGCCAGCTCAGCGAGGTCTGGGGCGAGGTCTCGGCGGCATCCGGCGCGGCCGAGCGCCTGTTCGAGATCCTCCACGTGAAGCCCGAAATCGCCGCGCCCGCGGCGCCGCTGGCGCTGCCGGTGCCGGCGCGCGGCGAGGTCGGCTTCGACCGGGTCAGCTTCGCCTATCCGGCGCGGTCCGACGTCAAGGTGCTCGACGCCGTGTCGTTCACCGTGCGTCCCGGCGAGAAGGTCGCGATCGTCGGTCCCTCCGGCGCCGGCAAGAGCACGATCTTTCACCTCCTGCTGCGCTTCTACGATCCGCGCAGCGGGACGATCTCGCTCGACGGCGTGCCGGTCAAATCCGCCGATCCCAAGGATTTCCGCGCCCGCATCGCGCTGGTGCCGCAGGACTCCGTGGTGTTCGCCGCGACCGCCCGCGAGAACATCCGCTTCGGCCGGCCCGATGCGACCGATGCCGAGGTCGAGCGCGCCGCCGAGCTCGCCCATGCTGCCGAGTTCATCCGCCGCCTGCCCGAAGGTTTCGAGACCGCGCTCGGCGAGCGCGGCGTGACGCTGTCCGGCGGCCAGCGCCAGCGCATCGCGATCGCGCGCGCCATCCTGCGCGACGCGCCGCTGCTGCTGCTCGACGAAGCGACCTCCGCGCTCGACGCCGAAAGCGAGACGCTGGTGCAGACCGCGCTGGAGGAGCTGATGCGCCACCGCACCACGCTCGTCATCGCCCATCGCCTCGCCACCGTGCTCTCCTGCGACCGCATCCTGGTGATGGACCATGGCAAGATCGTCGAGCAGGGCACCCATGCCGAACTGGTGGCGGCGAACGGCCTCTACGCGCGGCTGGCGCGGCTGCAGTTCGAGGTGGCGTAGACGCCTCATAATGATGGCGGAAAGTACCGGTATTCTCAGGCCCGCCACACCATCTTCAACACCGGCCGCCCCGAGGTCGGGTTGACGTCGTCGCCGGCATGGGCAAAGCCGTTGCGCTCGTAGAAGCGGATGGCGCGGGCATTGTCCTTGTTGACGAGCAGCATGATGCCTGAAGGCGACAGCCGCTTGGCCTCGTCCACCAGCAACCGCGCGGCATCCGATCCCCAGTGCGCGGGATCGACCACGAGCTGGTCGAGATAGCCCTCGCGATCGATGGTGACGAAACCGGTGAGGGCGCCGCCCTGTTCCGCCACCACGATCTGGGCCTTCGGCACCAGATCCTTGCGCCAGCGCTCGCGCCACCAGTCCAGCCGCGCCGCGAAATCGATCTGCGGATAGGCCTCTTGCCAGGTGCGATGCCAGAGCTCGATCGCGGCAGCTTCGTCCTCGGGCCGATAGGAGCGGAGGTGGATCATGAAGTCGTCATGCCCGGGCTTGTCCCGGGCATCCACGAGAAGCCACGAACACGGAAGCAAAGACGTGGATGGCCGGGCCAAGCCCGGCCATGACGGTGGGGTGAGTACCGTGCGTCCCTCACCACTACCGCTCCGTCAGCTTCAGCTCGATGCGGCGGTTGCGCTTGTAGGCTTCTTCGGTGTTGCCGGTGTCGAGCGGCTGGAATTCGCCGAAACCGGCGGCGACGAGGCGCTGGGCGGGCACGCCGAGCGAGACCAGGTATTGCACGACCGAGATCGAGCGGGCCGCGGACAGGTCCCAGTTCGACCTGAAGTTCGCGCCGCTCACCGGCCGCACGTCGGTATGGCCGTCCACGCGCAGCACCCAGGGGATCTCGCTCGGGATCTTCTTGTCGAGCTCGATCAGCGCGGTCGCCAGCGTCTCGAGCTCGGCGCGGCCTTCGGGCAGCAGCATGGCCTGGCCGGTGTCGAAGAACACTTCGGACTGGAACACGAAGCGGTCGCCGACGATGCGGATGTCGGGCCGGTTGCCGAGAATGGCGCGCAGCCGGCCGAAAAACTCCGAGCGATAGCGCGACAATTCCTGCACGCGCTGCGCCAGGGCGACGTTGAGGCGGGAGCCCAGATCGGCAATGCGGTTCTGCGATTCCTTGTCGCGTTTCTCGGAGGCATCCAGCGCCTCCTCCAGCGCGGCCAGCTGCCGCCTGAGCGCGCTGATCTGCTGGTTCAGCACCTCGATCTGCGCCAGCGCCCGCGCCGAGACCGCCTTCTCCGAGTCCAGCGCCTTGCCGAGCTCGGCGGTCTTGCCTTGCGCGTCGTTGCCCGCCGCAGCCAGGCCGTCATAGAGGCCCTTGATGCGGTCGCGCTCGCCCTCGGCCGAGGCGAGGCCGGCCTTCAATTGCGAGACCTGGTCGTCAAGCGTGAGCTTGCCGAGCTTCTCCAGCGACAACAGCTCGTTGAGCTGGGCGATCTTGGCGTTGAGTTGCTCCAGCGCTTTGTCCTTGCCGGTGACCTCCTGCGACAGGAAGAACTGCACCACCAGGAATACCGACAGCATGAACACGATCGACAGCACCAGCGTTGACAGCGCATCGACGAAGCCGGGCCAGTAGTTCAGGCCGCCTTCGCTGCGGCGGGCGCGGGCAAGAGCCATGATCGTTTCTTTCGTCTAGCTGCTAATTCTTTTCCGGCTGGCGCGCGATCCGCTCCAGCAGGCGCCGGATCTCGCGGTTCTGCTCGCCCTGGCCGTCGGCCCATTCGCGGATCATCTGCTGCTCGGTGCGCATGTGCGAGACCAGCGCCTGGATCGCTTC
>NZ_JAEMSD010000030.1:20083-22302 GCF_016462955.1 Bradyrhizobium sp. | reverse complement strand
TCTTTCAGCGTGTCGAACAGCGCGCCGGAATCGCCCCCGACCTTGAGGCCGTCGATCACCTTGCCGACCGAACCGACCGTCTCGATCAGGCCCCAGAAGGTGCCGAGCAGGCCGAGGAAGACCAGGAGGCCGGTCATGTAGCGCGAGATGTCGCGGGCCTCGTCCAGGCGGGTCGCGATCGAATCAAGCAGGTGCCGCATGGTGGTCTGGGTGATGGTCATCCGCCCCGAGCGCTCGCCGCCGAGGATTGCCGCCATCGGCGCCAGCAGTTTTGGGTGCCGGGCCGGCGCCAGGCCGGGATCTGCGATGCGGAAATTGTTGACCCAGGAGACTTCAGGGTAGAGCCGGATCACCTGGCGGAAGGCCAGCACGATGCCGATGAACAGCACGGCCCCGATCAGGGCGTTGAGCCCGGGATTGGCGAAGAAGGCCTGGATGATCTGCTTGTAGAGCACCACGCCCACCAGCGTGCACAGCACCAGAAAGACCAGCATCCGCACCAGAAAGACGCTGGGCGAGGACAGTTTGGTGTACTCGATATCCATGGTGGAGCGGGAAGTGCCAGACCGCATGCCGGTATCATCCGTTACGAAGCTTGCTTGCGGCCGCACTATGGCACAGCGCCGGCCCAAAAAAAGCGCCGGATGCGTCGATTTCGGGGACAGTCTCGCGGAACCGGGGCCGGAAGCGGCGCTTTGATACGCAGGTCTCCACAGAGGTTTGCCATTCGGGGGCGCATGAGCGTCGTTTCCGCAATCATCGGGACTGCCGAGCGCGTGCCGCTGCCGGACGTGGTGGTCCGCGCCGCGATCCAGCGTCTGTGCTCCCGGACGGCGACGCGTCTGTCCGCGCTTGGCGCCGGCGACGATGCCGCCTGCGCCGGATGGATGATGCTGCGGCCGATCGCCCAGGAGGCGGCGGCCGGGTACGACGAGGTGCCAGCGTCCTTCTTCGCCGAAGTGCTCGGTCCCAACCGCAAATTCTCCTCCTGCTTCTACAAGACCGAGGCGAGCACCCTGCAGGAGGCGGAGGAAGAGGCGCTGCGTCAGACCGTCGAGCATGCCGGGCTCGCCGACGGACAGACCGTCCTGGAACTCGGCTGCGGCTGGGGCTCGCTGTCGCTGTGGATGGCCCGCCAGTTTCCGCATGCGACCGTGACGGCGGTGGCGACCTCGCAGGCGCAGCGCGCCTACGTCGAGGAAGAGGCGCGGCTGCGCGGGCTGCTCAATCTGCGCGTCGTCGCCGCCAGCATGAACACCTTTGCGCCAGAGCGGCAGTTCGACCGCATCGTCTCGGTCGAGATGTTCGAGCACATCACCAACTGGCGCAAGCTGATGACGCGCGTGCAGTCATGGCTCGCGCCGGGGGGACGATTCTTCATGCACGTCGTCACCCATCGCTCCGGCTCGCAGCTGTTCGACCCGGCCGATCGTGGCGATTGGATCGCGCAGCATGTCTTCCAGGGCGGGCTGATGCCCAGTCATCACCTCGTCAGGCAATTCGACGACATCTTTACGGTGGAGAAGGAATGGTGCTGGAGCGGTACGCACTACCAGCGCACCGCCGACGACTGGCTCGCCAATTTCGATTCGCGGCGCGGCGCCATCGAGGCGTCCCTCCGCAGGGTTTATGGGGAGGAGAGTGCTGCCGGGATGCGCCGCTGGCGCTGGTTTCTCCTCGCGGCATCCGGTCTGTTTGGCTATGCCGATGGAACCGAATGGGGCGTCAGTCAGTACCGCATGAAGGCCGCGGAATAATTGCGAAGTTCCATCGCTGCACGCGGCGGTGGCCCGATTCACAATCAGGTGAAACCGCAAAAGTATCCAGATCCCAACGGGATAGGTCGTGTGACAATGAGCCGCCCGCGCAATGCGTTGCATTGCAGCAGGTGCATTCTATTTTGCCGTCATCAGCCGCGTGCAAAACGGTCTAGAATAGGCCTCGCGCGAGCATGATCCGTATCAACAAACTTTGGGGCACCCCACTTCATGTCAGGACTTCGTGCGCGATCGGCATGCGTTGCAATGATGCTCGCGGCCTTGGCGCCGCTGTTGGCAGGCTGCGACGAATCCAGCTCCGCAGTTTCTTCCGCGCCTCCGTCGGACCCTGACGTCAGTGTCGTCGTCGTCAAGCCGCAGCCCCGCGCCGTGGTGCGCGAGCTGCCGGGCCGCATCGCGCCGACCCGCGTCTCCGACGTGCGGCCGCGCGTCTCCGGCATC
>NZ_JAEMSD010000030.1:12670-20073 GCF_016462955.1 Bradyrhizobium sp. | reverse complement strand
CGAGGTCAAGGCGGGCGATCCGCTCTATCGCATCGATCCGCGTCCGTTCGAGGTCGAAGTGATGGCCAATGAGGCCGCGCTGGCCAAGGCCGAAGCGGGGTTGATGCAGGCCAGGCAGCAGGCGCATCGTATCGCTGCCCTCACCAAGGATCGCGCGGCCCCCGAAGCCGAGAACGAGAAGGCGATCGCGGCCGAGCGCCAGGCCCATGCCGAGGTCGAGGGCCGCAAGGCGGAGCTCGCGCGGGCAAAACTCAATCTCGACTACGCCACCGTGCGCGCGCCGATCGACGGCGTGGTCGGTGCGGCGCTGGTCAGCGAGGGCGCGCTCGCCGTCCAGAACGAGACCAATCTTGCCACCATCCAGCAGCTGGATCCGATCTATGCCGACTTCACCCAGTCGGTGAACGAGCTCAACCAGCTGCGCCGGGCCTTCGAGAGCGGAGACCTCGAGCGCATCGCTTCGGATGCCGCCAAGGTGCGCCTGGTGCTCGACGACAACACCATCTATGCGCTCGAGGGCAAGCTACTATTCTCCGACGCCAAGGTCGACGCCCACACCGGGCAGGTGACGTTGCGCGGCGAGTTCCGTAATCCCAAGCGCGAACTGCTGCCTGGCATGTATGTCCGGGTCCGCCTCGACCAGGGGCTCGATTCCGATGCCATCGCGGTGCCGCAGCAGGCGATCCAGCGCAATGGCGGCGGCGGTAGCGAAGTGTTCGTCGTCAAGGACGATAACCACATTGCGGTGCAGCCGGTGCGTACCGGCTCCGTGCAGGACGGATACTGGTTCGTCACCGAAGGCCTGAAGCCCGGCGACAAGGTCGTGGTCGAAGGGTTCCAGAAGTTCGCGGCAGGTGACAAGGTCAAGCCGCAATCCTGGTCGGAGGCGGACGCGACCGCGGACAACCGGCACGCCCAGCAGCTCACGCGGTAGTGCTCGCGCCGCAAGTGTCGTCCTCATTCTGAGGAGCCCGCCGAAAGCGGGTGTCTCGAAGGATGGCCGCGGGCGAGAGCCGGGCCTTCATGGTCTCGCGGCGATGCGCAGCATCGTCCGGAGCGCGCGTTCCGCGTTCCTCTCCATGAGGGTCTAACGAAACAACGAGGATAAAACGGCCAATGCCGAGTTTCTTCATCGACAGGCCGATCTTCGCCTGGGTGGTCGCGCTGTTCATCTGCTTGATCGGCGCGATCGCGGTGCCGCTGCTGCCGATCGCGCAATATCCGATCATCGCGCCGCCCTCGATCTCGATCTCGACCAGCTATCCCGGCGCCTCGCCGGAAAACCTCTACAACAGCGTCACGCGGCTGATCGAGGAGGAGCTCAACGGCGCCTCCGGCATCCTCAATTTCGAATCGACCAGCGATTCGCTCGGCCAGGTCGAGATCATCGCCAATTTCCAGCCGGGCACCAATACCAACGACGCCTCGGTCGAGGTGCAGAACCGCATCAAGCGCGTCGAGGCGCGCCTGCCGCGCGCGGTGATGCAGCAGGGCATCCTGATCGAGGAAGCCTCCAGCGCGGTGCTTCAGATCATCACGCTGAGCTCGACCGACGGCAGCCTGGACGAGGTCGGCCTCGGCGACTTCATGATCCGCAACGTGCTCGGTGAGGTCCGCCGCATTCCCGGCGTCGGCCGCGCCACGCTCTATTCGACCGAGCGCTCACTTCGCGTCTGGGTCGATCCAGCCAAGCTCGTCGGCTATGGTCTCACGGCCGACGACGTCAACAAGGCCATCGCCGCGCAGAACGCGCAGGTCGCATCCGGCAGTATCGGTGCCGAACCTTCGACGTCCAACCAGCGCACCTCGTCGCTGGTGCTGGTTAAGGGGCAGCTCTCCTCGCCGGACGAATTCGGCGCCATCATCCTGCGCGCCAATGCCGACGGGTCGACCGTGCGCCTGCGCGATGTCGCGCGCGTCGAGGTCGGCGGCCTCAGCTACCAGTTCAACACGCGTCTCAACGGCAAGCCGACCGCGGGTCTGTCGGTGCTGATGTCGCCGACCGGCAATGCGCTGGCGACCGCGAGCGCGGTCGAAGCCAAGATGAAGGAGCTGTCGCGCTTCTTCCCGGCCAACATCACTTACGCGATCCCCTACAACATCACGCCCGTGGTCGAGGCCTCGATCAAGAAGGTGCTGACGACGCTGATCGAGGCGGTGGTGCTGGTGTTCGTGGTGATGTTCCTGTTCCTGCAGAACATCCGCTACACCATCATCCCGACGATCGTGGTGCCCGTGGCGCTGCTGGGCGCCTGCACCATGCTGCTGCTCGCCGGCTATTCCATCAACATGCTCTCGATGTTCGCGATGGTGCTCGCGGTCGGTATCCTCGTCGACGACGCCATCGTCGTGGTCGAGAACGTCGAGCGCATCATGGCCGAGGAAGGCCTGCCGCCGAAGGAAGCGACGCGCAAAGCCATGTCGCAGATCACCAGCGCCATCATCGGCATCACCCTGGTGCTGATGGCGGTGTTCGTGCCGATGGCGTTCTTCCCCGGCTCGGTCGGCATCATCTACCGCCAGTTCTCCGTCACCATGGTCGCGGCGATCGGCTTCTCCGCGTTCCTGGCGCTGTCGCTGACGCCGGCCTTGTGCGCGACGCTGCTCAAGCCCGTCGAGGCCGGCCATGGCCATGCGAAACCGGGCGTCTTTGGCCGGGTGTTCGGCTGGTTCAACCGCATGCTCGAAGGTGCCAAGGAACGCTATTCGCGCACCGTCGGCTTCTCGCTGAACCGTACCGGCCGCCTGATGCTGGTCTATGCGGCGCTGCTTGTCGGTCTGTCCTGGGCCTTCATCAATCTGCCCGGCGGCTTCCTGCCCGTCGATGACCAGGGCTTCATCACCACCGACGTGCAGACGCCGTCGGATTCGTCCTATGCCCGCACCGAGGCCGTGATCGAGAAGGTCGAAAAATACCTCGCCGCACGGCCGGGTGTCAAAGATGTCACCTTCCTCACGGGCTTCAGCTTCTCCGGCCAGGGCATGAACACCGCGCAGGCCTTCATCACCTTGAAGGACTGGTCGGAGCGCGGCCCGCAGGACTCCGCGGCCGCGATCGTCAACGACGTCAACCGCGACCTCGGCTCGTCGATCCGCGATGCGAAGATTTCGGCGCTGCAGCCGCCGCCGATCGACAATCTCGGCAACTCCTCCGGCTTCTCCTTCCGTCTCCAGGACCGCGGCCAGAAGGGCTATCAACAATTGATGCGCGCCGCCGATCAGTTGATCGCGGAAGCCAATGCCAGCCCGGTGCTGCAGAAGGTCTATATCGAAGGCCTGCCCGAGGCGGGCGTGGTCAATCTCGTCATCGACCGCGAGAAGGCCGGCGCCTTCGGCGTCACCTTCGAGGACATCAACAACACGATCTCGACCAATCTCGGCTCGAACTACATCAACGACTTCCCGAACCGCGGCCGCATGCAGCGCGTCGTGGTGCAGGCGGATGCGAGAGACCGCATGCGCACCGAGGACATTCTCAACTACAACGTCAAGAACAGCCGCGGCCAGCTGGTGCCGTTCTCGTCCTTCGCCACGATCGAATGGGCCCGCGGCCCGACCCAGATCGCCGGCTTCAACTATTATCCGGCGGTGCGCATCTCCGGCGAAGCCAAGCCCGGCTTCACCTCGGGCGACGCGATCGCCGAGATGGAGCGGCTTGCCGGCCGCCTGCCGCGCGGATTCGGCTACGAATGGACCGGACAGTCGCTTCAGGAAAAGCTGTCGGGCTCGCAGGCACCGTTCCTGCTCGCGCTCTCGGTCTTCGTGGTGTTCCTGTGCCTCGCCGCGCTCTACGAGAGCTGGACCATTCCGCTCGCGGTGCTGCTGACCGTGCCGCTCGGCATCGTCGGCGCCGTCGTCGCCGCGATGCTGCGCGGCCTGCCCAACGACGTCTATTTCACCGTCGGCCTGATCACCATCATCGGACTCGCCGCGAAGGACGCCATCCTGATCATCGAGTTCGCGAAGGATCTGCGGAAAGAGGGCAAGCCACTGGTGGAAGCCACCATCGAAGCCTGCCGCCTGCGCTTCCGCCCGATTCTGATGACCGGCCTTGCCTTCATCTGCGGCGTGCTGCCGATGGCGATCGCCCATGGTGCCGGCGGCGCCAGCCAGCAGGCGCTCGGCAGCGTCGTGATGGGCGGCATGATCGCGGTGGTGATCCTGGCACTGTTGATGGTGCCGGTGTTCTTCGTCTCGGTGCAGCGCGTGCTGGGCGGGGACAGGGAGCCGAAAGTTGCCAAGGAAGCTGAAGCGCACGGCCGGCCGGCGCGGGCGCACTCGGGCCACTGACGTACCGGTCCGTCATTCCGGGGCGTGCGAAGCACGAGCTATGATGCGCAATTGCGCATCTAGAATCCATCGGGCCGCATTCACGGTTGATGAAGGGATTCCGGGCTCGCGCCAAGAGGCGCGCCCCGGAATGACGAGCCGAGAGCTTGCTTTCCCGGAGGTGCCGATCCAGACTGCATCCCTGGATTGAAGAGAGTGCCTGATGCGTCTGACCGATATTGCGATTTCGAACTATCGCTCGATCCGGCGGCTCTCCCTCCCAATCCACCCCCTGTCCGTCTTCGTGGGGGAAAATGGCGTCGGCAAATCCAATCTCTACAAGTCGCTGTCGCTGTTGCGCGACGCGGCGGCCGGGCGGATCACGCGCACGATCGCCGAGGAGGGCGGACTGAATTCGGTCTGCTGGTCAGGCATCCGCAAACGGGGCGAGGATGGACGACTGCGATTGTCGGCCAGGTTCGATCGCCTGAAATATTCCATTGAGATCGGATTTCCCAGCCCGGTTGAGGCAGCGTTTACCGGCGAGCCGATGATCAAGGAAGAGACAATCGAGGCGACGCAGGGCAAACGAACGGTTCTGCTGATGGAGCGGAAGAATTCGCTCGTCAGCGTCCGCAGCGACAGCGGCGCATGGAGCAGTCACAAGGATGCTGTGCTGCCGTCCGAGCCGGCGCTTGCGGGCTTCTCCGACAGCAAGAGCTGCCCCGAAATCGATCTGATCAGGAGCGCAATGCTGGGCTGGCGCTTCTATCACGACTTTCGCACCGATCCGGCGTCGCCGATACGAAAGCCTTGCCTCGCGATCACGACGCCCTCGCTCAGTGCCGACGGTAGCGATCTGGCCGCTGCACTGGCGACGCTCTTTGCCATCAGGGATGACGCTGTCGACCTGCAGGACGCGATCCAGGATGCCTTCCCGGGCGCCGAGCTCCGCGCGTGGGAAAGAAACGGCGCGTGTGAATTCGATCTGCAACTCGAGGATATGCCGCGTTCGTTTGAGGCGCATGAACTGTCCGACGGCACGCTGAAATACATTTGTCTGCTCGCCGTCTTCATGGGCTATCGGCTGCCACCGTTCATCGCGCTGAACGAACCCGAGACCAGCCTGCATCCGTCGCTGCTGGCACCGTTGGCCCGGCTGATCGCCAAGGCATCGAGCCGCGCCGACATCTGGATCGTCACCCACTCGGAGCAATTGATGGAGGCCTTGCGAAGCGAGAGCGCGGTCCCGCTCCGCCGCGTCATCAAGTCGAAAGGCGCCACCACGATCGAGGGCCTGACTCTCGGCGGCGAATATCGCGAGGAAATGCCGGTAGACGACGATTAGAAGTGGCAGATCGACTCGCCAGGAGGCTTCGCGAGGAAGGAACCGGCCGGTTGAGCAGAAGCCTTATTGAGCCGTTACGGGCCGATCCGCGGCAAAGCGCATGGCCTGGAGTACCGCGGAACATGGCCGCCGATGGGGAATTAGCAGTCAGGGTTTTAACCACGCAAAGTTTTGTTTGGACCATTGCTGATCACCGTGTTCCAGCCTCTTCCCGCCATTGTTGCAATACCTGCCCGGAACGAAGCGGGGCGGATCGAACGATGCCTTGCTGCGCTAGCGATGCAACGCGATAGCCTGGGTGCGCCCGTCGCCCGTGCGTTTCAGGTTGTGCTGCTTGCGAACAATTGCACGGATGAGACAGCGCAACTCGCGCGCGCCTATGCTGCGTTGCTGCCTTACCGGCTTACCGTGATCGAAGTCGATCTGGCCTTAGGCAGCGCGACCGCTGGCGGTGCGCGCCGCTTAGCAATGGACGAGGCCGCAAAGCGCCTCTCCGATTGCTCAGAGGGCATAATCCTGACGACGGACGCAGATAGCACGGTCGCACCCACCTGGCTTGCCAATACGTACCATCACTTCCGCGACGGCGTGGACTGCGTTGCCGGCACCATTGATGCGGAGCCGCTTGAAATCGTTCGTCTCGGGCCAAATTTCCTCGAACGCGGACGGCTCGAGGATAGCTATCTGCGACTGGTTGCCGAAATCTATGCACGGTGCGATCCTCGATCGCATGATCCCTGGCCAAATCATCGGGTGTCTTCCGGGTCCAGCCTTGCCGTGACGTTGCGGGCCTATCGTGCGGTCGGCGGGCTGCCACCGCAAGCGCTCGGCGAGGACGTCGCGTTCACGCAACTTCTGGACCGGCGGAATTTCAAGGTGAGGCATGCGCTCGATGTCGCCGTTATGACGTCGGGCCGGCTCGACGGAAGGGCGGCGGGCGGTGCGGCCGATACCATGCGTCATCGGCGCGATGTGCCTGATGCCATTTGCGACGACGAACTGGAGCCCGCCCTGTATACTTTCCGTCGTGCCATGGTCCGGGGCTTCCTGCGGCGCGCCTGCCGCGAGGGACGGATGGCGGAGGCTTGCGAGCGTGTCGTGCCCGGATCTTCGGTGCATGACACCGGCACTGGGGCTTTTGCTGACACATGGGACCTGATCGGCGCGCATCTCAAGCGCGCCGCCCCCCTTCGGCCGTCACAGCTGCCGCGTCAGATTGCCCTCGCGCGGTTTATCCTGCGTCACTTGCGTCAGACGCCCGCGCAGACAGCCGTTCGAGACGATAGATTGCATCGTGCAAAATCTTCCGCGACGGCAATCGCGTCGCCACTGTCGCCGCGAAAAGATCGCTGGCCTGGTGTCCCGTCAGCGGATAATCGGTCTCGCCAAGCCAATGGCATAGAATGATCTCTCCCTCTGACGAGAGCTTGGACACGCAGAGTTCGGCGATGCTGTTCAAGTCATTGGCAGAGAAATAGTACAAGACCTCCGACAGCACGATGAGATCGAAAATTCCGTCCGGAAAATCGCCGGGAACGGTCGCAACCCTGAATTCCACGCGGGAAGGGGCGTTTCGCTTGGCTTCGGCAATCGCAGTAGGGGAGGCATCGATGGCCAGCAGTTGCTCGCATCGCGCAGACAACATCGCCGTCAGCACGCCGATGGAACAGCCGACTTCCAGGCCGTGACGATAGCGTTTCTTGGCGAGGGCACCGATTGTTGCGTCGTATTTTTCGCGCTCATAGTCGCTGGTCCGAAATCGCCAGGGATCGATGTCGTCCTTGTA
>NZ_JAEMSD010000030.1:4790-12660 GCF_016462955.1 Bradyrhizobium sp. | reverse complement strand
TACGCTCGAAGTAAGACGCGGGCAATGAGGAGGAATGGACCATCAGGAGGGCACCTCGATGAAGTATTCGAAGGGGCCGAGGAACGGCGCAAGCGTGGTCTCGGTGAAGCGAAAACCTTCGGGAGTATCCGCGATCAGATCCGTCATCTGGGAGACGTGGGCCGCAATAGCGCGGTGCTTCACGGCCATCACGGAGGAAATGTCGACTCGAACGCCCCGCGGCTGTGGCGCGGCCACCTCGTCGGCAGGTGGAAGATGCCAGCCCCAGATAGGATAGGACATCAGCCGAATCCCTGGATGTCGATCGCGCACCCGCTCGGCAATCAACGCTGCGGCCTGATGATCGCAATGAGGGTCAAACGTCCAAGTCACAAACACGGTTTCCGCGCCATTCTGCTGAACCAGATCGCTGATCGCGTTGGTCGCTCGCTCGAAGTTTGGCCCTCGGGTGGGGACTGCAGTGTCTGGTAATCCGAGATAATGAACGGACTGGCTTGCAAGACCCAGAATGCGGGTCGCCTCACCGAGCTCAGCTCTTCTGATGGCGCCGAGTCGCTCCGGCGGATGTGATCGAGAGCCAGGATGAGAGCCGGTCCCGTCGGTGACCAGAACGAGGGAAGGATTCTGGCTCTCACGACATGCAAGCGCGATGAGGCCTCCTGTGCCCAGAGTCTCGTCGTCCGGATGGGGGGCGATAATCAAAAAGGGACGACCGTGCGTGAGATCCCGCCAGGATTCGACAGGCAATTCACGAACCAGCTCCAAATAGCGACCAACTTTCACGCGAAAGGCCCGAGCGGCAACGTTTCCTCCATCAACGCGCCCGCCGCATCGCTCATGGCGAGGTCGGGCGCGGGCTGACGCAAATAGGTGCTGAGATCCCGGCAGATCCGCTCAACTGGGTGTGGACGTATGAATCCTTTCAGGCCCATTCCACGCTGGACCAGTTCCATGACGTCGAGCCCCGCGCGTTCCGTCACCATACGCGTCAAATTGACGTAAGCAACGACATGAGCGGGCGTCAAAAGATCGTTTGCAAAGCGGAGGGCCGCCTCTTCGATCCACAGTAACGCCGTGCCTGTCGCCACGGCACATTGCGCCAGCCGCTCTCGTTGATAGGGGTCGCCACCGCGATTGCGACTCACGAGATCGTCGCGGAAAAGTTCGGTGAGACGTTCGATCGCCCCGAGATGAACCGCGCAAAAGCGCCAAGCGCCGCCCGAGAAGAATGGCTGCCGCATGTAATCCCCTGCGCGTCCGACTTGTTGGCCGGCGCGAATGACGAGACCGCTGAAATCGATCGATCGCGTGGCGGACGCTCGCATGCCCAGCGCGGTCCAGCTGGTCTCGTCGACATTCTCGGTGCCGGACAGGTCGAGGAGCAACATGACGGGTCCGTCATCCGTCGCGCAAGTAACGATCGGCCTTCGCACAAAGCCCGCGCCCGATGCCAGGATTTTGCGTCCCTCGAGCCGCCATCCGGCTGCGTCCTGATGACGTTTGAGTCCGGCCGC
This sequence comes from Bradyrhizobium sp., assembly GCF_016462955.1. Lineage (GTDB taxonomy): Bacteria > Pseudomonadota > Alphaproteobacteria > Rhizobiales > Xanthobacteraceae > Bradyrhizobium. The sequence goes on along the minus strand of NZ_JAEMSD010000030.1, from coordinate 11,146 downwards.
ATCTTCTGCGCCCCAGACGCCCGTCAGTTCGCCCATCTTCACGTCATGCGCGAGTTTCTCGATTTGCACCGGCGAGCCGTAGCGAAGCACCAGCGAGACCGCGTTGGTATGTCCCTCGAAAAGTCGCGCTACGGAAAGGTCAGCCGCGCCGAGCATGCGTAGGACGACGCAGAGATCGCCTTGACGCTCCGGCTCGGAAAGGCCCGCCCCGCCCTGGGCTTCACTGAAGGCTGCCATGCCAAGTCCGGAAGCGTGAAACGCCTGCCAGACCTCGGGGCCGACGCGTTGCGTTTCATCTGTGCGGGCCGCTGCTTCGAACGCGAATTCGAGAAACGTCGGACACGATCCAGCAGCTGTTTGGCAGGCGCGAGAATGACAAACCTCCACTCGCATTGGTCGAGGCAATAAAGCGGCGCCGTGCGGTAGGTTCCATACGCGTTGAATTAGGAACCTCTCCCGGCAAGCAAGGGTTTTCATCGATCGGTCTGGGAGACGATCATATGGCAACGATTGAAATGCGGACCGATGACGTCGTGATGGGACGTTACCGCCTGATCTGGGTCGAGCGGGATGAAGTCGTTGGCGAAGTGGAGCAGTCACTCAGCGGCATCTGCCACGTGGTCCCGGTCGGACCTCACTGGAGCCCTATGAAGAGCTTTGCCCGGGACTATGAAAATCCCGATGCTGCGCTCGAGGATATCCGTCAATATTTCGCCAGGCGTTGACAGGAGCGACAGGCCTGCCCCCTACTTCCTCAGCACCTTCACCAGTTCCCCGTGCACGAACTCATTCCCGCACACCACGTCCCCGGTCACCAGCGGATCGCCGGGCGTGCTGATGTCGCTCACCGTCCCGCCCGCCTCGCGTACCATGATCATACCGGCGGCGATGTCCCAGGATTGCAGGTTGCGCTCCCAATAGCCGTCGAGCCGCCCCGCCGCGACGAAGGCGAGATCGAGCGAGGCGGCGCCGAAGCGGCGAAGCCCTGCGACGCGGCCCTGGAGCGCGGTCATCTCGCGGCGGAATTCCTCGTGGTCGCCGCGGCCGATATGGGGCAGGCCGCAGGCCAACACGCATTCGTTCAGCTGGCGGCGGCCGGCGACGCGCAGGCGCTGGTCGTTGAGGAAGGCGCCCTTGCCGCGTTCGGCGATGTAGAGTTCGTCATTGGCGGGGTTGTAGATCACGCCCGCGATCACCGTGCCTTCGCGCGCCAGCCCGATCGAGATCGCAAATTGCGGGATGCCGTGCAGGAAGTTGGTGGTGCCGTCGAGCGGATCGACGATCCAGGTGTGGCTCTTGTCGGTACCCTCGCGGGTGCCGCCCTCTTCGCCGATGAAGCCGTAGCCGGGCCGGGCCTTGGCGAGGTCCTGGTAGAGGATCTCCTCGGCGCGCTTGTCGGCGAGCGAGACGAAATTCGCCGGGCCCTTCAGCGAGACCTGGAGATGTTCGATCTCGCCGAGATCGCGCTTGAGGCTGCGGCCGGCGCGGCGCGCCGCCTTGACCATGACGTTGATAGTGGCGGAGTACAGCATGAGCTCTGGTCTTGACCGGGGAGATGGGCGCAAAAACGCGCCCGTTTGAGGGACTGGGTGCCCCGTGAGGGACCCCGCGTCAAGTCATTTGGTCCCGAGCCACTTCCTCGCGGCGGCCTCGGCCTTGGAGCGGTCCTCGGCCGGCAGTTCGGACAATTGCTTGTCGAGCTCCGGGTCGCCCTTGCCCGACGTCTTGGCCACGAGGTGCCATTTGAAGCCCTCGACCTTGTCCGTGGGGACGCCGACGCCGTTGATCAGCACCCAGGCCAGCCGGTTCTGCGCGATCGCGCTGCCCTGGCGGGAGGCCTTGCGGAGCAGGGCGACGGCGGCCGGCTGGTTCTTCGGCGTGCCGGTGCCGTTGAACATCGCGATGGCATATTCGACCTCGGCATCGACATTGTCGGCGAGCGAGGCGGCCTGCAGCAGCCGCACCGCGCGTTCGGCGTCCTTCGGCACGCCGGTGCCTTCCTTGTAGAAGGTCGCGAGCGCGTATTGCGCTTCGGGCAGGCCTGCATCGGCGGCCTGGCGCAGCAGTTCCGCCGAACGCCGGACGTCCTGCGGCAGGGTCTGGCCGTCCAGATAGAGCAAGGCGAGATTATAGGCGGCCTTGGGCTCGCCGAGCTTCGCGGCGGAGGCCATCAGCCTGACCGCCTCGTTCTTGTCGACCTTGCCGCCGCGGCCGGAGATGCGCAGCATGGCGAGCGCGAACATTGCCTCGCGGTCGCCGGCGTCCGCTGCGCGCTTGTACCATTCGGCGGCCTTGGCGTAGTCGCGCCTGATGCCCATGGCGTTGGAATAGAGCTCGCCGAGCATGGTCATCGCCTTGGGATCGCCGGCTTGCGCGCGCGCCGTGGCCAGCTCGAACGCCGTCTTGTACTGGCCGCGCTGATAGGCACCGAACACGAGGTCGACGTTGGGATCGTCGGTCGGCGGCGCGGGGATGACGGTCGCGGCCGGCTTCGGCGAGGGAGACGGCGAGGGGGACGGTTTGGGCGATGCCGACGGCTTGGGTGCCGGTGCGGCCTCTTGCTTCTTGGCGGGCGCGGGCGGCTTTGGCTTCTGCTTCTCTGCCGGCGCGCTCGGCGTCGTGGCCGGCGGCGTGATCTGGAGCTGCGCGGCCGCGGGCACCGTCAGCAGCAGCGTGGCCAGCAGGGTGATGCAGGGGAGCTTCATGTCGGGCGCGAGCCGTGCTCCTTGCTCGGAGGATCCTGGCTCGCAGGATCCTGGCCGGCCGTGGCTGCCGCATGGGCCTTCTTGATCGCAGCGTCGACCTCGACCAGCGCGGCCTTGGGTCCGCGCGGATCGGCCCAGACGAGGTCGCCAACCAGGACGAAATCGGCGCCGGCTGCGGCGAAATCGTAGGCCTCCTCCAGCGAAACGGCAAAGCCGACGCAGGGCGGCTCGAACAGCTCGGCCCACCAGTCCAGCCGTTCGGCGATGGCCTGGGATGACGGCCGCTGGCCTTTGGCATCGGGCTCGCCGAACAGCAAATAATCCGCGCCGATCTCGCCGGCGTCCATGGAATGGTGCCGCGTCGTGAGCCCGCCGACACCGGCGATGCGATCGGGCTTGAGCGAGGGCAGCGCCTCCTTCAGCGCGGCGATGCCGGGCAGGTGCGCGCCGTCGGCGCCGCCGCGCGCGACCAGCTCGGCATGGCCGTCGACCAGCAGCGCAGCGCCGGCCTTCTGCACCGGCGGTGCGAGGGTCTTGACGCGCGTGATCATGGTGCGCTGGTCGGTCTCCTTAAGCCGCAGCAGTACGGCGGCGACGTCGGCGGCGGCGAGCAGGCCCGGCAGCTTGGCAACGAGCGCCGCGGGATCGTCGACGACGGGCGTTGCGAGATAGAGGCGCGGCGCCGGGCGCGGCGAAGGCGGTTTGTTCGACAAGATCAGGCTGCCCTCTGTTCCAGGCTGCTTTGCCATTCGCCCTTGGAGGCGAGGCCGTTCATCCGCGCGCGATGGCTGAAGGCGGTTTGGCCAGCCGCGACGTTCTCAGGCTTGCCCGACCAGGCCTTCTGTGGGGCTGCCTGCAGCGCGCGGCCATAGGAGAAGGTCAGGCCCCAGGGGAGCGTGCCGAGCTTGTGCATGGCATTGAGATGCGCGGTCGCCTCTTCGTCGGACTGGCCGCCGGAGAGGAAGGCGATGCCGGGCACCGCCGCCGGCACGCAGGCCTTCAGCAGCCGGATCGTCTTTTCCGCGACCTCCTCGATCGAGGCCTGCTTCGGGCATTTCTTGCCTGGGACCACCATGTTCGGCTTCAGCACCATGCCTTCGAGCGCGACGCGCTGCACGCGCAGTTCCTGGAACGTCTTGTTGAGCACGCGGCTCGTCACCTCATAACAGCGGTCGATGTCGTGGTCGCCGTCCATCAGCACCTCCGGCTCGACGATCGGTACGATCTGCGCGGCCTGGCACAGCGCGGCGTAGCGCGCCAGTGCGTGCGCGTTGACGCTGATCGCGGTCATCGAGGGAATGCCCCGGCCGCCGTCGATGTCGATCACCGCGCGCCATTTGGCGAAGCGCGCGCCGCGCTCGTAATATTTCTTCAGCCGCTCGGCCAGCCTGTCGAGCCCGACGGTGACTGTTTCACCCGGGCACATCGGCAGGGCCTGCGTGCCCTCGTCGACCTTGATGCCGGGGATGGCGCCGGCCTGCTCGATCAGCTTCACCAGCGGCGTGCCGTCCTTGGCATTCTGCCAGATCGTCTCGTCGTAGAGGATCACGCCGGAGATGAATTGGCTCATGGCCTCGTTCGACCGGAACAGCATCTCGCGATAGTCGCGTCGGTTGTCTTCGGTCGATTCCACCCCGATCGCGTCAAAACGCTTCTTGATGGTGCCGGAAGATTCGTCGGCGGCAAGGATGCCCTTGCCGGGCGCCACCATGGCGGTCGCGACTTTGTTGAGCTCAGTCAGGTTCATCGAGAGGTCCTCCCAAAACGACTCTGCCCTTGCCCGGGAAAATAGACCGTTCTCGGGCAATTGCCGAGTTAACGTTCGTCGCAGGGTGGGGGAGGACTCGGTCATTCCGGGGCGCGCCCCTTGGCGCGAGCCCGGAATCCATTGATCCGCGTCGATGGTGGCACCATGGATTCCGGGCTCGCGCTGCGCGCGCCCCGGAATGACGGAAAGCGGTGCGCGCGATCGGTTACGCCACTTTCGGATCCAGCTCGCCCTTGGCGTAGCGCTTGGCCATCTCGGCGGTGGTCAGCACCTTCTTGATCTTGGAGGCCTGCCCCGCGGTGTTGAACTCCTGCAGGCGCTGCTTGCACAGCTTGGTCATGGCTTCCATCGCCGGCTTCAGATATTTGCGCGGGTCGAACTCTTCCGGGCTGTCCTTGAGCACTTTGCGGATCTGGCCGGTCATCGCCATCCGGTTGTCGGTGTCGATGTTGATCTTGCGCACGCCGTTCTTGATGCCGCGCTGGATCTCGCTCACCGGCACGCCCCAGGTCGGCTTCATCTTGCCGCCATAGGCGTTGATGATGTCCTGGAGATCCTGAGGCACCGAGGAGGAGCCGTGCATGACGAGGTGGGTGTTCGGCAGCTTGCGGTGGATCTCCTCGATCACGTTCATGGCGAGGATGTCGCCGTCGGGCTTGCGGGTGAATTTGTAGGCGCCGTGAGACGTCCCCATCGCGATCGCGAGCGCGTCGACCTTGGTCTCCTGCACGAACTTCACGGCTTCGTCCGGGTTGGTCAGGAGCTGGTCGTGGCTGAGCTTGCCTTCGGCGCCGTGGCCGTCTTCCTTGTCGCCCATGCCGGTCTCGAGCGAGCCGAGCACGCCGAGCTCACCTTCCACCGAGATGCCGCCGAGATGGGCCATGTCGGTCACGGTCTTGGTGACGCCGACATTGTAGGTCCAGTCGCCGGGGGTCTTGCCGTCGGCCTTCAGCGAGCCGTCCATCATCACCGAGGTGAAGCCGGCCTGGATCGCGGTCATGCAGGTCGCAGGCTCGTTGCCGTGGTCGAGATGCACGCAGACCGGGATGTGCGGATAGATCTCGGTGACCGCGTCCATCATGTGCTTGAGCATGACGTCGTTGGCGTAGGAGCGGGCGCCGCGGGAGGCCTGGATGATGACGGGCGCGTCGACCTGGTTGGCCGCGTCCATGATCGCCAGCGCCTGCTCCATGTTGTTGATGTTGAAGGCCGGTACGCCGTAATCGTTCTCCGCCGCGTGGTCGAGCAATTGACGTAACGTGATCCGAGCCATCTGTCTTTTTCTCCCGTTGGGGCCTGCAAGGCTGATTGTGAAAGGCCGCTTGCTTACTTGATACGCAGAACCTCGACGCCGGGCAGGGGCTTGCCTTCCATCCACTCGAGGAACGCACCGCCTGCGGTCGAGACGTAGGTGAAGTCACCGGCCACATGCGCCTGGTTGAGCGCCGCGACGGTGTCGCCGCCACCGGCAATCGAGATCAGCTTCTTGGCCTTGGTGCGCTCGGCGGCGTGCTTGGCCGCCGCGACCGTGCCGCGGTCGAACGGCTGCATCTCGAACGCGCCCAGCGGGCCGTTCCAGACCAGCGTGGCGGCGTCGTCGATGGCGGCATGGACGCGCGCGATCGACTGCGGGCCGACGTCGAGGATCATGCCGTCGGCGGGGATCGCGTCGAGCCCGTAGGCGTGCGAGGGCGCGTTCGCCTGGAAATGATAGGCCACGGTGGCGTCCACGGGGAGGATGATCGCGCAATTGGCGGCTTCCGCCTTCTCCATGATGCGCAGCGCGGTCGCCGCGAGGTCCTTCTCGGCCAGCGACTTGCCGATCCCGATGCCCTGCGCGTGCAGGAAGGTGTTGGCCATGCCGCCGCCGATCACGAGCGCGT
>NZ_JAEMSD010000030.1:0-4780 GCF_016462955.1 Bradyrhizobium sp. | reverse complement strand
GTTTTCCAGAAGGTCGATCTTGGTCGAGACTTTGGCGCCGCCGATGATCGCGATCACCGGCTTGGTCGGCGAGCCCAGCGCCTTCTCCAGCGCGTCCAGCTCGGCCTGCATGGTGCGGCCGGCATAGGCCGGCAGCTTGTGGCCGAGGCCTTCGGTCGAGGCGTGGGCGCGGTGCGCGGCCGAGAACGCGTCATTGACCCAGATGTCGCCGAGCTTCGCCAATTCCGCGACGAAGGCCGGATCGTTCTTTTCTTCCTCTTTGTGGAAGCGGGTATTCTCCAGGCAGAGGATTTCGCCGTCCTTCAGGCCGGCAACGGCCTTGGCCGCGGGCTCGCCGATGCAATCCTCGGCGAAGGCGACGGGCTTCTTCACCACCTTCGACAGCGCCTCGGCGACCGGCCTCAGCGAGTCCTTGGCATCGCGCCCCTTCGGCCGGCCGAAATGCGCGAGCAGGATGACCTTGGCGCCCTTGTCGGCGAGCTCCGTAATGGTCGGCGCGACGCGCTCGAGCCGGGTGGCGTCGGTGACGCGCCCGTTCTCCATGGGCACGTTGAGATCGACGCGCAGCAGCACGCGCTTGCCCTTCACGTCGGCGTCGTCGAGGGTGCGGAATTTGTTGGTCATCGAACGCTTCCTTGTCCCGGGCGCTGCGCAGCGCGAAGCGGTGCGCTGCAGAACCGGGACCCACATCACAGCGAGTCCCGCGGCTAGATGGGTCCCGGCTCTGCGGAGCAGCGCAAGTGCGCTGCACCGCGTCCGGGACACGAGACCTGTTCTTAAATCACCTTCGCCATCGCGGCGGCGGTGTCCGCCATGCGGTTCGAGAAGCCCCACTCGTTGTCGTACCAGGACATCACGCGCACCAGCGTGCCGTTCTGCACCTTGGTCTGGTCCTCGTGGAAGGTCGAGGAGTGCGGGTCGTGGTTGAAGTCGATCGAGACGTTCGGCGCATTGGTGTAGCCGAGGATGCCCTTGAGCTGCTGCTCGGAGGCGCGCTTCATCGCCGCGTTGATCTCCTTGGCGTCGGTTGCGCGCTTGGCGACGATCTTGAGGTCGACCACCGAGACGTTCGGGGTTGGCACGCGGATCGCGACGCCGTCGAGCTTGCCCTTCAGCTCGGGCAGCACGAGGCCGATCGCCTTCGCAGCACCGGTCGAGGTCGGGATCATCGACATCGCCGCGGCGCGGCCGCGGTAGAGATCCTTGTGCATCGTGTCGAGCGTCGGCTGGTCGCCGGTATAGGCATGGATCGTGGTCATGAAGCCGGTCTCGATGCCGACGAGGTCGTTCAGCACCTTGGCGACCGGCGCCAGGCAGTTGGTGGTGCAGCTGCCGTTGGAGACGACCAGATGGTCCTTGGTCAGCGTCTCGTGGTTGACGCCGTAGACGATGGTGGCGTCGGCGCCGTCGGCGGGCGCGGAGACCAGCACGCGCTTGGCGCCGGCGGTGAGGTGTGCGGAGGCCTTGTCCTTGGAGGTGAAGATGCCGGTGCATTCCATGGCGATGTCGACGCCGAGATCCTTCCAGGGCAGCTTCGAGGGATCGCGCTCGGCGGTCACCTTGATCTTGCCGCCGCCGAGATTGATCGAGTCGCCGTCGACGGTGACGGTGCCGGGGAAGCGGCCATGGACGCTGTCGAAGCGGAGGAGATGGGCGTTGGTCTCGACCGGGCCGAGGTCGTTGATGCCGACGACCTCGATGTCCTTGCGGCCGGACTCGGCGATAGCCCGCAGGATGTTGCGGCCGATGCGGCCAAAACCGTTGATTCCGACGCGGACTGCCATGTTTCGTCTCCTTCAATGACCGTTGTCATCCCGCACAACGCGCGGATAGCGCGCTTGCGAGGATTTTTTAGGGGCGGACGCCCGGTTCGGCCGGGCGGTGCTTGATCATATGAGGGATTACGTAGTCCTTTTTTGCGGCAATCTCAACTCTCAGGAAATGCGCTTCAGCACAGCGTTAACTGCGGCCTCGGCGGTAATTCCGAAGTGCTGGAAGATCTTGTTGAGAGGCGCGCTGGCTCCGAAGGAGTGCATGCCGACAAATTCGCCATCCTGGCCGATCACGGCGTCCCAGCCCCAGCGCACCGCGGCCTCGATCGCGACCTTGATCGGCGCGTTGCCGATGATCGCGTCACGGCGTTCCTTTGGTTGCGCTAACAAGAGCTCGAGCGAGGGCACCGAAACCACGCGTGTCGGAATGCCGCGCTCGGCCAGCTGCTTCTGGGCGGCGACCGCCATCTCCACTTCGGAACCGGACGCGAACAGCGTCGCCTTGGCCTCGCCCTCTGCAGCGACCAGCTCGTAGGCGCCGTACTGGCACGGATTTTCGTTGGCGGAGGTCCGCAGCTGCGGCAGGTTCTGCCGTGTCAGCGCCAGCACGGTCGGGCCGTCCACGCGGTTGAGCGCGAGCTCCCAGCACTCGGCGACCTCGATGGCGTCGCACGGACGGAACACGCGCATGTTCGGGATGGCGCGCAGCGCGGAGAGATGCTCGACCGGCTGATGCGTCGGGCCGTCTTCGCCGAGGCCGATCGAATCGTGCGTCATCACATAGACGACGCCGGCGCCCATCAGCGCGGCGAGCCGCATCGCAGGCCGGGCGTAATCGGTGAACACCAGGAAGGTCGCGCCGTTCGGCGCGAAGCCGCCATGCAGGAAGATGCCGTTCATCGCCGCGGCCATGCCGTGCTCGCGGATGCCGTAATGGATGAAGCGGCCCTTCGGCGTCTTTGCGGAGAAAGCCGTCGCCGACTTCGCCTTGTTGTTGTTGGAGCCGGTGAGGTCGGCCGAGCCGGCGAGGAATTCCATCGGCATGGCGCCGGCGATGACCTCGATCACCGCTTCGGAGGACTTGCGGGTCGCCGCCGTCATCGGCTTCTCCAGCAGCTCCTTCTTGTAGGCTTTGAACGCCTTGGCGAGCGCGGCGGGGCGCTCGTGACGCAGGCGGCGCTCGAACTCGGCGCGCTTGCGGCTGCCGAGCTCACCGAATCTTGCTTCCCATTCCTGACGCGCAGCAGCACCGCGGCTGCCGGCCGCACGCCACGCCTTCAGCACGTCGTCGGGCACCGAGAAGGGCTCGAGCGATATGCCGAGATTTTCCTTGGCAGCCTTGAGCTCGTCGGCGCCGAGCGCTTCGCCGTGCACCTTCGAGGTGCCCTGCTTGTGCGGCGCTCCGAAGCCGATCGTGGTGCGGCAGGCGATCAGCGTCGGCTTGCTGGATTTCTGCGCGCGTGCGATCGCCGCGGCAATCGCGGCCGCGTCGTGGCCGTCGATCTTCTCGGCGGCCCAGCCGGCGGACTTGAAGCGCTTCACCTGGTCGACGGAATCGCTGATCGAGGTCGGGCCGTCGATCGAGATGCCGTTGTCGTCATAGAGCACGATCAGCTTGTTCAGCTTCCAGTGCCCAGCCATCGCGATCGCTTCCTGCGAGATGCCTTCCATCAGGTCGCCGTCGGAGGCGAGCACATAGGTGTGATGGTCGACGATCTTCTTGCCGAATTCGGCGGCGAGCATCTTCTCCGCCAGCGCCATGCCGACAGCAGTCGAGATGCCTTGGCCGAGCGGGCCGGTGGTGGTCTCGATGCCCTTGGTGTGGCCGTGTTCGGGGTGGCCCGGGGTCAGCGATCCCAGTTGGCGGAAATCCTTGAGCTGGTCGATCGTCATCTCGGGGCTGCCGAGGAGATGGAGCAGCGAATAGAGCAGCATCGAGCCATGGCCGGCCGACAACACGAAGCGGTCGCGGTCCGGCCATTCCGTCGCAGCGATGTCGAATTTGAGGAACTGCGTGAACAGCACCGTGGCAATGTCGGCCGCACCCATCGGCAGGCCGGGATGGCCCGATTTCGCCTTCTCGACGGCGTCCATCGCAAGACCGCGGATCGCGTTGGCCATACGGGTGTGATCGACCTGCGTCATGTCTGAAATCCGTCTGAAATGAAGCGCTTGGCGATGGTTGCCCGCGCGGGAGAAGCCTGGCGGCCACTGGAGGTTGGCGTTGGGATAGCACCTCGGTTCCGGGAGTCCAAGGCAATCGAACGCCCGTTTGGCCGCAAAAGTTGCCTGTGTGGACATCGGTTTTCCGCTGACAACGCGCCGGGCCGAAGCGACCGATCGGGACGCCGTCCCGATTGATCGGTGCATAGTTTTGCGGCGGCGTTGCGCTTCCCTAGCTTGCTTTGTAAATTTCTGCTTCTAACCGCTTGCCGAACCGAGTCTTTTGCCGGACGGCGAGCTCCAGGGAAAGGCCACTGGGCAAAGGCCGCCAGGTTCCGCCGCTGACTGCATGACCGATCGCGTATCCAACAGTTCCGCCATGACGGAGACATCCGCCGTCGAGATCGAGATTGCGACGCGCAGGCTCACGGCGGCGCTCGACGCGCTCGAAAGTGCGGTGGAGCGGCGCCGCGATGCCGATCGCGACGAGAACGAACTCGCGGCGCGGATCCAGGCACTCGGCGCGGATCGCTCGCGACTTGCCGACGAACTCGACGGCGCGCTGGTGAAGGCGCGCAAGCTCGAGCGCACCAATCGCGAGATCTCCGACCGGCTGGATTCCGCCATCGTCACGATACGCTCGGTGCTCGATACCGGAGAGGACGGATGAGCCACATCAACGTCACCATCAATGGCCGGCAATACCGCATGGCCTGCGAGGAGGGCCAGGAGGTGCGGCTGCTCAAGCTCGCCGAAACCCTGGAGACGCGCATCCAGTCGCTGCGCGGAAAATTCGGCGAGATCGGCGATGCGCGCCTCACGGTGATGGCCGCGCTGACGGTGTG
>NZ_JAEMSD010000815.1 GCF_016462955.1 Bradyrhizobium sp. | reverse complement strand
GCTTGGCCTCGGCGCCGGCGCGCTGGCCTGGAACTCGCGCAACCGCAACCGGGTGGCGGCCAAGGCCGAGGCAGCCGTTCACGCCGCGCCCGCTCCGGGAACGCCGGGTGCGCCGGGCGCCGCCGCGACCGAGGAGCCGATCTCGGCCGCGCTCAAGATCGACGACCTCAAGATCGAGCTCGGCTATGCGCTGCTGCCGCTGGTCAACGGCCCCGACGGCACCGACCGCCTCACCGAGCAGATCAAGGCGCTGCGCCGCTCGCTCGCGATCGAGATGGGCTTCGTGATGCCGGCGGTGCGCATCCTCGACAACGTCCAGCTCGAGGCCAACACCTACATCATCAAGATCAAGGAGGTCGACGCCGGCACCGGCAAGATCTGGCCGAACCAGTTCATGGTGATGGATCCCGGCGGCAGCCAGGTCCAGGTGCCCGGCATCCACACCACCGAGCCGACCTTCGGCCTGCCCGCGACCTGGGTCGACGCCAGCCTCAAGGAGGAGGCCTCGCTCAAGGGCTACACCGTCGTCGACGCCGCCACCGTGCTCTCGACCCACCTCACCGAGCTGCTCAAGGCCAACATGTCGGACCTGCTCTCCTACGGCGAGGTGCAGAAGCTGCTCAAGGAGCTGCCGAAGGAGCAGAGCGAGCTGGTCAAGGACATCGTCCCCGGACAGGTCACGGTCTCCGGCATCCAGCGCGTGCTGCAGCTGCTGCTGGCCGAGCGCATCTCGATCCGCGACCTCTCGACCATCCTCGAAGGCATCGCGGACTCGCTCGCCTTTTCGCGCAATCCGGCCACCATGGTCGAGCACGTCCGCGCGCGTCTGGCGCGGCAGATTTGCGCGCAGAACACCTCGTATGCCGGCTACCTGCCGCTGATCGCGCTGTCGGCGAAATGGGAGCAGGCCTTTGCCGAATCCATCATCGGCCAGGGCGAGGAGCGGAGCCTTGCGATGCAGCCCTCGAAACTGTCGGAATTCATGACTGCCGTGCGCGAGGCCTTCGAGCGCGCCGCGCGCGAAGGGGAGGCACCGGTGCTGGTCACCTCTGCGGCAATTCGTCCCTTCGTGCGGTCCCTGGTGGAACGGTTCCGGGCTCAGACGACCGTGTTGTCGCAGGCGGAAATCCACCCCAGGGCGAGGTTGAAAACGGTCGGAAGCATCTGATTTGCCTTAAGAAGCCGTGTGTTTTTCAGTCACAGGCAAATGGTTTTTGAGTTCCCGGCGCCGTGCAGGCTAAAGCTCAAAAACCATCCGAAAGGCACATTACAGCTTTGAAATAATTATAGAAACGAGCCATCAGCCCCCATTTCTGATCGCGACTTTTCACGTCCATTCACGCTCTTGTGATGGCCTCTTGGGAACGAATCCCCCCAATACTAGGTTGTTGGGCACCGGAAGCATGAACCTGCCTGAAACGGCCGGCGACTACTTCGGGTAGATGGCGGCAGGAGGCTTCCATGAACCACTCGATCTACAGTGCAGACCGCGCGACCCATCTGAAAATCGTGGTCGTCGCCCTCGTTGCCGGCATCGCGGTTGCGGGCCTCGGCATCACTGCACGCGCGACCAGCTCGGACGAAGGCCTCACCCAGACTGCACGCGTCATGAAGGCCGGCAAGCCGGTCACCATCACCAGCGCGAACACCTCGGTCGTTCGCTAGGAGACATGAGTTTCAGGAATTCACGCGGCTCTTTACCAGCCCCCCAAAGTCGCCACGTGGATATGTAGACGACCCCAACCCCAAGTCGACTACAGAAAGCGCCCGCCCCCCACGGGCGCTTTCTCATGTCTGGGGGTAGCTTCTCGTTGCGCGAGCACCTGCCGAACTCCCAGATGACGCTCTCGTGTCCCGGACGCGCTGCAACGCTCTTCGCGTTGCTGCGCAGAGCCGGGACCCAGCAAGCCGCGGCACGTGCTGATGCATGGGCCCCGGCTCTGCAGCGCACCGCTGAAGTAGCGCTGCGCTGCG
>NZ_JAEMSD010000355.1 GCF_016462955.1 Bradyrhizobium sp. | reverse complement strand
GCGGAAATCCTCGTGCAAGAGGCCGAACAGCAAATGATCCTGCCAGACCCCGTTGATGCAGAGATAACGGCGCGCCAGGCCCTCGCGCGAGAAGCCGCACTTCTCCAGCACCCGGATCGACGGCGCATTGGTGGGGATGCAGGCGGCCTCGACCCGGTGCAGATTGAGCTCGCCGAACAGCGTCGGCAGCAGCACCCGCAGGGCCGCCGTCATGTAGCCGCGATGGGCATGAGGCTGGCCCACCCAATAGCCGATGGTCCCCGCCTGCACGATGCCGCGCCGGACATTGGCCAGCGTGATGCCGCCGACCAGGGCGCCGTCGAGTTCGCGGAAGATCAGAAAGGGATAGGAGCGGTCCGCCGCGATGTCCTCGGCATAGCGGCGGAGGCGGCGGCGGAAGCCGGAGCGCGTCAGATCGTCGGACGGCCAGATCGGCTCCCAGGGCGTGAGATAGTCGCGGCTGGTTTCCCGCAAATGAGCCCATTGCAGGAAGTCCGACATTTGCGGTGCGCGCAGCAACAACCCGTTGCCGCGCGGGGCGAGGGCGGCGGGTCCACTGGATGGCAGGCGAAACAGGGCCATGGTGATGCTTCCCGAGGCAGATCAGCCCGCGCGCGGCTCCTAATGCAGCCGCGCCTTGGCGCGCGCCCGGGTCAATCCTTCCGCAAAAGACACCGCCGTGTCCAGACCCCTGCCGCTACCCAGTGCGACAACGGCGGGGCGGCTCCGCAACAGCAGCGCACGGGCCGCGTCCCGTGTCGATTCGACGCTGACGGCATCGATCCGGGCCACCAGCTCCTGGACGGTTTGCGGGCGGCCATAGGCCAGCACATGCCTGGCGAGCTGCTCGGCGCGGGAGGAGCAGCTCTCCAGCGCCATCAACAGACCCGCCTTCATCTGCGCCTTGGCCCGGGCGATCTCGGCCTCGGTCAGCGTCTCCACCGACTCGTTCATGATGTCGACCACCACCTCCATCATCTCCGGAGCATCGGCCGGATCGGTGCCGGTGTAGAGGCCGAAGAAGCCGGTGTCGGTATAGGGCGCGTGGAACGAATAGATGGAGTAGCAGAGGCCGCGCTTCTCGCGCACCTCCTGGAACAGGCGCGACGACATTCCGCCGCCGAGGATGTTGGTGAAGACCTGGAGTGAGAACAGCGACGGATCGGCCTGCGGCACCCCTTCGAGCGCGAGCGTCAGATGAGCCTGTTCGAGCTCGCGATGCACCACCTTGACACCGCCCTGGCCGAACTGGGCCGATTGCGGCTTGGGTCCCGGCGTCGCCTCGAAGCTTGCAAAGCGCTTTTCGACCTCGGCGGCGACCTGGTCGTGATCGACCGCGCCGGCCGCCGCCACCACCATGTCGGGCCCGCGATAGTGCGTCGAGAGGTAGCCACGCAGCATGTCGCGGTTGAAGGCGCGCAGGGTCTTGGCAGTGCCGAGCAGCGAGCGGCCCATCGGCTGGTCGGGATAGCAGAGCTCGTTCAGATGCTCGAACACGACGTCATCCGGCGTGTCCTGCGCGGCCCCGATTTCCTGCACGATGACGTTCTTCTCGCGCTCCAGCTCGTCGGGCTCGAACGCGGGATTGGCGAGGATGTCGGCGAGCACGTCGAGCGCGAGCGGCACATCGGCTTTCAGCACCCGCGCGTAATAGGACGTCGTCTCTGTCGAGGTGCCGGCATTGAGATCGCCGCCGACCGCCTCGATCTCCTCGACGATCTCGCGCGAGGAGCGCGTCGTCGTGCCCTTGAACGCCATGTGCTCGAGCAGATGCGAGATGCCGTGCTCATTCGGCTTCTCGTCGCGCCCGCCGACGCCGGCCCAGACGCCGAGCGCGGCAGTTTCGAGATGGGGCATCCTGTCGGTGACGATGGTCAGGCCGGAGGCAAGCTTGGACATCTCGACGCTCATCCGGCAACTCCCTGCTTTGCGGCGCGGCTGACCGACAACACGAACCGCTCGAGCTCGCCCTGATCGTTCTTCATCACCTTGATGTGTTCGGATTTGGTCATCAGGCCGTCGAGCCAGGCCGGCAGTTGCGGCCGGTGGCCGCACGCCGCCTCGACCGCATCGGGGAATTTGGCCGGATGGGCGGTGGAGAGCACGATGCTCGGCACCCGCGTGTCGGTGGTGTCGCGGTCCGCGACGGCGAGGGCCACCGCCGTATGGGGATCGACCAGTTCGCCCGCTTCGCGCCAGGCGGCGCGGATCGCCGCTGCGGTCTCGGTCTCGTCGGCGCGCCCGGCGTCGAACCCATCGCGAATTGCGGCGAGCGTCACATCGGGCAGCACGAAACGTCCGGACTGCTTCAGCTGTTCCATCAGACGGCGCACGCCCGCCGCGTCGCGCCGGCCGGCCTCGAACAGCAGCCGCTCGAAATTCGACGAGATCTGGATGTCCATCGATGGCGACGCCGTCGCGTGCACCTCGCGCACCTCGTAGATCCCGGTTTTCAGCGTGCGCGCCAGGATGTCGTTGACGTTGGCGGCGATGCGCAGGGTGCGGACCGGCAGCCCCATGCGCTTGGCGACGTAGCCCGCGAAGATGTCACCGAAATTGCCCGTCGGCACCACGAAATCGACCGCACGCGCCGGCGCCCCGATGGCGACGGCGGACGTAAAATAATAGACCACTTGGGCGACGATGCGCGCCCAGTTGATGGAATTGACGCCGGATAGTGCGGTGGCATCGCGGAAGCGATGATTGTTGAACATCCCCTTCACGAGCGCCTGGCAATCGTCGAAATTGCCCTCGATGGCGAGCGCATGGACATTGGCCGCCCCCGTCGTCGTCATCATCCGCCGCTGCACCTCGGAGATGCGGCCATGCGGAAACAGCACGATGAGATCGACGTTCTCGAGGCCGGCGAAGGCGTCCACGGCGGCACCGCCGGTATCGCCGGAGGTTGCGACCACGATGGTGGTGCGCTGGCCGCGCTTGGCGAGCACGTGGTCCATCAGCCGCGAGATCAGCTGCATCGCGACGTCCTTGAAGGCGAGCGTCGGGCCGTGGAACAGCTCCAGCACGAACTGATGCGGCGCCATCTGGCGCAGCGGCACCACCGCGGGATGACGGAAGGTGGCATAGGCCTCGTTGGCCATGCGGCCGAGCTCGGCGTCCGAGATCTCGCCGCCGGCGAAGGGACGAATCACATCGACCGCGACCTCCCAATAGGGGCGACCGAAGAATCCGGCGATGGCCTCGGTGGAGAGCTGCGGCCAGACGGCCGGCACATAGAGGCCACCGTCGCGCGCGAGCCCGGTCAGCATCACGTCGCAGAAGCCGAGTTCCGGGGCCTCGCCCCGGGTCGAGATATAACGAGTCAAACTGCCCTCCAAAGGCGGGGCGAGGCGGCGCTCGATCCTTAAGCCTTTGATTTTAAGTAAGTACTTGCCAACAGCCAGAGGCTTTGGGCCACCATAAAGTGTTTTGCGGCATCGGGAAACCGCTCTTCCGCCTACCCCAGCCAAACGAAAAAGGGCTGCGGCATTTGCCGCAGCCCTTCTCTTGGAAGGCCTGTCGTTGTGTGCAGACCGATTTGCCTCGTCGGGGTCGCCGCCCCCCAAACTCGTCCGCAAGCTTCGATGCCCGTTGCGGAATCGTCAAGAGGTGAAACCGCGCACGCGGGAGAATGTTCCTATTTATCCCGACCCTGTCTGGCAGGGGAACAACTATTCCTTCGGTTGATCTGGAGCAAAATACCACTTCTTCCCGGGATACTTTTCCAGATCAGGAACGAATGCAGCCTGCGTCCATTGTGTGCGCGGATGGTGTCAGCCGTTGTCCATGCATTGCCCGGCAACGGGCGGCGTCGATCCGCCGACCGAACCGCTGCGTCCTGAAGCAGCCGGTTCGGTCGCCAGCGCCATGTCAGTTCAGTTCATGCCGATTTCCACTGCGATCCGGATCAGGTCGGAGTGGTTCTTGGCGCCCAGCTTCTGCTTGAGCAGGGAGGTCGTGTTGGCGACCGTCTTGTAGGAGATGCCGAGCGCCTCGGCGACCTCGACGATCTTGTTGCCGCGACCGAGCAGGCGGAGAATTTCAAGCTCCCGCGGTGTCATCTGGGAAGCCGGATTGGCCTTGATCGCAGCTCCTGAAAACGTCACGGCCTCCGCGAGCTGCGGCGAGATGAAATTGTCGCCCGCGACCACCTTGCGCACCGCTTTCAAGAGGACCCTGGGATCGTCCCCCTTGGAGACATAGCCCTGTGCACCAAGCTCGACTGCCCGCACCACGAAGGCCGGATCATCGTTCATGCTGAACATGATGATCTTGGCGCCGGGATCATCCTTGCGGATGCGCCGCATCAGCTCGAAGCCGGAGACGTCGGGCAGGCTGATGTCGATCACCGTCACGTCGGGCCGCTTGCTGACATAGGCGCGATGCCCGGATTTGGCGTCCGTCGCTTCCTCGATGCGGATCGAATGGTCGGACGCGAACAGGGTGCGGCAACCCGACAGCACAACGGGATGGTCGTCGACGATCAGGACCCTGGTTGCCAGCTTGGTGGTATCTTGCATCGCGCACTCTCTTGTTCTTCGACTCATAGACCGGCGGGAACAAATGGAAAGAGAAAATCCGGCCGATGCGCGTTAGAATTGGCCTAATGTGGCAACGACTTTCGTTCCGAACGCAATTGTTTCTGCCGCTTGGGGCCAGTTTTCTCGCTGCGCTGATCCTCGGGGGCGTGCTGCTCCAGATTTTCGCGACGGGCCAATTGGCGGAGGAGAGCGAGCCGCGGCGGCGTTCGACCGAGGCCATCGCTGCCGCACTCAACAACACCCTGCGCGCATCGGACAATCCACGGCGGACACTGGACGCCTTCGTCCATTCCCTGGACACCTCCTCCGATATCCAATTCCGCACCATGGAAGTAGATCCCACGGCGCCGCCGAGGGGCGGCCTGCACAAGCCGCATGGCGTGCCGCAATGGTTCGTCGACCTCCTCGCCATACCCGACATGGAGACAGCATCCCCGGTCATGATCGACGGCAAACGCGTCGGCGACATCGTATCCGCGCCGGACATGTCGGCCGACCTGTTCGAGAAATGGATCGGCTTTCTTGCGCTCACCGGCCTGGTCGTCGTGATGATGGTTCTTACCGGCACGATTGCCCATGTCTTGACAGGATCCGCCCTGCGTCCCCTGCGAGATCTCGGCGAAGGTCTCACGCGAATACGACGGGGCGACTACACCCGCCCGATTCCCGTGGGCGGTCCGGCGGAGATTCGGCAAAGCTGCGAAGAGGCGAACGCGCTGGCTGCAACGCTGGCGCAATTGAACCAGGACAATCGCGAGCTGATGCACCGCCTGGTGTCGGTCCAGGACGACGAGCGGCGCGATCTCGCCCGTGAACTGCACGACGAACTCGGGACGCTTCTGTTCAGCATCCGCGCCGGCACGGTCGCGCTGGCCGAGGCCTCCCAGCCAGCGGGACATCTCGGCAATTCGGCGCAGGACCTGCTGCGTTCGGTCGAGGCGCTCCAGCAGACCAACCGCCGTATCCTCGACCGGCTGCGGCCGCTCTATATCGGGGAACTGGGCCTTTCGAGCAGCGTAGAGACGCTGCTCCGGAATTTTCGCAAGCAAGCGCCACACATCGTCCTGACGGACACGCTAGATCCCGCTCTCGACGGGATGGACGGGCCGCTGGCCCAGACCGTGTATCGCGTGATCCAAGAAGCACTGACCAACGTGTTGCGTCATGCCGACGCCGGCAACGCTCACGTACAGGCGACCGTCGCGAGCGAGATGCTCGTGATCGAGATTTCCGACGATGGCGGCGGTTTTCCTGCGGACAACGTCTTCGGCCGCGGCCTGACCGGCATGCAAGAGCGCGTGCGTGCGCTGAGCGGATCTCTGTCGCTGTTGCGCGTGGAAGACCGGACTTACGTGCGCTGCCGCCTTCCGGTCGAACCGGCACGCGAAGCACCGGTCAGCGGCTGAAGCGCGATGAGGTGAGACCTGACTGCGGTAATCGCGGTGGTGCGCTGCTTCTCCCCGCTTGCGGCTTGCGAGAGAGCTGAAAGAGCCGGACCAATCGATTCAACCTGAAGCCATTTTCGCTTCAGCACGCGCAGCAGCCATCATGCGCGTTCTGCGGCGCCGGTTCGCACAGCGTGCTGCGGATCTTGCCATCCGGGCTGAAGCGAAACGAGGCCTGAATGCGCAGCGCGCCGGCGACGGAATATTCGAGATCGACGCCGTGGGGCGCAGGATGGATCTCCTCCAGCCCGAAACCTGCCGACGAGAAGGCGCTAAGCCGCGGCTGCCAATAGGCCTTGATCTCGTTGCGGCCGCGGTAGCGCCGCGTGCCGTGACAGGTACATTCGAGCTGCGCATCGTCCGCATAGAGGTCGAGCAGCGTCGCGAGGTCGCCCTTCCGGCATGCGTCCACCCAATCGACGATAATTCCCATCTGATCGAAATCGCTCACGCTGCAATCCTGTCTGCCGCGGAAAATACCGGCGGCTTAGGACCACACTCGTGAATATGGGCTGAATAATAAACCCCGGGCGATACCGGGTTCCCTCGATGTCCGCGCATGAGCTCAGCTCTGCCGCCGGCCCCTTGCCCACACGGCGAAGGCGATCAGCACGGCGCCTGCAAGCGTGAACCAGGTCACGGCATATTGCAGGTGATCGTCCTTCAGGTTCACCTCGAGCCGGCCGGGACGCGGAATGCCGTTCGCGGGCGCGGGCCCTTCGAGATCGATATAGAACGGCGCAACTGAGCCCCAGCCGAGCGCGCTTGCGATTCCCAGATGATCGCGCACGAACCAGAGCCGCTTGTCGCGATTCTCCGCCGGCGTCAGCCAGCCTGGCGCCTGCGGAAAGCGCAGATAGCCGGTGAGCTCGACAGGTTGGCCGGTGACGAGCTTCTTCACCGCCCGGTCCTCGACCCCGCGATCCTGCATCGTGTTCTCGACGAAGCCCGCATCGATCACGACCATTTCGCCGCCGGGGAGCCGTGCCGGCAGGAACGCCCAAGTACCCGGGCCGGAGGCGTCCTTGCGCACGGCGGAGCCGGAGGAATACACCATCGCATCGGGCAGGGCTGCGTAGGTAGCGGTGAAGCTGACGCGGCGAAATTCGTCGCGGGCAGGATTCAACGCAGGCCACTGCGCGGCCGCCGGCAAAGCGACCGGCGCCGCCGCAAGCCGCTCGGTGAGTGCCGCGATCAACTCGTGCTTGGCTGTCCGGCGCTGCAACTGCCAGACACCGAGCCCGACCAGCACAG
>NZ_JAEMSD010000814.1 GCF_016462955.1 Bradyrhizobium sp. | reverse complement strand
CTTCACTGACATCGCGCTGACGGGGGTGGTCTCGTTCGACGCCCGGGGCCTCAGCGTGTCCCGAAACACCATCACCGGCACGAACGACAACGGCATCGAGATCCTGCGCACCGCCATCGGCGACGACGGCACGCTGGTGGCGGACAACCGCATCGAGAACATCAAGGCGGGGCCCGGCGGCTCGGGCCAGTACGGCAATGCCATCAACGCGTTCCGTGCCGGCAACGTGATCGTGCGCGGCAACCGCATCAGGAATTGCGACTATTCGGCCGTGCGCGGCAACTCGGCCTCGAACATCCACATATCAGGCAACAGCGTCAGCGACGTGCGCGAGGTCGCGCTCTATTCCGAGTTCGCGTTCGAGGCCGCCGTGATCGCCAACAACATTGTCGACGGCGCCGCCGTCGGCGTCTCCGTCTGCAATTTCAACGAAGGCGGCCGCATCGCGGTGGTCCAGGGCAACATCATCCGCAACTTGATCCCGAAACGGCCGATCGGCACGGCGCCCGACGACGATGCCGGCGTCGGGATCTACGTCGAGGCTGACACATCAGTGACCGGCAACGTGATCGAGAACGCGCCGTCCTACGGCATCGTCGCCGGCTGGGGCAAATATCTGCGCGACGTCGCGATCACGGGCAACGTGATCCGCAAGGCGCTGGCAGGTGTCGGCGTTTCCGTGATGCCGGGCGCGGGCACCGCCCTCGTCAACAACAACATGATCTCCGAGACGCCGCGCGGTGCGGTGGTCGGGCTCGACCACGCCCGGGCGGTGACATCGGATCTCTCGGCCGATGGAGCCCAGCGGTTCGCCCAGATCGTGGTCGGCGGCAATGCGGTGCGACGGTAGGCGCGGCTGAGAGCTGGGCCACGCATCCTTCGGAGTTCGTCAAGGGACAGTCGCGTCCCATGCCTCGCGCCTCAGGAGGATATCCTGAGATTGTTGCATCAAAACTTGACAACCCAAACACGGCCGTCATCCTGAGGTGCGAGACACGTGGCGCAACGCGCCACGTGGGGAGCCTCGAAGGATGATGTTGTGGGCATCTATGTCTACATGCTGCGCTGCGCGGACGGCTCGTTCTATATCGGAAGCGCGACCGGCGAGGACACGTCCAAGCGTGTCGATGAACACAATGCGGGAATTCACCAGGGCTACACTTATTCAAGACGCCCGGTCATCCTGGTCTGGTCGGAGTATTTCGATCGGATCACCGATGGGATAGCCGCCGAGCGTCAGCTCAAGGGGTGGAGCCGCGCCAAGAAGGAAGCACTCATTCGTTCCGATTGGAGTTCGGTGAGCAAGTTTGCGCGGCGACGCGCGGGAGCGCCTAGGTCGAAGTAGTAAGCTCGTTGTGGCGACAGATGGGCCGCTCATCCTTCGAGGCTCCCCATGGGACGCGTCGCGTCCCATGCCTCGCACCTCAGAATGACGGGGCGCGAAACACGGCCGATACTCTCTAGCCTCACTCACCGCCTCAGAACGCGTTCCTCAGCAGCGGGTATTTGGCTTCCAGGCCGTCGAGGCTGAAGGTGAATTCGACGACGCGTTCGGGGGCGGCGACGATTTCCTCGGCGGGCGGGGAGAACTGCGGCAGGAGCGCGGCCATGGCCGCCGGCGCCGTCTTCACAGCGGGCGGCGGCCTTACTTCGGGCGCGGTGAACGATGCAAAAATAGGCTCGAGTGGTGACCTCACGGCAGGCGCAGTGAGCGGGGCCTTCGCCGCGGGAGCCCTGAGCAGCGGCATCTCGGCTGGGGCGGTGAACGAGGGCATTGCGGGCGATGCCGCCACATCGGGCACCGTGAGCGGCGCCAGCGCCGGCGGCACGGAGAGCGGCGCAATCGGGGCTTCCGTGATCTCCGCGAGCACATCCGGCTGCGGGTCGAGTCTGACCGGCACGGCGGTCTCGGGCACGATATGCACGGCCTTCGGCTGCACGGTGTGCGGCGGCTGCTCGCGCGGCATCGCCGCCGGCGACCAA
>NZ_JAEMSD010000813.1 GCF_016462955.1 Bradyrhizobium sp. | reverse complement strand
CTCGATAGCTGGTCTGCAGTGGAGCGATTATCGCGATCGGGCCCCGGACCGAATAGCGGCGGTGCAACACGAGATCTTCAGATTGTGGAGGCTTGGCGCCGTGAAGCCGTACATCATGAAGGAGTTTTCGTTCGCGGAGCTGCCGAGGGCGCTCGAACTGATCGAAAAGGGCGAGATCCGCGGCAAAGCGGTCGTCGTGATGGACGGATGAAGGCAATGCACACGGTCCAAAACAATCCTTCATCGCTCGTGGGCTCATTCGCCTGACGACGGACGATTCGAATGCCGGCTCGCAATAGCCGACGCTGATCAACCCAAGAACAAACGGAAAGGAACGCAATGTCTTTCAGCACTATCCTTTACGAAGAAGACGGCCCGATCGGCACGATCACGCTCAATCGACCTCAGGACGGCAACATGTTCACGGTCGACATGTGCCACGAAATTCGCGATTGCATCAACGCGATCCGCCGCGAAACACGAACTCGGGTCATCGTCCTGACGGGAGCCGGCGACAAGTTCTTCTGCATCGGCGGTCGCAAGGAAGGCATGGAGAAGACCATGCTGTATGCCGGGGTGCTACCGACCCTGGAAATGTACGAGTCCATCGATCGGTTGCAGAAGCCGGTGGTCGCGAGCGTCAACGGCTTCGCCGTCGGCGGCGGAAACGTCCTCCAGGTCGTCTGCGATCTCACGATCGCCAAGGAAAGCGCTGTTTTCCGCCAGGTCGGCCCCATGATGGGTTCGTTCGATGCTGGTTACGGTACCTGGTATCTCGAGGATCTCGTCGGGAAAAAGAAGGCGAAGGAGATGTGGTTCCGCAATCCGAAGATCTCGGCGGCGGAGGCGCTCGAGATCGGACTGATAAACAAGGTCGTTCCGGATGACAAGCTCAAGGAAGAAACACGCAAATTCGCGATGGAGATCGCCGAGCGTGGCCCCTTTGCTCTGGCGTCGATCAAGGGCGCGTTCAACGCCCGGCACGGCGGAGTATCCGGCCTGGCACGCATCTCTCACGATCTCCTGTTGCGGCCGTACCTGGAGACCGACGAAAGCCACGAGCTGTCGGCGTCGTTTGCCGAAAAGCGAAAGCCGGATACCCGCAAGTTCGGGAATTAGCTCATGGCGGTCGAACTCGCGAAATTGGACGATTGTGCGTTGCTGCGTCTGAACCGCCCGGAGGCGCTGAACGCGCTCTCGTTCGGTGTGCTGCAGGAGATATCGGACGCTCTGAAAGAGGTGGGCACCTGGAAGGTGCGCACACTGATCGTCACCGGTGCCGGCGAAAAGGCGTTCTGCGCCGGCGCCGACATCAAGGAACTGGGCGACCGGTCGCTGATCGAGTGCAAGCGTGGGGCGGAGCTCGGCCAGGCGGCCTTCGCGAAACTTGACAGGCTGCCTTTTGCGTCCGTGGCCGCAATCAATGGCTTCGCGTTTGGCGGTGGCTTGGAGCTCGCGTTGGCCTGCACGTTCCGGATCGGGACGCCGAGTGTGAAACTGGGACTTCCGGAGATCAAACTCGGTCTCATTCCGGGATATGGAGGGACGCAGCGGCTTCCGAGACTGATCGGCGAAGCGCGAGCGATGGAGATGATCATGCTCGGTCGGACGGTCGGAGCAGAGGAGGCGTTGCGCGTCGGACTATTGCACAGGATCGTCGAGGGCGACGTGGTCGACGCCGCGCTGTCGTTCGCTCACGAATTCTCATCCTTCAGTCTATTGGCGCAGGGGTTTGCGCGAGAAGCGGTTTCCCGCGCGCTGGATGTTCCTGTCCACGAAGGACTGAAGATCGAGGCTGACCTCTCGACGCTGGCATATGCCACGGCTGATGCCAACGAGGGCATGTCTGCGTTCATCGAGAAGCGGAGGCCGGAGTTTAAGGATGCGTAAGGGGCAGATTATCGTTACCGGCGCGAGCCGAGGCATAGGCAGATCCATCGCGCTCGAACTTGATCGCAGGGGCTTTGCGGTCGCCGGTCTTTCCC
>NZ_JAEMSD010000354.1 GCF_016462955.1 Bradyrhizobium sp. | reverse complement strand
GCATGATGGACCTCGGCCTGGTCTATTTCGTCTTCCTGCCGTCGATCGTCACGACGCTGCTTGCGGGCAAGGCGGTGGCGCGCATCGGATATCGGTCGACGATCTGGGGCGCGCTGGCTGTCGCAGGCATCGGCCTGCCGCTGACGCTGACCGCGCATCTCGCCGCCGTTCTCACCGGCATGGTTCTGTTCGGCGTCGGCACCTTCTTCGCGCAGGCAGTGGCTACCGGCTTTGTCGGACAGACCGCTACGGAGAACCGCGGCATCGCCAGCGGGACATATCTGGCGTGCTATTTCTGCGGCGGGCTGGTCGGCACGGCCGTGCTCGGGCGCCTCTTCGATGCTTTCGGCTGGCAGGCCTGTGTCGCCGGCGTCGGGGCATCACTCGCGCTAGCTGCTCTGCTCACCTTCGCCCTGAAACGCTAGCGTTTCGCCGCCGCTTCCTGCGGCGGCTCGTCATCGGCGATGGCGCGCCAGGCGGCGCCGTCGAGATCGTAGTACTGGCCGCTCCGGAGCGACCACAGGAAAGCGACGAGACCAGCGCCGCCGAGCATCAGGGCCAGCGGGACCAGGATGACCAGGATCTCCATCACACGATCTCCCGCGAGGTGCTGCGCGCGCGCAGCGAGTTCAGCATCACCAGGATCGACGATCCGCTCATGGCGGCCGCTGCGATCAAGGGCGTCACCACCCCGCTGATCGCAACCGGCACCGCCAGCACGTTATACCCGATCGCAAGCCAGAGGTTCTGCCGCATCAGCTGCAACGCCTTGCGCGAGGCGTCGATGGCCGCAACCACCGGCGCCAGCGGGCGGCCGAGGAAGACGAGGTCGGCGGTCGCCTGGCTGAGATGCGCGGCCGAGATCGGCGACATCGAGACATGGGCTGCCGCAAGCGAGGGCGCGTCGTTCATGCCATCGCCCACCATCAGCACCTTGGCCCCGCGCCGTTTCAGCTCCTCGATCCGCGCGATCTTGTCGGCGGGCGTGACGCCGGCGCGCCATTCAAGAATGTCGAGCGCATGAGCCGCCGCCTTCACCGCGGGCTCGCGGTCGCCGGAGAGGATCTCGATGCCGACATTGCGCGCCTTCAGCGCCGCGATGACGGCTCGCGCATCCGGCCGCAGGCCCTGGCGGACGGACAGGATGAAGCGTTCGCCGCCCTTGCTGAAGGCGACGATCGACGCCTCGGGATCGAGCGCCGCACCGCTGACGAGCGCCTCGGCGCCGCAGAAGGAGGGACGCCCGAGGCGAAGCTCGACACCGTCGACCACGGCGCACACGCCCTGCCCTGCCTCCTCCACCGCGCCGACGATCGGAGATTTCGCCGCGGCGGCCTGAGCGACCGCGGCGGCGACGGGATGATGGCTCGACAGCGCGAGCCGCCCGGCGAGTTCGAAGATATGGGCTGGGATGTCAGCCGCATTCATCACTTCGAGATCGGGCAGCGTCAGCGTGCCGGTCTTGTCGAAGATGACATGGTCGGCTTCGGCCAGCCGCTCGATCGCGTCGCCCGCATTGAGCAGCACACCCGCCTTGAACATCGCGCCCGAGGCGACGGTCTGCACCGTCGGAATGGCAAGGCCGAGCGCGCAGGGGCAGGCGATGATCAGCACCGCGACGCCGGTGACGATCGCGTCGTGCCAGCTTGCGCCGGCAATGACCCAGCCGAGGATGGTCAGCAGCGCGGTTGCGTGCACCACCGGCGCGTAGAGCCGCGAGGCGCGGTCGGCGAGGCGCATATAGCGCGATCGGGCCTGGAGCGCGTTGTCGAGCAACCGCGTGATCTCGGCGAGCAGCGTCGCCTCCGAGGCGGCCGAGACCCGCACCCGCAAGCTGCCGGAAATGTTCATCGATCCCGCATAGACCGGCGTGCCCTGCTCGGCCGTGACATAGAGCGTCTCGCCGGTGATCAGGCTCTGGTCGATCTCTGAACGGCCCTCGATCACGGTGCCGTCGACTGCGCAGCGCTCGCCGGGCCGCAGCAGCACGATGTCGCCGGGATGGATCACCGCCACCGGCACTTGCGAGATCTCGTCGGGTCCGACGAACTTGGCGGCGGTCTCCGCCTTGAGCGCCGCGAGATTGCCGGCGACGGCGCGGGTCCGGCGCCGCATGTTCTGGTCGAGGACGCGGCCGACCAGGAGGAAGGTCAGCAGCATGATCGCCGCGTCGAAATAGGCGTGCTCGGCGTGGTGGATGGTCTCGACCACGGACATGCCGAGCGCCAGGATCACGCCGATCGAGATCGGCACGTCCATGTTGGTGGTCTTCGCCGACAGCGCCCGCCAGGCCGAACGGAAGAACGGCTGGCCGGCATAGGCCGCCGCCGGCAAAGCGATCAGCGCCGACAGCCAGTGGAAGAAATCGCGCTGCTCGGGCAGCATGTCCGAGACGTTGCCCGACCACACCGGGATCGACAGCATCATCACGTTCATAGTGGCGAAGGCGGCGACGCCGAGGCAGCGCAGCAGGAAGCGGGATTCGGCGACCTCCGCCGCTTCCGCGCTCTCGGTCTCGAACGGATAGGCCTTGTAGCCGAGCTCCTCGAGCCGGTCGATGAAGCGGCCGGGGTCGAGCGTGCCGGCCTTCCATTCCAGCGCGACGCGGCGGTCGGTTAGGTTCACGCGCGCCAGCGTGACGTCGGGGATAGCCGACAGCCCGCGCTCGATCTTGGCCATGCAGCCGGCGCAATGGACGCCCTCGACCGCGAGATCGATGTGCCGGAGGCCCTCGCCCGCTTCGCGAACGTAGTGAGAGAAATCGCGCGTGACGTGCATGACGAAGTCCTTCAGTTCAGGATCACGCGGTTGCGCGACAGGAACACTCGCGTCCCCCGCGCCTCGCCCTCGATCACCAGATCCCATTGGCCCGGCGCGACGGATTCGGCGCTGCCGCGATAGAGGCCGATGCCGGATTCGGTGAGCTCGACGGCGAGATCGGCGCGCTTGTCGGTCGGCCGCTCCAGCCGGCCGCCGAACTTCAGCCCGGAGATCGGCTGCCCGCCGGCATCGCGCGCCTCGACCTGGACCGAGGCGCCGCCGTCGTTGCGGCGCTCGACATGGGCGTCGACCTTCCATTTGCGCGCAGCCTGGTCGTGCGCCGCCGAGATCTCGCGATCGTAGACGAGGCCGGCGGCATAGGGGCTGTCGACGTCGGTGCCGGGCAGCGTCGCGATCGCGAGCTTCATCATGGTCGCGTTGACGCCGATGACGAGGCCGAAGAAGGCGAGCAGCATCAGGAAGACTTTGGTTCCGGTCAGAGGCTTGGATGACATGGTGGTCTCCTGGATTTACGGCGCGACGAAGTTGTCGGTGGCGGTCGCGGCGACGCCCAGCCCGATGTCCATGACGTGGAAGCGGACCGGTATCGACTTCTCCGGATTGTTGTCGGCCGGCGCGGTGACCAGCAGCCGCAGTTCGCTGGTCGTGTCGCGCCGGATCACGATGATCGGCCGGTCCGGCGTCGCCGAATCGACGCCGACGACGTGCATCGTCGGGTTCACGGGACCCTCGACGTCGATGGCGATGGCACGGTCGTAGCCGCTCTTGTTCAGGAGCCGGACCGTGTAGGCGTTGCGGATCGAGCCGTCGCTAAGCTTGACGGCGACCGGGTTACGGTCGTGCAGCACGTTGACGTCGAGCAGGCTGCGGGACGCCAGCGTGTAGGTCATGAAGCCGCCGACGGCCGCGATGATGGCGCTGTAGGCGACGGTGCGAGGCCGGACGATCCGGTAGATCGGCGCCTTGCCTTCCTGGCGGCGGTGGATGTTGATGTCGTTGTCGTAGCCGATCAGCCGCTTCGGCCGGCCGATCTTGGTCATCACGTTGTCGCAGGCGTCAATGCAGAGGCCGCACTGGATGCATTCCATCTGCGGCCCGTTGCGGATGTCGATGCCGGTCGGGCAGACCGCGACACATTGGTAGCAATCGACGCAGTCGCCGACCGGCTGGCCCAGCGCGCGCAACTCGGCGGCCTTCTTCACCGACGTGCGCTTCTCGCCGCGGTCGTAACGATAGGTGACGTTGAGCGCCCATTCGTCGGTGAGCGCGGCCTGGATGCGCGGCCACGGGCACATATAGGTGCAGACCTGCTCGCGCATGTAGCCGGCGAGCACATAGGTCGTCGCGGTGAGAATGCCGATCCAGACATAGGCCAGCATCGGCCCCTGGAAGGTGACCAGCTCCTTCACCAGGGTCGGCGCGTCGTTGAAATAGAGCACCCAGGCGCCGCCGGTCCACCAGGCGATCAAGAGCCAAATCGAGTGCTTGAGCACGATCTCGGAGATTCGCTCCAGCTTCATCGGATCGGACGACTTGTCCTTCTTCATCCGCTCGCGCCGGTCGCCCTCGATCAGACGCTCGACGGCGTAGAACAGGTCGGTCCACACCGTCTGCGGACAGAGATAGCCGCACCAGATTCGGCCGCCGATCGAGTTCATCAGGAACAGCGCGATCGCGGCCACGATCAAAAGGCCCGTGAAGTAGTAGACCTCCTGCGGCCACAGCTCGATGAAGAAGAAGTAGAAGCGGCTGTTGGGAAGATCGATCAGGACCGCCTGGCTGGGCGCGCCGAGGCCGCGATTCCAGCGCACGAAGGGCAGGAAATAATAGACGCCGAGGCAGAACGCCATCAGGCCCCATTTGATCCGGCGGAATGTACCGGACACGCTCTGGGGATAGACCTTCTTGCGGGCTGCATAGAGCGGCCCGTAATCGTCACCCGATATGAGGTCTTTGGGGTTCACGGTCTTGTTCATCGCCTGGAGCTTCTCGAAAAGGTGCGATTAAACCTAGACCCGACACCGCCGCGTCAGTTGATCCAACGCAAACGGGGGCGCTTTTCTTCGCCCCCGCCGCAAGTCGTCGGCCGTGGACCGGCCTATTTGCCGCCGCCGAGCGAATGGACGTAGACCGCCATCGCCTTGATGGTCGCGGGATCGAGCCGGCCTTCCCAGGCCGGCATGACGCCGGCGCGGCCCTGGGTGATGGTCTCGATCAGGCTCGCCTCGTCCGAGCCGTAGAGCCAGATCTTGTCGGTTAGGTTGGGGGCACCCAGCTCCTGGTTGCCCTTGCCGGCATCGCCGTGGCAGGCGGCGCAATTCTCCGCAAAGATCTTCTGGCCCTTGGCGGCATCGAAGCCGTTGCGGGTAGAAAGGCCCGACAGCGACCGCACGTAATTGGCGACCGTGACGATCTCGTCCGGCTTCAGCACGCCGTCCTTGCCGAAAGCGAGCATCTGGCCCTCATGCGTCTTGGCATGACCGGACCGCACCCCGAACTGGATGGTCTGCATGATCTGGTCGAGCGAGCCGCCCCACAGCCATTCGTCGTCGTTCAAATTCGGATAGCCCTTGGACCCCGTCGCGCCCGTTCCATGGCAGGGCGCGCAATTGTCGCCGAACACGGTCTTGCCCTTGGCGCGCGCGAGCGCCAGCAGCGCCGGATCCTTCTCGATGTCGGCCAGCGAGGCGGTGCCCAGCGCCGCCATCTTGTCACCCCGGATCTTCTCGAGATTGGCGAGCTCGACGGCGACGTCGGCGCGCGAGGAGTAACCGAACAGGCCGGTGGTGTTGCTGGCGATCAGCGGCCAGGCCGGATAGACGATCCAGTAGCCGATCGACCAGACGATGGTGAGGTAGAAGGTGATCACCCACCAGCGCGGCAGCGGCGTGTTCAGCTCCTTGATTCCGTCCCACTCGTGTCCGGTCGTGGACTTGCCGGAGACGGAATCGATGTCGCTAGAATGGTCGGTCATGTTTTCTCACTCCTCCCGCAAGGGCAGGTGCGCTGCCTTGTCGAACGCAGCCTTGTTACGGGGCCAAAATGCGTAGGCGATGATCGCGAGAAAGATCGCGACGAACACCGGTGTCCAGATCGTCGTCACGAGATCGGACGCTAGATTGTGGACTGTCAGGATGGCTTTCATCGTTCATGCCTTCTCAGCGAAGATTGGCTTTCTCGTTGTAGATCTTGAAGTCGACAAGCGTGCCGAGCATCTGCAGATACGCGACGAGCGCGTCCATCTCGGTCGGCGTGCCGGTCTTGCCGTCGAAATTGCGGACGACGGCCTTGGCGTAACGCTTCGTGAAGGCGTCGGTCCCGGCATTGTCCGGATCGGCCTGGGCCTTCAGGTCGGCGGCCGCATTGGCGATCTGCTCGTCGCTGTAGGGGACGCCGACGGTCCTGAGAGTGCGCATGTCGCCGGCGATGGCATCCGGGTCGATCTCGGCCTTGCCGAGGAACGGATAGCCGGGCATCACCGACTGCGGCACGATCGCGCGCGGGTTGGTCAGATGGGTGACGTGCCACTCGTCGGAATACTTGGCGCCGACGCGGGCGAGATCCGGACCGGTGCGCTTGGAGCCCCACTGGAACGGGTGGTCGTACATGCTCTCCGCGGCGAGCGAGAAGTGGCCGTAGCGCTCGACCTCGTCGCGCAAGGGCCGGACCATCTGCGAATGGCAGAGATAGCAGCCCTCGCGGACGTAGACGTTGCGCCCGGCGAGCTCCAGCGGCGTATAGGGCCTGACGCCGTCGACCTTCTCGATCGTGCTCTTGAGGTAGAACAGCGGGGTGATCTCGACGAGACCACCGACCGCGATCACCAGCAGGATGCCGACGATCAGGATGATCGAGTTCTTTTCGAAGATTTGGTGACGTGTCCAAAACGACATTTTCTTGAGCTCCTCATTCCGCCGGCTGGAGGGCGACGGGCATCTGGACTTCCTGCTCGCCGACGCGAACCGTCATCCAGAGATTGTAGGCCATGATCAACGAGCCGATCAGGAACAGGCCGCCGCCTGCGGCGCGGATGATGTAGAAGGGATGCATCGCCTCGACGGTCTCGATGAAGGAGTATTCGAGGAAGCCGAGCGAGGTGTAGGCGCGCCACATCAGGCCCTGCAGGATACCGGACACCCACATCGCCGAGATGTAGAGAACGATGCCGAGCGTCGCGATCCAGAAGTGCCAGTTGACCAGCTTCAGGCTGTAGAGGCCCTTGCGATTCCAGGCCCACGGCACCAGGCAGTAGAGCGCGCCGAAGGAGACGAAGCCGACCCAGCCGAGCGCGCCGGAATGCACGTGGCCGATGGTCCAGTCGGTGTAGTGGCTGAGCGAGTTGACCACCTTGATCGACATCATCGGGCCTTCAAAGGTCGACATGCCGTAGAAGGCGACCGAGACGACGAGCATGCGCAGCACGGGATCGGTGCGCAGCTTGTCCCAGGCACCCGACAGCGTCATCAGGCCGTTGATCATGCCGCCCCAGGAGGGCATCCACAGCA
>NZ_JAEMSD010000353.1:2560-7293 GCF_016462955.1 Bradyrhizobium sp. | reverse complement strand
TCACATGCACTTTCGCGGTCTTGCCGCCATTCCACTTGCCGTCGAGCGCGCGCTCGACCTGGGCGGCGAGCGGTAGCAGCAGGCCGTCATTGGCCTGCTTGGCGATGGCCTGGATGCCGAGCGGCAGGCCGTGATCCTGGCTCGCCATCGGCATCGAGATCGCCGGAATGCCGCAGAGATTGGCGAGCGGCGTGAAGGCGAAGAAGCGCCAGAGATTCTCGAACCAGTCGCGCACATCGGGATTGTCGGAGATGGTGAGATACTCCCTCGTGCCGACCTTCGGCGTCGGCAGCGCGGTGATCGGCGTCAGGATGACGTCCCACTGCTCGAAGAAGGCGCCGAAGCCGCGCGAGGTCGTGTTGAACACGGCCTGCATCTTCGCCCGCTCGGCGAAGCTGGTGTGCCGGCCGGCTTCCCAGATCCGGATGTTCATGGGCTCGATCAGGTCTTCCGGCGGGCTCGTGAGCCCGCGCGCGGCGAGCATGTTGGAGATCACCACTGCGAAATTCGAGATGTAGCAGGTGGTCTGCGCTTCGAACGCGGCGGGGAGGTCGATCTCCGGCAGCGCGTAGTCGACGTGATGCCCGAGACCTTCGAGGAAGCGTCCGGCCTTCTCCAGCTCGGCGGCGAGCTCGGGCGCCGCGGTGTAATTGCCCCAGGTGTGAGACAGCGCAATACGGAGCTTGCCGGGGTCGCGCTTGATCATCTCCGAATAGGGCTGCGCCGTGGTCCAGAACGGCATGAACTCGCCGGGCGCAGGCCCGCGCGCATGATCGACGAAGGCGGCGGTGTCGCGCACCGAGCGTGACTGGCAGCCCTGGATCGAGACGAGGCCGGTGAGGTCGGACATGTGCGGCGCCAGCGAGAACACGCCGCGCGAGACTTTCAGGCCGATATTGCCGTTGACGCCGGCGGGAATGCGGATCGAGCCGCCGCCGTCGGTCGCATGCGCGATCGGCACCACGCCCGCGGCGACCATCGCGGCGCTGCCCGCCGAGGAGCCGCAGGTGGTGTAGTCGGTATTCCAGGGATTGCGCGTGACGTAGACGGCGGGATTGTCGGCCGACGAGCACACGCCGAATTCCGGCGTCGTGGTGCGCCCGATCAAATTGAGCCCGGCCTGCCGGAATTTACCGGTGAGGAACGTATCGGCGCTCGCGCGATTGCCGCGCATCAAGAGCGAGCCCATCTCCTGCAGCCGGCCCTTCATGGTCGGCCCGAGATCCTTCATCAGGAACGGCAGGCCGGCGAACGGACCTGCCAGATTGGCGCCGTCCTTGGTGGGATCGGCGATCACGTCCTCGAACAGCTCGACCACACCGGACAGCGCCGGATTGACCTTGGCGACGCCCGCGGCGGCCTGGCGCGCCAGCTCCTTCGCCGTTAGCTCGCCCTTGCGGACGCGCCCGGCCAGCGCCACGCCATCGTGCTGCGCCCATTCGTTCCAGCTCATCGGCAAAGTCATGAAGTCAAATCCCCTTAAGGTCGCGGCGTCAGCTTTTTCGCAACGGCCCGTGTGAATCAACCGAGCCGCCGCGAGGGGCAGGGTTGCGTGGGGCGGACAGGTCGTACGATCGCGGCTGGGACTCGCTCATTCCGACAGTCGCGCGATTACCGCAACCGGGCCGCCGCCGGCCGGCCCCTGATGCTCGGCGCCGCCGGACACGTAGACTGCGCCGGTGCCGGCAAGGCCCGCGATCAGGCCACCGACCGCTGCGCGGGCGTGGCGTGTCGCGCTGATGTCGGTGTCCTCTAGCATGGTGTGGCGGAAGCCGCGCACGGCGCCGTCAGGCGAGGCCTCCGCCTTGGCGAAGATGTTGACGAGCGTGCGGCCTGCGGCGGTTTGCGGCGCCGCACTGAGCCCGACGCTGCTCAACGCCGATACCACCGCCGCGGCGTCGATGGCATCCTCCATGACAGCATGCCCGATCACATATTCGCTTGCCGATGACGCCGAATTGCCGAGCACGATGACGACATTGTGCATCAGCTCGATCCCCGACGAGGTCGAGGCCACCTTGGAGAAGAGATCGTAGCGTCGCAGCACGTCGTCGTCGCCGAGGTCGGAGCCGATCTCGCCGAGCGCGACGGCAACTCCCAACGCCGAAGCGCCGCGCGAATAGGCCATCGAGCTGTACGCGCTTGTCGTCGCCGTCTTGTTGCCGCGCGCGTTTGCCGCCGCAACGCGCTCGCT
This sequence comes from Bradyrhizobium sp., assembly GCF_016462955.1. Lineage (GTDB taxonomy): Bacteria > Pseudomonadota > Alphaproteobacteria > Rhizobiales > Xanthobacteraceae > Bradyrhizobium. The sequence goes on along the minus strand of NZ_JAEMSD010000353.1, from coordinate 5,099 downwards.
GGTCAGCAGCGGGCACTTGATCTGCACGAAATGGACGTCCGCGGGGTCGCTGATGCCGGCATCGGTCATCGCGGCTTGCACCGCCTTCGCCGTCTCGGTGATCTGCGCGGAGCGGCCGAGCTCCTCGGGCAGGAAATCCCGCGTGTGCGCCATGCCGATGCCGAGGCGCTTGCCGGACGGGCCCGGTCGTGCAGCCTCGCTGCGCGTGAACACCGTGATATGCGGGCTCAGCACGCCCTCGGTGCCGCCGGACATCACGAAGGCGATACGTTGCTCGACTGCCTCCGGCGACACACTGAGCTTGGGCGCCAGCGCCGTGCACAGCGCGGCCACCGCGTACTCCCGGGTAAAATCGTTGACGCCGCCATTGCCCTCGGTCTTGCCGAGAATGGCGAGGATCGAGTTGGGATCGATCGCGCCGGAGCCGATCAAGTCCATCAGGCCGGAGACGTCGCCGGGACCCGCGGTGGCGATCCTGAAGACGCCGACCGATGTCTTGGGCATGATTGGTCCTCGCGTGGAGTTCAGTGGTCCGGCGAAGCAAGCAGGCACGGAACGCAGGGTTGATGTCAAGCCGTCGCGCGCCTACGATTGTGGCGAGATCGCATCGGTCTGGCAAAAAAATCCTCTGTCGACGATGCTGCTTCGTACCTTGATGAATCAACCTTGGTTGGTCCATAAGCGGCGTCCCGCGACCGGTGGTTCGCCCCTGCGCCCGCGGACTTGAATAGAGGGAGTCTCGCGTGGCAAATATCAACCAGAAGATTGCGCAGGAGCTTGGGGTTCGCGCCGAGCAGGTCGAGGCGGCGGTGACGCTGCTCGACGGCGGCGCCACGGTTCCCTTCATCGCGCGCTACCGCAAGGAAGCGACCGGTGCGCTCGACGACGCGCAATTGCGCACCCTGGAGGAGCGCCTGGTTTACCTGCGCGAACTCGAGGATCGCCGCAAGGCCATTCTCGAATCGGTCCGCGAGCAGGGCAAGCTCGATGCCGCTCTTGAAGCCTCCATCATGGCCGCCGACAGCAAGGCCCGCCTCGAAGACATCTATCTGCCGTTCAAGCCGAAGCGTCGCACCAAGGCGGAGATCGCCAAGGAAGCTGGGCTCGAACCGCTCGCCAATCAGCTCATGGCTGAGCCCGGCAACGATCCGAAGGTCGTGGCCGAAGGCTTCATCAACGCGGAGAAGGGCGTCGCTGACGCCGCCGCCGCGCTGGACGGCGCCCGCGCCATCCTGGTCGAGCGCTTCGACGAGGACGCCGACCTGATCGGCGCATTGCGCGAGGAGGTGTGGAGCAATGCACGCATGGCCTCCAAGGTGCGCGACGGCAAGAAGACCGAGGGCGAGAAGTTCGCCGACTATTTCGATTTCTCGGAGCCGCTGACCAAGCTGCCCTCGCACCGCATCCTCGCGATGTTCCGCGGCGAGAAGGAAGAGATTCTCGATCTGCAAATCCAGGCCGAGGCCGAAGCGCCGCCGCCGGGCGTGCCGAGCGCCTATGAATTGAAGATCATGAAGCGGTTCGGCATCGCCGACCTCAAGCGCCCCGGCGACCGCTGGCTGGTCGACACCGTGCGCTGGGCCTGGCGCACCAAGATCCAGGTGCATCTCAATATCGATCTGCGCATGCGGCTGTGGAATTCGGCCGAGACCGAAGCCGTGCGCGTGTTCGCCTCGAATTTGCGCGATCTGCTGCTGGCCGCGCCCGCCGGCACCCGCGTCACCATGGGGCTCGATCCCGGCTACCGCACCGGCGTCAAGGTCGCGGTCGTCGACGCGACCGGCAAGGTGGTCGACACCATCGCGATCTATCCGCACGAGCCGCAGCGGCAGTGGAATGAATCGCTGGCGACGCTCGGCCGGCTCGCAATCAAGCACCGCGTCGAGCTGATCGCGATCGGCAACGGCACCGCCTCGCGCGAGACCGACAAGCTCGCGACCGAGCTGGTCAAGGGCCTGCCCGAGCTGAAGATGAACAAGATCGTGGTGTCGGAAGCCGGCGCCTCCGTCTATTCGGCCTCGGCCTTCGCCTCGGAGGAGCTGCCGGGCCTCGACGTCACCCTGCGCGGCGCGGTCTCGATCGCGCGACGGCTGCAGGACCCGCTTGCCGAGCTCGTCAAGATCGAGCCGAAGGCGATCGGCGTCGGCCAGTACCAGCACGACCTCGGCCAGGCCAAGCTCGCCAAATCGCTGGATGCGGTGGTCGAAGACTGCGTGAACGCGGTCGGCGTCGACGTCAACACCGCCTCCGCGCCGCTGCTGGCGCGCGTGTCGGGCGTCGGTTCTGGCCTTGCGCAGAGCATCGTCGCGCACCGCGACGCCAATGGCCCGTTCAAGTCGCGCAAGGCGCTCAAGGACGTGCCCCGGCTCGGGCCGAAGGCGTTCGAGCAGTGCGCGGGCTTCTTGCGCATCCTCGGCGGCGAGGACCCGCTCGATGCCTCCGGCGTGCATCCGGAAGCCTATCCGGTGGTGCGCCGGATTCTGTCGGCGACCAAGAGCGACATCAAGGTTCTCATCGGCAATGCGGGCCTGCTGCGCAA
>NZ_JAEMSD010000353.1:0-2550 GCF_016462955.1 Bradyrhizobium sp. | reverse complement strand
ACATCAAGGCGCTGATCGGCAACAGCGAGATCGTGCGTACCCTGAAGCCGAAGGATTTTGTCGACGAGACCTTCGGCCTGCCGACCGTCACCGACATTTTGAAAGAATTGGAGAAGCCCGGCCGCGACCCGCGTCCGGCGTTCAAGGCCGCCGTGTTCAAGGAAGGCGTCGAGGAGATCAAGGATCTCAAGAAGGGCATGATCCTCGAGGGCACCGTCACCAACGTCGCCGCGTTCGGCGCCTTCGTCGATATCGGCGTGCACCAGGACGGCCTCGTGCACATTTCGGCGATGTCCAAGACCTATATCAAGGATCCGCGCGAGGTCGTGAAGCCCGGCGATATCGTCAAGGTCAAGGTGCTGGACTTCGAGGTCGCGCGCAAGCGCATCTCGCTGACGCTGCGCCTCGACGACGAGGTCGGCGCCAAGAAAGACGCCCCCGGTATGCAGCGCGACAGCGGTCCACGCAATCCCGCCCGCATGACCTCGTCGGCCCCGCGCAAGCAGGAAGCTTCTTCAGGCGGCGGCGCCCTCGCCGAAGCGCTGCGCCGCGCCGCGGAGAAGAACGGCGGCAAGCGGGTGTGACGTCTTTTGTTTCTCTCCGCTGTTTCGGCAGGGGAGTCGCATAGGGAAGCGATCCCGCCTGTGGCCATCCTTCGAGACGCCCGCCGTTGGCGGGCCCTCAGGATGAGGTCGGAGTGTGCGGCACCCGCTTCAACGAGCACCGACGCTGCTTAGCCTCATCCTGAGGAGACCGCGAAGCGGTTGTCTCGAAGGACGAGGCGCGCGCTCAGGGCCTGCAAAACGCCTTGTGCGTTGACGAGGAGAGAGCAGCCTTCGTTCACAGCTCGATCACGCCGCGGCGCGCGGCGTGCGCGACCGCATCGGTGCGACCGGTGGCGTCTAACTTGTCGAGCAGCGAGCCGACATGGAACTTCACGGTGTGCACGGAGATGCCGAGCTGCCGCGCGATCATCTTGTTGGAGGCGCCCTCGGCCATCAGCGCCAGTACGTCGAGCTCGCGCTGGGTCAGTGCGATGTCATCAGGCATGATGCGGGGGTCGCGTGCGACGATCGCCGCCGCGGCAGATTCGCCGGGCGCGGCAAGCCGCAGTCCCGTGACGTTGCCGAGCAGCTTCGCCAGGCGCTCGGCGAGAGCGGGATCGTCGATCTCCAGGGCGAGCACGATTTCCGGGGAGCTGCCCTCGCTCACGTCTCCGGCCTCTCGCCGACGGTGACCTTGAAGCCGGCCGGCTCGCCGCCGCGGCGCACCGCGAGGTCGATCACGGCGCCGACGCTCGAAGGTCCCAGCGTCCGCGCCAGCGCGCGCACGCCGGAGAGCTTTTGGCCGTCGACCGCGACGATCACATCGCCCTGGCGGATGCCAGCCGCCGCCGCAGGCCCGGCCTTGTCGACGTGCATCACCATGGCGCCGACGCCGTCGTCGAGCCGCACCGGCTGCAGCCCGAGGCCGAGATAGCCGCGCGCGACGCGCCCGCGTACCTCCAGCTGCGCCGCGACGCGCTCGATCGTCGTAGTCGGAATGACCAGCACGCGCCGCGGGCCGAGCACGGCCATGCCGAACGCTTGCCCCGAGGCATCGAGCGCAAGGCCGCCCTGCTGGGCGGGGCGCAGGCGGACGTCGAGCTCGATCCGTGCATCGATGTCGCCGCCGCGCAGGGATCGCCAGCTCTTGCCGGAGGTCGACACCATCCCGAGCGCCGCGCTCGGCGTGTCGCGGTCGGTGGCGACCACGATCGCCAATGCGCCCAGCGGCGGAACGGTTGCCGCGAGCTTGACCGGGGCCGATGCGATGTCGGCACGCAGCAGCGCGATATCGGTGGTGTGGTCGCGGCCGGCGATGCTGGCCGGACACGTGCGGCCGTCGGGCAGGCCGATCTCGACCGCGCCCTCGTCGGCCAGCGCCTCGTCCGCGGTGACGATCAGCCCCGTCTTCCAGACGAAGCCGGTCGAGCGAAAGCGGTGCGAGTGCACGGAGACGATCGAGGGTACGGTGCGCGCCACCACCTCCGCGAGGGCGGACGACAGCGAAGACAGGGGACTGGGATCGGTCATGGCGTGCTCCTGGGGTTGCCCTCAATCTGGGATGTCAGGGGCGTTGGCGAAACTGGCCGGGTGGCCAGGACATGACGGATGGCCGAGCCCGTAGGACCACGGCCGACGAACATGTGATTGGGAGCGCCTCACGGCAACGTGTAGCAATCCCGCGATTGCGCCCCATGGCCCAAGGATTGCTGCAAGGATTGCGAGCCCTCATGACCATCGACCTCACCCGCCGCACCCTGCTGCAGCTCGCCGGCGCCACCTCGCTCGCGGCGGCGGCCGCCGCCGCGGCGCGCGCCGAGGGCACGCCGCAGGGCGGCGGCCCGACCTTTGCCAGTCGTACCCCGATGCGGGTCGGCATGGTGACGCTGCGGGTGAAGAACCTCGACAAGGTCGCCGACTATTACCGCGACGTGATCGGGCTCACCGTGATGGAGCGCTCGGGCATCGCGGCAAAGCTCGGCACATCAGGCATCGCGCTGCTGGT
>NZ_JAEMSD010000352.1 GCF_016462955.1 Bradyrhizobium sp. | reverse complement strand
CCTTCAATCCGCTCTGGGTCCGGCTCGACATGGAAGTCGACGATGACTTTGGCATCGAGCATCTCTACCTGATTTCGCGCGGCCACCAGATCCAGATCGCACGCTTTCTTGGCCCTGAAGAAAAGGCAAGTTTTTACAAGGGTTTGGTAGAGGCGTTGAACGCCGCAAGGCGCGGTCCGACCTATAATCCGGTCACCTGATCCCTGCTCGGAAATCGGGTGGCTCCAAGCCCGCCCCTCCCCTACATTTCCCGTCATGATGACCCTTGCGATCCATGACCAGCGCCTGGCCAGGCCGGGCACCCAGAGCGCCGCGCTGCGCGACTATGATTCGGTGCGCCGGGCGATCGCCTTCATCTCGGCCAACTGGCGCGCGCAGCCGACCATCGAGGCGATGGCGGACGCGGCCGGCGTCACGCCGGACGAGCTGCACCATCTGTTCCGCCGCTGGGCGTCGATCACGCCGAAGGCATTCATGCAGGCGCTCACCCTGGACCACGCCAAGAACCTGCTCAGGGATTCCGCCAGCATCCTCGATGCGGCGCTCGATTCCGGCCTGTCGGGTCCCGGCCGCCTGCACGATCTGTTCGTCACCCACGAAGCGATGTCGCCGGGCGAGTGGAAGAACGGCGGCGTCGGCCTGACGCTGCGCTACGGCTTCCATCCCTCCCCGTTCGGCACCGCCATCGTGATCGCGACCGGTCGCGGCCTGTCGGGGCTCGCCTTCGCCGATCATGGCGAGGAGAAGATCGCGCTCGCGGACATGACACGGCGCTGGCCGAACGCCACCTATGTGGAAGATCACGAGGGCACAGCGCCGCTCGCAGCGCGTGTGTTCGACCCCAAGCTCTGGCGGCCGGACCAGCCGCTGCGCGTAGTCCTGATCGGCACCGATTTCGAGGTGCGGGTGTGGGAAACGCTGCTGAAAATCCCGATGGGGCGTGCGGTGTCCTATTCCGACATCGCCTGCAACATCAACAGCCCGAAGGCCTCGCGCGCCGTCGGTGCCGCCGTCGGCAAGAACCCTGTGTCCTTCGTCGTGCCCTGCCACCGCGCGCTCGGCAAGAGCGGCACGCTCACCGGCTATCATTGGGGCATCACGCGGAAACAGGCGATGCTGGGCTGGGAAGCCGGGCAGCTGGGGGTGCAGTAGGCACGATGCAGTAGGGTGGGTTAGCCGAAGGCGTAACCCACCTCTTTGTTTCCGCGGCGAAAGGTTCGGTGGGTTACGCTACGCTAACCCACCCTACGACTTCGCGCGTGTGGCGAGAGTCAACCCGCCAGATCCAGCTTCGAGGCCACGGTCGAATCCGCATTCAGCCGGTAGATGATCGGCACACCCGTCGCGAGCTCGCGCTTCAAAATGCCTTCGGGGGAGAGCTTTTCCAGCACCATGATCAGCGCACGCAGCGAGTTGCCGTGCGCGGCGACCAGCGTGCGCTTGCCGTTGAGCACACCGGGCAGGATTTCCTGCACATAATAGGGCAGCGTTCGCGCCAGCGTGTCCTTCAGGCTTTCGCCGCCGGGCGGCGGCACGTCATAGGACCGGCGCCAGATCAGCACCTGCTCCTCGCCCCATTTCTTGCGGGCGTCGTCCTTGTTGAGGCCGGAGAGATCGCCGTAGTCGCGCTCGTTCAGCGCGAGGTTCTTCGAGACCGGCAGACCGGTCTGGCCGAGTTCGCCGAGGATGAGGTCGAGCGTGTGCTGCGCGCGCGTGAGCACCGACGTATAGGCGACGTCGAACACCAGGCCCTGCTCCTTCAGCTTGCGGCCGGCCTCCTTGGCTTCCTTCACGCCGAGCTCGGTGAGATCAGGGTCCTTCCAGCCCGTGAACAGGTTCTTCAGATTCCATTCGCTCTGGCCGTGGCGCACGAGCACGAGAAGACGTTCGCTCATTGACTGCTTTTCCGTTCGTTTCGATCAGATGTCTGCGAGGCCGAGCACGTCGGCCATGGAGTAATGCCCCGGCTGCTTGCCGTGCGCCCACAGCGCCGCCTTCAGTGCGCCATGGGCAAACAGCATGCGGTCCTCGGCCTGGTGCGACAGCGTCAGGCGCTCGAACGGGCCGAGGAAGGTGACGCTGTGGTCGCCGGCGACGGTGCCGCCTCGCAGCGAGGCGAAACCGATATTGCCCGGCTTGCGCGCGCCGGTAATGCCGTCGCGCCCGCGCTCGGAATGGTCATCGAGGGTGACGCCGCGGCCGCTCGCTGCGGCCTGGCCGAGCATCAGCGCCGTGCCGGAGGGCGCATCGACCTTCATGCGGTGATGGGTCTCGACGATCTCGATGTCGAAACCCTGGTCGAGCGCCTTGGCGACGCGCTTGACCACTGCAGCGAGCAGGTTGACGCCGAGGCTCATATTGCCGGACTGCACCACCACCGCGCGGTTGGTGACGCTCTTGATCACGGCGTTGTCGGAGCCGGACAGCCCGGTCGTGCCGATGACATGCACAATTCCGCGCTCGGCAGCGATCGCGACATTGGCGATGGTCGCCGCCGGAACGGTGAAGTCGAGGATGCCGTCGGCGTCCTTCGACATCGCCCACAGATCGGCCGAGAGCTTGATGCCGTTGGCCGGCAGGCCTGCAAGCACGCCGGAATCCTTGCCGAGCAGCTCCGAGCCCGGCGCCTCCAGCGCGCCGGCCAGCACTGCGCCTTGGCTCTCGCCGATCGCCCGTACCAGCGCCCGGCCCATCCGGCCGCCGGCTCCCGCAACAATCAAGCGCATGTCGGACATGGTGTGATCCCCTTCGCCGCCGTTTTAGCGGGGGGAGGCAGTTCCGGCAACCGAGGGCCACGCGCGGGGACACGTGCCCCAACCCTCCCCTGGAGGGGGAGGGTCGATCGCGCAGAGCGCGAGCGGGATGGGGTGACGGTCTCTCCACGATGAACAGTGCCCATGGGGAGAGATCACCCCACCCCGCCACGCATTTCGCTTCGCTACATGCGTAGCGACCCTCCCCCTCCAGGGGGAGGGTAAGGAAGAGAGGCTCAGCCGTCCGACGGCTGCGGGCCGTCATAGCCCTCGATGATGATGAGGTCGGCGATCGAATGCGGCTGGCGCACCTTGATGTTGGCCTGGTATTCCGGCGAATTGTAGCAGGCGAGCGCCGTCTCGTAGTCGGGGAATTCGATCACGACGTTGCGGTTGCGGCTGGCGCCCTCGACGGTGGTGAACTTGCCGGCGCGAACGACGAAGCGGGCGCCCCATTTCTTGAAGATCGGACCATTGGCGACAGCATAGGGCTTGTAGCCCTCGTCATTGCTCACGTCGACGCGCCCGATCCAGTAACCTTTTGCCATGGCTGTTCTCCCTGTGGTTGGTCTCTATTTGAGCAGTGCCTGTGCGATCTCGGCGTGGATGGCCTCGGCGGCGGCCTTCGGATCGGCGGCTTCCACCACCGGGCGCCCGACGACCAGATAATCCGCGCCGGCGGCGATCGCACGGCCTGGCGTCATGATGCGCTTCTGGTCGCCGCTGGCGGCGCCCGCGGGACGAATGCCGGGGGTGACGAGGCTCATCTTATGGCCGACGATCTTGCGCAAGGCCCCGACTTCCTCCGGCGAGGACACCAGGCCGTCGACGCCGAGCACCTGCGCCTGCCGCGCGCGCGCCTCGACCAGCTCCGACACGCCGAGCCGATAGCCGGCCTCTTGCAGATCGTCGTCGTTGTAGGAGGTCAGCACCGTGACGGCGAGGATCTTCAGGTTGGCACTGCCGCGGCCTTCGAAGGCGCCCTTCATGGTCTGGGGATAGGCGTGCACGGTGACGAAGGTCGCGCCCAGCTTCGCAACACTCTCGGTGCCTCGCGCAACCGTATTGCCGATGTCGTGCATCTTGAGATCGGCGAACACCTTCTTGCCCGCATCAGCGAGCTTGCCGATCAGCGGCAGGCCGCCGCCATAGGCGAGCTGATAGCCGATCTTGTAAAACGAGACGCTGTCGCCGAGCTTCGCGATCATCGCCTCCGCGGCATCAACGCTCGGCAGATCGAGCGCGACGATCAGGCGGTCCTTGGGGGCGATCTCGGCTGGCGTCATGTCACCTCACATCATGCGTTGGGAAACGTCGATCAACTGTCGCACGAGCTCCTTCAGCGCGGCGATGTCGCCCTCGTTCTTCAGCCTGTCCATGTCGTCATAGGCCTGGTCGGCAAAGGCGAGCGTGAGCTGGCTGCCAATCACGTTGGCGTGGCAGGAGGACAGGATCAGCCGCAGCGCCTGGAGTGCGCGGGCCGCACCCAACCGGCTCTGGGACGCGCCGGCGAGCGCGAAGACCCGGTTGCGGAACCCCTCGCCGCGCGCCTCGTGCAGCTCGTGCACGCGGCTGACCCAGTCGATCGCGTTCTTGAGGAGCGGCGGCACCGAGGCGTTGTATTCGGGCGAGACGATGAGGACGCCGTGATGGGCGCCGATCATTCGCTTGAGGTTGATGGCGTGCTTGGGCACGCCGGATTTGGCCTGGAGATCGCCGTCATAGATCGGCAGCGGAAAATCGCCGAGCGAGATGCGGGTGACGTCGACGCCGGCCTGGGCGAATTCATACGCGGCGACCGCTGCCAGCTTCGCATTGTGCGAGCCGGTGCGCAGCGAGCCGGGAATGATCAGGATCTTGGGCGCGGACATCCAATCCCATGCGTTCGGCGAAACGGGCCCGCCGCGCAAGGAGGGCCGGCGGGATCAGTCCTTGCGATACACCCAGACGCGGGCTGGCGGAAGGTTCATCCAGATCCGTTCCGAGGCCTCTGTGGACACGCCGTGCAGCGATTTCGGGATCGGCGGCACCACCGCATAGGTGAACTGGATGAAGGGCGCGCCGGGCGCGAGCGCCGTGAAGGCGTCGCGGATCAGCCGCAGCCGCGTCAGCATCGGTTTGGTGACGAGCGGCAGGCCGGAGACGACCGCGGACGCCGGCGCGCTCAAGACGTTCCAGAGCGTGTCGCGCAGGCGATAGGCATCGCCCTGCACCACCTTCGCCTGCGGATAGCGATCACGCAGCAGCGCGCAGAAGCCGGGATTGTATTCGACCAAAACGAGACGCTTCTGGTCGACGCCGCGCTCGATCAGCGCGGAGGTGATGGCGCCGGTACCGGGCCCGAGCTCCACCACCGGTGCGTCGGAATCGGGATCGACGTAATGAGCCATGGTCCGGGCCAGCAGCTTGCCCGAGGGCATCACCGCGCCCATGTGCAGGGGCTTTTCGATCCACGACCTGAGAAAGCGCACCTCATCGTCGAGACGAGGCTTCTTCAACGCACGCGCGGACGATGGCAAGGGCATGTCGGGACCGGACGGGACCGCGGGACCGCGGCGTGTCAGAAAATGGTCATAAAGACGTATAGGCCGAAGGCGGCACGGTCAAGACGAGTCAATTCGCCCGATTACCGAAGAAATCCTTGACCTTGGCGAAGAAGCCTTCGGACTCCGGCTGGGTGTTGCCGGAGGAAAGCTTTTCGAATTCGGCCAGCAATTCCTGCTGCTTCTTGGTGAGGTTCTGCGGCGTCTCGACCACGACCTGGACATACATGTCGCCCATCTGGCGCGAGCGCAGCACCGGCATGCCTTTTGATGCAATGCGGAATCGGCGGCTCGACTGGGTGCCGGCCGGCACCTTCACCTTGGTCATGCCCTTGTCGATGGTCGGCACCTCGAACTCGCCGCCGAGCGCGGCGGTCACCATCGAAATCGGCACCCGACAATGCAGGTCGGCCCCGTCGCGCTGGAAGAACTGGTGCTGGACCAGCGAGAGGAAGATGTAGAGGTCGCCGGGCGGTCCGCCGCGGACCCCGGCCTCGCCCTCGCCGGCGAGCCTGATCCGCGTGCCATCCTCGACGCCCTGCGGAATGTTGACCGACAGCGTGCGCTCGCGGGTGACCCGGCCCTGGCCCGAACAAGACGGACAGGCGTCCTCGATCATCTGACCGCGGCCCTGGCAGCCCGGGCAGGTGCGCTCGAGCGTGAAAAAGCCCTGCGACTGCCGCACGCGGCCGGCGCCGCCGCAGGTGGAGCAGGTCTTCGGCTTGGTGCCGGCCTTCGCACCAATGCCCGAGCAGGCCTCGCAGGTGACCGAGACCGGGATCTCGATCTGCGCGGTCTTGCCGCCAAAAGCCTCCTCGAGGGTGATTTCCATGTTGTAGCGCAGGTCCGCCCCGCGCTCGCGACCGCCGCGGCCGCGCTGACCGGCCATGCCGAAAAGGTCTTCGAAGATGTCGGAGAAAGAGGAAGCGAAGCCCGCACCGAAACCGGCAGCGCCGCCAAAGCCGCCGCCCTGCTCGAACGCGGCGTGGCCATAGCGGTCGTAGGCCGCGCGCTTGTCCCTGTCCTTCAGGACTTCGTAGGCCTCGTTGATTTCCTTGAACTTGACCTCGCAGGTCTCATCCCCGGGATTGCGGTCGGGGTGGAATTTCATCGCCAGCTTGCGGAACGACGACTTCAGCTTGCCTTCGTCGGCGTCGCGTTCGACTTCCAGGGTCTCGTAGTAGCAGCGCTTGGTGGACGTGGACATGATGAGCTCGGTCTATCCAATCGCGATTCAAGTTGGCGCGGAACAACGCTGACATGCGGCGATATAAGCGCCCTCCTGCCTTGCGGCAGAGGGCAGCCTGGCAGCGCTGGGAATAACGGCTGGGAATTGATCGATGGCAACAGGGCCGACTTCAAGGGAGTCTCGAAAGGAGTCCTGTCCCGTCCGGCCCGGCGCGACGGCCTCCCCCGCGAGGGAGGAGGCCGGCAGCGCGTGTGGGGTCCAAGCCGTCCGCATCGTCACCCTCGCGGGCTTCAGGCGGACTTCTTGTTGTTCTTGTCGTCGTCGACTTCGGTGAACTCCGCGTCGACGACGTCGTCCTTGGCCGCATCCTTCTTGGCGTCGGCCTCGGCCTGCTGCTTGTACATGGCCTCGCCGAGCTTCATCGAAGCCTGCGCCAGCGTCTGGGTCTTGGCCTTGATCGCCTCGGCATCGTCGCCCTTCAGCGCTTCCTTGAGGTCGCTGACGGCGTCCTCGATGGCGCGGCGCTCGCTCTCGGCGACCTTCGAGCCGTGCTCGGCCAAAGCCTTCTCGGTCGAATGCACCAGGCCATCCGCCTCGTTCTTGGCGGTCACGGCCTCGCGGCGCTTCTTGTCCGCCTCGGCATTGGCTTCGGCGTCCTTGACCATCTTCTCGATGTCGGCTTCCGACAGGCCGCCCGAGGCCTGGATGCGGATCTGCTGCTCCTTGCCGGTGGCCTTGTCCTTGGCCGAGACGTTGACGATGCCGTTGGCGTCGATGTCGAAGGTCACCTCGATCTGCGGCATGCCGCGCGGCGC
>NZ_JAEMSD010000812.1 GCF_016462955.1 Bradyrhizobium sp. | reverse complement strand
ACGCTGAAGCAGCCGACCGCGAGGAGCTGATTGGCGCTCCCAAGCACTTCGTCGGTGATCTGGGTGCGCGAGCGGATGCCGAGCAGCGATACGCCCTCGAGCGCGCGCCGCAGATCCGCGCCGTCCAGCGCCTTGGGCAGCCGCTCGACATTGGTGAAACCGGCGCTCCTGAATAGGTCCAGGGCACTGTCGTTGACGCCTTCGAGCAGCAGCGCCTTCGCGCTTCGCTCGGGGCTTTGGCCTGAGGCGGACATCATGTCTCCAAAAATGGCGGCTTTGCCTGAGGCTCATAGACCGCCGAGGAGGGCCAGCACAATAGGGGCTGACACGGAGATGGCAGGCGAAGCCCTGCTTGGTATCCCAGCGGCTCCGCCTTCGTCTCAAATCACGTAAAAGCCGTGCGTGCCGTCGCGGCGGAGCTGCTCGACGAGGCCATATTCCCAATCGAGATAGGCTTGCATCGCCTTCTCCGCGACGTCGGTGCCTTCATAGGGCCGGCGGTAGCGGTGGGCCGGATCGGGCTTAGGCAGCACGTGCGGCGCGCCGATCTCCAGTGCGCCGTCATAGCCGCCTTCCAGAACATAAACCTCCCAGCCCATCTGCGCCAGCCACGACGCCGTCATGTCGGCACGCACGTCCCTGTCGTCGGTCAGGAGAATGCGCGCGCCTCGCACGGGTGCGCCCATGTCGGTCTCCTGGACCAGCTGGCCGCCGGGATAGTGACGAAAGCCCCGGATGTGGCCGGCGGCATAGTCTTCGGCGTCCCGCACGTCGAAGCGATAGAGCGTGCGATCGGTCTGCGCGAGCAGCGCCGCCATCTCGCGCGTGCCGATGTGGCGAACGCCCGCGCGATAGGCAACATCGCGCGCATTGGCAGGACCGCCCTCGAACGGTCCGATCGCGCCGCGCCTGTCGGCACCGTGGTCGAGCGCGTGCTTGGCCAGCGTCCAGCCGATGGTACCATTGCGCAGCGCGCGCACCCTGTTCGGCACGCCGGCATTGATCAGCGACTGGGTGCCGATGATGGAGCGGGTCCGGCCGGCGCAGTTGACGATGATGGTGGTCTCAGGATCGGGCGCGGCCTGCCCTGCCCGCAAGACCAGCTCGGCGCCGGGCACGCTCACCGAGCCCGGGATGTTCATGGTCGCATATTCGTCGAAACGGCGGACGTCGAGGATGGCGATGTTGGCCTTGTCCGCGATCAGCCTGGCCACTTCGTCGGCGCTGAGCGAGGGCGTGTGGCGACGCGACTCGACCAGCTCGCCGAACGCCTTGGAATAGGAATTGACGTCTTCGAACACCTCGAAGCCCGCATCGCGCCACGCCTTCAGCCCACCGTCGAGTGCGCTGACATTGGAGTAGCCAAGTGCAGCCAGACGTTCAGCGCCAGTCGCGACCAGCCCCTCGCCGTCATCATAGAGCACGATCGCAACGTCCTTGCGCGGTAGCCGCACCTCGGCCTCTGCCGCGATGCGATCAACCGCCATGTTGGCGGCGAACAGCGGATGGCCGGTGGCGAAGGCGGCCTCGTATCTGAGATCGAGCAGCGCAATTTCTTCGCGCAGCAGCAGGGCGCGGCGGATATCGGCGGGGCTGATGGTGGGAAGCTTCATGGCATGGACCCTGGGTAGGACAGGCCATGGGCTTTTGAACGATTGGGAGCGCGTTGGCTAGCCTTCTCGGCTTACTCGCCCGGAACGAGCCGCCCGAGCGGCGGCTGTGCGGGACGTCGCAACCTGCGGCGCGACAGATAGAGCAGGATTCCGGTAACCGAGAACAAGGGCATCAGGATCGCGGCAATCATGAACACCAGCTTGCCCGGCCATCCCAGGATTGCGCCGCGATGGATGTCGTAGATGGCCGCGATGATCTTCTCGCCAAAGGTCTTGTCGGCGTAGCGCTCGGCGGAGACCTTTTGCCCGGTGACGGCATCGATGCGGAATTCATCGCGCGTGGTCTCGAGCAAGGACGCCTTGCCCCACGACCGGATGCGGAT
>NZ_JAEMSD010000351.1 GCF_016462955.1 Bradyrhizobium sp. | reverse complement strand
ATTGCGGATGGGCTGCACCACGAACGGCATCGAATACACCACCGAGCCGATGACCAAGCCTTCGAACGTGAAGGCGAGTGTACGCCGGCCCCCCAGGCTTGCGATCCATCCACCCGGCCCGTCCGGGCCGAGCAGCACCAGCAGATAGAAGCCGAGCACGGTCGGCGGAAGCACCAGGGGCAGCGCAACCACGCTCGCGATGATCTCGGTCCACCAGCCCTTGGCGCGCGCCAGCCACCAGGCCAGCGGCGTCGCCAGCACCAACAGGATCGCGGTCGAGATCGCGGCGAGCTCAAGCGTCAGCAAAATCGACTGTCGGATCTCCGCCGTCAGGGTCTCCATGCGGGTCAGCTCTGCTCATCCGGCAAGTAGCCGTACTTCTCGATGATGGCGCGCGCCTCCGGTCCCCTGAGGAAGCCGATGAACGCACGCGCAGCCTCGTTGCCGGCGCCCGTCTTCAGCAGCACCGCATCCTGCCGGATCGGATGATAGAGCGTCTGCGGCACCACCCAGCGCGAACCGGCTTCGCTGCCGGTCAGTTGCGAGAGCGCCACGAACCCGACCTCGGCATTCCCCGTCTCGACGAACTGATAGGCCTGGGTAATGGTCGCACCCTCCACCAGCTTCGGTTTCAGCGTCTCGTAGAGTCCCAATGACTGCATCGTTTCCACGGCGGCGAGACCGTAAGGCGCAGCGGCCGGATTGCAGATCGAGAGCTTGGCAAAGGACGCCGCCCTCAGCGTTTCCTCGCCGGTGACGACACCGGGTGACTTGCTCCACAGCACGAGCTTGCCGATCGCGTAGGTGAAACGGCTGTCTGCCGCCGCAAGACCGTCCTCGATGAGCTTTTTTGGCCGTGACTCGTCGGCGGACAGGAGCACCTGGAACGGCGCGCCCTGCGTGATCTGGGTGTAGAATTGCCCGCTCGTCCCGAAGCTCAACACCGCTTCGTGCCCGGTCTTCTGCTTGAAGAGGGCGGCGATCTCCTTGGCGGCATCGGTGAAGTTGGCGGCCACCGCGACGTTGGTCTGCGCGGCCTGTGCCTCGGCGCATGCGAGCAGGAGTCCTGCGACACTGGCGATCGAGCGAAGCAGCTTCATGGCAAACTCCAGCGGACGGCAATTGCTTCCGTGCAGCCCGATTGCTGCGAGGCGCCGCCTGGAAGGCTCCCAGCAATCGGCATGCCGGACCAGCGGCCGAAGTCTGGTGCGCGCCTTGCAGGAACAGCGCCAAAAGCAGGGGCTTCCCGCCCTTAACCGGCGGCGGGACTGATGATCCGTGTCGGATCTCCGACAATGCCGTCGGCAAGCCGACACCACTGAAGGGACGCACGACATGGCAATTGTTGCATCGCGTGCCGAGCTCGAACGCCTGCTGGAGGACGACGTCCCGTACGGCGATCTCACCACGGAGGCGCTTGGGATCGGCGGAGCCGACGGAGTCATGCAGTTTGCCGCGCGCACGCCGATGGTTCTGGCGCTCGCCGAGGATGCGGCCGAGATCATCACGCTCGCCGGCTGCGAGGTGGAGCTGTTCGCCGTATCCGGTGCAGCGCTGGAGCAGGGCGCCCCGATCCTTCAGGCGCGGGGTCCGGCCGCGGGCCTGTTGCGGAGCTGGAAGGTGGCGCAGACCTTAATCGAGATCTGGTCGGGTGTGGCGAGCGAAACCCGCGCCATCGTCGATGCGGCGCGGGCGGTGGCGCCTCACATCCCCGTCGCCTGCACGCGCAAGAACGTGCCGGGCACCAAGCGCTTTGCGGTCGCGGCCGTGAAGGCGGGCGGTGCCGTGATGCACCGGCTCGGCCTGTCGGAAACCGTGCTGGTGTTCCCCGAGCATCGCGCATTCCTCGGCGAACTGCCGCTGTTTCAGGCGGTCGAGCGCCTGCGACGGGCCGCGCCGGAGAAGAAGCTCGTGATCGAGGTGAAGACCGCCGATGCCGCACTTGCCGCGGCAGTCGCCGGTTTCGACGTGATTCAGGCCGAGAAGTTCTCGCCGGCCGAGATCTCTGCCTTGGTCAAGCGCATCGCATCGATGGCCTATACGCGCGCTCGTCCGATCATCGCCGCCGCCGGCGGCGTCAACGCGGCAAATGCCGCGGCCTATGCGCAGGCCGGCGCCGATATCCTGGTCACCTCCGCGCCCTATCTCGCAAAGCCCAGGGACGTGCAGGTGCAGATTGCGGCAGCCGACGACGGCAGGCGCCGTGCGCGGCTCAGTCAAAGAGGGGATGCAGCGGTTGCGTTGCCGACTTAGCAGGAGCCGCCTCTCTCCGAGTCGCCATCGCTATTTGGACAGGCTCCTGGTTTCGGGTTGGCCTCCTCCGAGGAGCAGAACGAGCCCGGCAGTGACAATCGCTATGCCGATCCACTCGATGGTTGTTGGAATCTCGCCAAGTATCGGAATCGCCAACAGCGTCGCACTTGCCGGTACCGCCGCAGCCAGACCGGCCGAGGGCGTAGGCCCGAGACTCCTCACGGAAATTGAGAACAGGATGACCGCCAGGAAACCGGGGCCCAAGCCCTGGAAAGCGGCCTGAAGCAGGATCGTCGGCCACGGCGCATCCTGCATGGTGGAAGGGAGAAAGAAAAACCAGACCGGCAGGAAAAGTAGCGCGTTCGGCACGCTGACCAGGACAAGCGCCTGGCGCGCCTCGACCTGCCAGTGCTTCACGCCCACGAAGTATATCGAAAGCACAGCTGACGCCGCGAGGAAGAACCCGATGGCCGACGCCACGTTGTTGCCGCCGGCACGCATGCCCGGAATGGCAACGAGCACTGCGCCCACGAGCAGGATGAAAACTGCGACGAGTTGCTGCCAGGACGGCACGCGCCGCGCGAAAAGCAATCCCAGCAGAATGGTGAAGATCGGTAGCGAGCCGTTGGCGAACGCTCCCCCATACGCTGCCGACGCCCCCTTCAACCCGAAGTACATCAAGATGCTGTACACCGCGCCGGGGCCGAAAATCGACATTGACAGAACTGCGCGCAGCGGCAGGTGACGCGGCCACCAGGCCTTGGCGAACGGAAGAACCAGGGCGCCGGTGACCATGAACCGAAGCGCCGTCAGATCGAAGGGTGTCAGGCCGGATTGCATGCCGGCCCTGGAGAAGACGAGAAAGCCGGACCAGATACAGAATACGCCGGCTGCGCTCAGGAGTCCGAGAATCCGCTCGTTCGATGGGGTTGCTGGAGACAAGCCGGTGTCCGATTGCTTGAGATATCTGAGCGCACTCAATACACCTGCGAACTCCAGATGCTCTCCGCGACATGGTCCTCCATGGTGAGCGATCCCCAGGAGTTTTTCCAGCCGAGAGTTCCGCAAGCCGCTGGGATCGGATCGCTGGGGGGACGGCCACGCTGTACGATGACGGAAGCAACGCCCAGGAACACTTCCGGCGACGCTCCGTTAGCGCAGCAACCGTCCGGAGTTGTCCATGACCGATTATCCAAAGCCGCCTTATCCTGCGCAGCAGCAACCGATGCCCGGCTCGACGCGGGCGATGCAACCCCGGCCGGATCACGGTGAGGAGAGTTACAAGGGCGCCGGGCGTCTTGCGGGAAAGAAGGCCGTCATCACGGGCGGAGACAGCGGTATCGGCCGCGCGGTCGCGATCGCCTATGCGCGTGAAGGCGCCGATATCGTCATATCCTATCTGAACGAGGACGAGGATGCCGCGGAGGTGAAGGCGCTGGTGGAGCGGGAGGGACGTAAAGTGGTCCTCATCTCCGGCGATATCAGCAATCCCGAGCATTGCCGCGCCATCGTGCGTCGCACCGTCGAGGAACTCGGCGGCATCGACATCCTCGTTAACAACGCCGCTCATCAGGCCACCTTCGAGGACATCGCTGAGATCAGCGACGAGGAGTGGCAGCGCACGTTCGAGACCAACATCCACGCCATGTTCTATCTGGCCAAGGCCGCCGTCCCCCACATGCCGCCGGGAGGGGCGATCATCAACACGGCGTCGGTGAATTCGGACATGCCGAACCCTACGCTGCTGGCTTACGCCACGACCAAGGGGGCGATCCAGAATTTCACGGGCGGGCTCGCCCAGATGCTGGCCGCGAAAGGCATCCGGGTCAACGCGGTGGCCCCTGGGCCGATCTGGACGCCGCTGATCCCTTCGACGATGTCGGAGGACAGGGTCAAGAACTTCGGCAAGCAGGTCCCAATGCAGCGCGCCGGCCAGCCGGCGGAGCTCGCAACCGCCTATGTCATGCTGGCCGATCCGCTCTCGAGCTACACTTCCGGGGCGACGCTGGCCGTCACCGGTGGCAAGCCGTTCATCTGATCGTGTGTGCAAGGACGATGGCGACGCTGGACGTCGCCATCGTCCTGATCAGTAGTGGTCAGTCCGCCTTGATCACGCGGCGTTCGACGCCTTGGCGTTGACGCCTTTGCGAAGCGCCACCGTGTTCAGCTTGGTGTTGGCCGCCTTCTCTTCGTTCAGATTGGTCGTGAGGAAGCGCACGATGTCGTCATGGCCGAGTTCTTCGGCCCAGGCGATCAGCGTCCCGTAACGGCACATTTCGTAATGCTCCACCGCCTGCGCGTTGGCGACGATCGCGGCGTCCAGCACCGCCTTGTCCTCGATCTCGCCGGCGGTCTCGTCAGCTTCCTTGATCAGGCCGTCGATCGCCGGGCAATTGGTGCCGCTCGGCTCCTTGCCGAGCTTCGCGAACACCTTCTCGAGGCGCTCGACCTGCTTGTTGGTCTCCTCCAAATGCGCCTTCAGCCCGGTGACAAGATCCTTGTTGGTCGCCTTCTCGATCATCTTCGGCAGCGCCTTCAGGATCTGCTGCTCCGCGTAATAGATGTCCTGCAGCCCATGCAGCAGCAGGTCTTCCATCGTTTTGATGTCCTTGGTGAAGAAACCCATAAAAGACGCCTCCTTTTCACAATGATGGCAGTGGAACGCGGTGCGGCCCTCGCTGTTCCATCCAGTGTGGAGATCAGGAGAGCCGAATGAGCGATGGAGTGGAGCATCTTGCAGGCCTGCTTGGACGTGCCGCGATGGACGTGTGGGGTGACATGCCCCGCGACATTCAGGAAGCGCTGTTCGAGACCGCGATGAAGGGGCGCGAAACGGAACGTGAGGAGCTCGCGCGGCTGCTGCACGATCGGCATCCGCGCACGCTGCATCCGGCTCGCCCGGGATGACACAGGCGGGCAGGAACGATCGTGCGGGCTCCTGATTGGTGAATTGGGTGGCGTGCCGCACAGGCTTCAATGAGAGCCGCGGGAGGCGCATCGCCGAGCGCTGTTCAACTATGTGAGCGTGACAGATATGAACATCGGAAGATGGTACGATCCGATTTCGGAGCGGTGGATCGTGCCGCGCCCGGCGCACACCGTTGCGTATGATCGGTCGATCCCGGAGAAGGGGCTGGAGACCCGCAAAAGAGAAGAGCAGCAGCGGATCTGGAATCTTCTGGTCGATTGCTGCGCACGCGGGTGATTTTCGAGCCTTGCCGGACGTCCGGAGAGTCGGCTGTATCCAGCGGCCCTCAGGCTGGTTTACGCGGAGCAGGCAAGCGTTTCCCTCAACGCTGATCTCGACGACGGCCGGAGCGGATCGGTATATTACCACCCTCGATGACCCGCGCCGGAACAAGGATCAGATGATGGACGATACGATTGGCTTCCCCGACGGGGGTCTCGACCTGTCGGACGGCTTCAAGCCGCACACGTCGCATTGGGGCGTGTTTTCCGCGCGCCAGGGCGCGGCCGGCCTCGAGGTCAGGGCCTATGCGGGCGACCCCGATCCGAACGGCATCATCGACAATTTTCCGGGCGCCCTCCGCCACCAGGCCCGCATCGCCCAGCCGGCGGTTCGCCGCGGCTGGCTCGAGCGCGGACCGGGCCCCGACCATCGCCGCGGCCGCGACGAGTTCGTCCCGGTCAGCTGGGAGAAGGCCCTTGATCTGCTCGGCGACGAGCTTGGCCGCATCCGCGACACGCGCGGCCCCGGCGCCGTGTTCGGCGGCTCCTATGGCTGGTCCAGCGCCGGGCGCTTTCATCACGCCCAGAGCCAGGTGCATCGCTTCCTCAACATCGCGATGGGCGGCTATGTGCGCTCCGTCAACTCCTATTCCTCGGGCGCGTCCTCGGTGCTGCTGCCGCAAATCCTGGCCGGCTACGAGGACATCACCAGGCGCAACGTCACCTGGGAACAGATTGCGGCCGAGACGGACATCGTGCTGGCGTTCGGCGGCATGGCGCTGAAGAACTCCATGGTGGCCGGCGGCTCGATCAGCAAGCATGTCGAGCGCGGCGCCATGGCAGCTGCGCGCGGGCGCGGCTGCGAGTTCATCCTGGTCAGCCCGCTGCGCGACGATCTGCCGGTCGAGGCCGGCGCCGAATGGATGACGTGCATCCCCGGGACCGATACTGCGCTGATGCTCGGCATCGTGTACTCGCTGGTCAGCGAGAACCTGCACGATCAGGCCTTTCTCGATCGCTACACCGAAGGCTGGCCGGTCTTCCTGCGCTATCTCACCGGCGAGAGCGACGGCCAAGCCAAGCACGCCGAATGGGCCAGCGCGATCTGTGGTGTCGAGGCGGATACGATCCGCAAGCTGGCGCGGCGCCTTGCGGGAAAGCGCGCGCTCGTCACCGTCTCCCATTCGCTGCAGCGCGCCGAGCATGGCGAGCAGCCGGTGTGGATGGGCATGGTGCTGGCGGCAGCCCTCGGCCAGATCGGCCTTCCCGGCGGCGGCTACGCCTATTCGCTGGGTGCAATCGGCTATTATGGCCGGCGCGTCAACGACGTGCCCGGGCCGACGCTCGGGCAGGGCCGCAACGGTGTTGCGGATTTCATCCCGGTGGCGCGCATCGCCGACATGCTGCTCAATCCCGGCAGCACCTATCGCTATAACGGCGAGACGCGCACCTATCCGGATATTCGTCTGGTCTACTGGGCCGGCGGAAACCCGTTCCACCATCACCAGGACATCAACCGCCTGCGCAAGGCCGTTGCACAGCTCGACACCTTCGTCGTGCACGAGCTGGCCTGGACCGCCACGGCGCGCCATGCCGATATCGTGCTGCCCGCGACAATGACACTGGAGCGCGAGGACATCGGCTATTCCACCAATGATCCCCTGATGGTCGCCATGCACCGCATTGCCGAGCCGTTCGGGCTCGCGCGCGACGACTACGACATCTTCGCCGATCTCGCCGAACGCCTTGGAGCGCGCGAACCGTTCACCGAGGGGCGCACGTCGCGGGAGTGGCTCAGACATCTCTACGAGCCGACCCGTGCTTCGCTGGCCAAGCGCGGCCTCGAAGCGCCTGATTTCGACGCTTTCTGGG
>NZ_JAEMSD010000350.1 GCF_016462955.1 Bradyrhizobium sp. | reverse complement strand
GCCGAGCACGGCGAGATCGTGAAGAACGAGACCGGCTCGTTCCTGGTGCTGGAAACCGGCAATCTGCAACGCTTCGAAGCCGGCAAGCGCGATCCGGCGCTGGTGGCCTTCGGCCGCTACGGCTTCGACATGTCGAAATTCTCGGGCCAGGGCCGCGACGTCACTCTCGGCATCCGCGAGCGCTATCTGTGGGAGCTGTTCTCGCCCTCCGATGACGATCCCGTCTACAAGCAGATCCCCGGCCAGTTCCGCGCGGCGCTGCACGACAGCATCCTGGCGCCGATCTATCCCTTCGCCTTCGCGGTGCTGACCTTCGCGTTCCTCGGCGCACCGCGCACCACGCGCCAGAGCCGGAACTTCTCGATCGGCTCCTCGATCGTCGCGGTGTTCGGCCTGCGCATGGCCGGCTTCGCCTGTTCGGTGATGGCGGTGAAATCGCCCGCCGCCGTGCTGGTCCAGTACGCGCTGGTCACGGGCGCGATCGGCATCGGCCTCGCCATGATCGTCGGCGGCGTGGTGGTCGAACCGCCCGCCGGCCTGATGGAGGCGATCAACAGATCGAACGCACGGATCGCGCGGCTGTTCGGACGTCCGGCGGTCGCATGAGCATGCTCACCAACACACTCGGACGCTATTTCGCCGGCCGCTTCGTGGTCGCGGCGCTCGGCGTGTTCGGCGGCATTTTCCTGCTGCTGGTGCTGGTCGACTACATCGAGATGGTGCGCAAGACCTCGGGGCTCGCCTCCGCGTCCGCTCTCATGGTCGCCGAGACCTCGCTGTTCCGGGTGCCGCAGTTGCTGGAGAAGTTGACGCCTTTCTGCATGCTGATCGGCGCCATGACCTGCTATCTCGCCCTCTCCCGCCGGCTCGAGCTGGTGGTGGCGCGTGCCGCAGGCATCTCGGCCTGGCAGTTCATCGCGCCGGCGCTCGGCAGCGCGCTCTTGATCGGGGTGATCGCCACCGTCGCCTACAATCCGATGTCGGCCAATTTGCGCGAACTGTCCAAGCGCATGGAAGCCGAGCTGTTCGGATCGGCGCCCGGCGGCGGCATCCAGGACGCCTCCGGCTTCTGGCTCAATCAGGTGACCAGCGACGGCCAGACCATCATCAATGCCGCGCGCAGCGAGCAGCAGGGCATCCGACTGACCGGGCTCACGCTGTTCCGGTTCGATCCGGGCCAGCACTTCAAGGAGCGGGTCGAGGCGCGCGAGGCGACGCTGGAGTCCGGCCGCTGGGTGTTCAGGGGTGTCCGCCGCTTCTCGCTCGACGCGCCGCCAATCGACCAGCCCAGCCTGGAGATCCCGACCACGCTGACAGAGGCGCAGGTCCGCAACAGCTTTTCCACTCCCGAGACTGTGTCCTTTTGGCAACTACCGAGCTACATCCGCTCCTCCGAGAGCTCGGGCTTCGCGACAGCCGGATACCGACTCCAGTATCAGAAGCTTCTGGCGCAGCCGTTTTTGCTGGCGGCGATGGTGATGTTGGCGGCTTCCGTATCGCTGCGCTTCTTCCGGATGGGCGGCGTGCAGAAGATGGTTTTGAGTGGCGTGGGCGCAGGCTTTCTGCTCTACGTTCTGTCGAAAGTGACTGAAGACTTGAGCAAGGCTGAGTTGATGCATCCGATCGCTGCGGCGTGGTTGCCCGTCGTGGTGGGCGGCCTCACCGGCTTTTTGGCCTTGCTCTATCAGGAGGACGGATAGTGACTGCCGTCCGCCGAGGGCTCGTGTCTCGTTTGACGCGGCGCATGGTGGTGCGCGCGAACGGGTGCGGCTTGTCCGTCCGCAAGCTCCTGATCGCCGCCGTCGCGGCTGCCTCGCTCGGCGGCCTGATCGACGCTGCCGCCGTGGCGCCGGCCCAAGCCCAGGGCTTCACCTACAATCCGCTGCCGCCGCGTCCGAAGCCGCCCAGGGTCCCCAACGACAACCAGATGCTGGTCCAGGCGACCGAGGTGAATTACGACTACAACAATTCGCGCGTCTCGGCGGTCGGCAACGTCCAGCTGTTCTACAACGGCACAAGCGTCGAGGCCGACAGGGTCATCTACGACCAGAAGAGCAAGCGGCTCCATGCCGAGGGCAACATCCGCATGACGGATGCCGACGGCAAGATCACCTATGCCGAGATCCTGGATCTCTCCGACGACTACCGCGACGGTTTCGTCGATTCGCTGCGCGTGGACACGGCCGACCAGACCCGCATGGCCGCGAGCCGCGCCGACCGCTCCAGCGGCAATTACACGGTGTTCGAGAACGGCGTCTACACGGCCTGCGCACCGTGTAAGGACGATCCGAAGAAGCCGCCGCTGTGGCAGGTCAAGGGTGCGCGCATCATCCACGACCAGCAGGAGAAGATGCTGTATTTCGAGACGGCGCAACTCGAATTCTTCGGCGTGCCGCTCGCCTACATGCCCTATTTCTCGACGCCCGACCCGACCGTGAAGCGCAAGTCCGGCTTCCTGATGCCCGGTTACATCTCCGGCACGGACAACACGGGCTATGGCGTCGAGGTTCCCTATTATTGGGCGATCGCGCCCGACATGGACGCAACCTTCACCCCGCGCTTCCTGTCGCGGCAAGGCGTGCTGCTGCAGGGCGAATTCCGCCAGCGCCTGATCGACGGCGCCTACCAGATCCGCGCCTACGGCATCAACCAGCTCGATCCCGGGGCGTTCTCCGGCCAGCCCGGCGACCGCGAGTTCCGCGGCGCCGTCGACACCAAGGGTCAGTTCGCGCTGAACGACAAATGGGTGTGGGGCTGGGACGGCGTCCTGATGTCCGACTACTATTTCTTCTCGGACTACCGGCTCTACCAGTACCGCGACCCGCTCAGCTCGTTCCTGCTGCTGCCGACGGAAGCGCTCTCGCAGCTCTATCTGACCGGCGTCGGCAACCGCAGCTTCTTCGATGCGCGCACGATGTACTGGCTGAGCTATTCGGGC
The DNA here is from genome assembly GCF_016462955.1 of Bradyrhizobium sp. GTDB lineage: Bacteria > Pseudomonadota > Alphaproteobacteria > Rhizobiales > Xanthobacteraceae > Bradyrhizobium. The sequence goes on along the minus strand of NZ_JAEMSD010000350.1, from coordinate 4,377 downwards.
AACCAGAGCCAGGTGCCGATCGTCTATCCGGTGATCGACTACTCCAACGTGCTCAACTATCCCGTCTTCAGCGGCGAGTTCAGCTACAAGACCAATTTCGTGAACCTGTCGCGCGATGAGGCGGTGTTCGATCCGATCACGACGCTCGCCAACACCAACAGCCTCTGCACCACGGCGTCGGCCGATCCGCTGGCCCGGATGCCGTCGCAGTGCCTGCTGCGCGGCTTCCCCGGCACCTACACCCGCCTCACCGCGGAAGCGCAATGGCGCAAATCCTTCACCGATCCGCTCGGCCAGATCTGGACGCCATTCGCGAGCCTCCGCGCCGATGCGATCAACTCCTCGGTCTCCAACCAGCCCGGCGTGTCGAACTACCTGCCGGTCGGCGATACCCAGGCCTTCCGCCTGATGCCGACCGTGGGCCTGGAATACCGCTATCCCTTCATCAACATTCAGCCCTGGGGCTCGACCACGCTCGAGCCGATCGCGCAGATCATCATCCGGCCGAACGAGACCTATGCCGGCAAACTGCCGAACGAAGACGCCCAGAGCATGGTGTTCGACGCCTCGAACCTGTTCAGCGTCGACAAGTTCTCCGGCTACGACCGCGTCGAGGGCGGCGGCCGCGCCAATGTCGGCGTGCAGTCGACCACGCAGTTCGACAGGGGCGGCGCCGTCAAGGTGCTGTTCGGCCAGTCCTATCATCTCTTCGGCCTGAACTCCTTCGCGGTCCAGGACAGCATCAACACCGGCATCAATTCCGGCCTCGACAAGCCGCGGTCCGATTACGTCACGAGCGCCAGCTACTCGCCCAACAGCACCTACACGTTCAGCGTCCGCTCCCGCATGGACGAGCAGACCTGGAACGTGCAGCGCTTCGAGGCCGAAGGCCGCGCCAACTTCAATCGCTGGTCGGTCAGCGTGTTGTACGGCAATTACGCGGCGCAGCCGGAACTCGGCTATCTGACCCGCCGCGAGGGCATCCTGACCACGGGCTCGCTGAAGGTCGCGAACAACTGGGTGGTGTCAGGCTCGGCGCGCTGGGACCTCGAGGCCAACAAGATCAACCAATATGTGCTCGGGGCCGGCTATGTCGACGATTGCTTCGTGCTGGCGGCGAACTATGTAACTTCGTATAGCTATTCCGCGGGCACCGCGCCGCCCGTACTGAGCCACGCGGTCATGTTCCAGATCGGCCTCCGCACGCTGGCGACGACGTCGACGACCAGCGGTCCCACCGGGCTCCAGTAAAAGACTGGTTTGAAGTAACGGCCGCGCGTGCCCCCGACACAGGCTCGACGCGGCTGACCTGCGAGCGAAAATCATGACGATGCCATTGCCCGCCTTCCGCCTCCTTGTCGCCCTCTGTGCCGCGGTGATGCTGACCGCCCTGCCCTCGCCCTCGCGCGCGCAGAACGTCGTCGTCATGGTCAATGGCGACCCGATCACCGATTTCGATATCGAGCAGCGCTCCAAGCTCGACCAGCTGACGACGCAGAAGACCCCGAGCCGGCAAGAGGTCATCAACGAGCTGATCGACGACAAGGTGAAGCTCAAGGAAGGCAAGAAATTCGGGGTCGATCCCGGCGTCTCCGACGTCAACCAGTCCTATGAGGGCATGGCGCAGCGCATGCGCATCACCCCGGAGCAGCTGACCAAGTCGCTCGAATCCAAGGGCGTCCGCCCGGAGACGCTGAAGGGCCGCATGAAGGCCGAGATGGTCTGGACCAGCCTCGTCCGCGGCCGCTACAAGGAGCGCCTCCAGGTCGGCGAGCGCGACGTCGCCCAGGCCGTGCAGGCCCAGACCGGCGACAAGCTCCAGATCGAGGGCACCGAATACAAGATGCAGCCGATCGTGCTGATCGTGCCGCGCGGCTCCTCGGCGGCATTCCTCGAGACACGCAAGAAGGAAGCCGAGTCCTATCGCGCGCGCGTGGCAAGCTGCGAGGAAGCCAACTCGCTGTTCCGCTCGACGCCGAACGCCACCATCCGCGACACCGTCACCAAGACCACTGCGGAACTGCCCGAGGCGCTGCGCAAATTGCTCGACGACACGCCGATCGGCCGCCTGACCGCGCCCGAGGTCACCAAGAACGGGATCGAGATGGTGGTGTTGTGCTCGCGCAAGCCGACCATGATCGACACGCCCAAGAAGCGCGAGGTGCGCGAGAAGATGTATCAGGAGAAGTACGAGAAGACCCAGAAGGCCTATCTCGATGAGCTCCGCAAGGCGGCGATGATCGAATATCGCAACCGCTGATGGCCGAGCCTTCTTCAGAGCGCCTGGCAAAGCCTCTTGCCCTGACCCTGGGAGAGCCCGCCGGCATCGGGCCCGACATCACGATCGCAGCCTGGCTCAAGCGGGGCGAGCTGAACCTGCCCGCCTTCTACCTGCGCGGCGAGGAGGCGCTGATCGCGCGCCGCGCCAAGGCGCTCGGCGCCGACGTCAGGATCGCCGCTGTGAGCCCCGGCGAGGCTGCTGCGGCCTTCGCTGATGCCCTGCCCGTGGTCGCGACCGGCGAGCGCGCGAGCGCCGACCCCGGCAAGCCCGACGCATCCAGCGCGCCGGCCGCGCTCGCCTCGATCCGGCAGGCGGTGACGGATGTCCGCGAAGGACGCGCCGGCGCCGTCGTCACCAACCCGATCGCCAAGAGCGTGCTCTACCGCGCCGGCTTCCGCCATCCCGGCCACACCGAGTTCCTCGCCGAGCTCGCCGCGGAGAACGGCCGCGTGCCGCAGCCGGTGATGATGCTGTGGTCGCCGCAGCTCGCCGTGGTGCCCGTGACAATCCACGTCTCGCTGCGCGATGCGCTGGCAGAGCTCAGCAGCGAGCTGATCGTCTCGACCGTCCGCATCGTCGCCACCGAGCTGACATCCCGCTTCGGCATCGCCAGGCCGCGCATTGCGGTCTCAGGCCTCAATCCGCATGCCGGCGAGGACGGCTCGCTCGGTCACGAGGAGCAGACCATCATCGCTCCGGCGCTGAAGGTGCTGCGCGGCGACGGCATCGAAGCCAGGGGGCCGCTGCCCGCCGACACCATGTTCCACGCCGCCGCGCGAAAGACCTACGACTGCGCCGTCTGCATGTATCACGACCAGGCGCTGATCCCGATCAAGACGGTCGCCTTCGACGATGCCGTCAACGTCACGCTCGGCCTGCCCTACATCCGCACCTCGCCCGATCACGGCACCGCCTTCGACATCGCCGGGACGGGCAAGGCCAATCCGGCGAGCCTGATCGCCGCGCTCAAGCTCGCGAGCCGCATGGCCGCGTCCCGAAGCTGATGAGCGCGATCGACGACCTCCCGCCGCTGCGCGAGGTCATCCGCCGCCACGCGCTGTCGGCCAGGAAATCGCTCGGCCAGAACTTTCTGCTCGACCTCAACCTCACCGCGCGCATAGCGCGGGCCGCGGCACCGCTGGACGAGGCCACCATCGTCGAGATCGGCCCCGGCCCGGGCGGGCTGACGCGGGCGCTGCTCGCGCTCGGCGCCCGCCGCGTCATCGCCATCGAGCACGACGAGCGCGCGATCCCGGCCTTGCAGGATATTCCCGCACGCTACCCCGGCAGGCTCGAGATCGTGCACGGCGATGCCATGAGCTTCGACCCGCGCCCGCTGCTCTCGGGCGAGCGCGCGAAGATCGTCGCCAACCTGCCCTACAACATTGCGACCCAGCTTCTCATCAACTGGCTCACCATCGAGCCCTGGCCGCCCTGGTACGAGATGATGGTCTTGATGTTCCAGCGCGAGGTCGGCGAGCGCATCGTGGCGCGGGAGGACGAGGAGGCCTATGGCCGGCTCGGCGTGCTCGCCAATTGGCGCTGCGAGACCAAGATCCTGTTCGACATCGCGCCCTCTGCCTTCGTGCCGCCGCCAAAGGTCACCTCCTCGGTCGTGCGTCTCGTGCCGCGGGCGGAGCCGCTGCATAGCGATCGCAAGCTGCTCGAGCAGGTCGCAGCCGCGGCCTTCGGCCAGCGCCGCAAGATGCTGCGGCAAAGCCTGAAGTCGCTCGGCGTCGATCCCGCGCGGCTTGCGAGCGCCGCGGGCGTCGACGCGACGCGACGCGCCGAAACCATCCCCATCGCCGGCTTTGTTGCCATGGCACGTGAATTGGCCGATATACGCAGCGAAACGTGACAATCAGAATTTCGGAGGAAGGAATATGGCGTTGATGCGTCGGCAGTCCCTGGTCAAGTTCGATGCGCCGCTTTGCGAGACCATCGTGGACACGCCCAAGCCGCAAGGCCGTGAGGTCCTGGTGCGCATCGAGCGCTGCGGCCTCTGCCATTCCGACTTGCACATCCAAGACGGCTATGCCGATCTCGGCAGCGGCAACAAGCTCGGCAAAGCGTTGATAACGTCTATCAAAAGCGTT
>NZ_JAEMSD010000811.1 GCF_016462955.1 Bradyrhizobium sp. | reverse complement strand
ATTGCCGGTTTCCAGCACCAGGAACGAGCCGGTCTCGTTCTTCACGATCTCGCCATGCTCGGCCACGATCGAGACGCGCTCGTTCGGGTCGCTGCGGTCGTCGATGAAGATGCCGGCGAGAATGCCGCCGGGCTGGCGTTCGCGGATCCGGATCGTCAGGTTCTTGTCGAGCTGGGCGAAGCGACCGGGCTGCAAGATGTTTGTGAGCACGTCGGCGGTGATCTCGGCATCCCACTGCTTGATCCGGCGCATGCCGTCGGGGGCGAGATAGGCGGCGATGAAGGCGACCAGCAGCGCCACCACGCAGGTGGCGTAGAAGAACGGATAGAACAGCCGGAACGGCGAGAAGCCGGCGGCATTCATCACGATGATCTCGGAATCGGTCGCGAGCTTGTTCAGCGTGTGCGAGATCGCGATCATCAGCGCGATCGGCGAGATGATCAGGACCAGCGCCGGGATCACGAGGCTTGTGATGCCGAGGAAGGTGAGGATGGTCTGACCCTGGCTCGTCATCAGGTCGATGCCGCGCAACGCCTGCGTAATCCAGATCACGCCGGTGAGGCTGACCAGGACCAGCGCAAACGACGCCAGCGTCGTGCGGAAAATATACCTATCGATCGACCCCATGCGCTACCGCACGATTCCCACCAAGCCCCAATTCCGACCGGAATTCCGGCTGCCCAACCAATCCCCGGTCAGGGGATCCCCAAGGTCGGCCAACGGCTCTTCCGCCAGTTCATTCTCTCACTACCATCCCTTTGATCCGTCAACAAAATGGCTGCCCCGTGGCACCCTCAATATATGGTTAATATTTCGCTGTTGTGGCCGGGCGGCCACGGGAGCGCTTGGCATCTGCCCGGCGGGTGGCCCATAGTGGCAAAAGTCCAGTGAATCGCCGTTCAGCTCCGGCCCGTGGCCGAGACCGCCTGATCGCGATAAGCCTATGATTTGGAGGAGTTATCCATGTCCGATGCCATCAAGGTCGGCTTCGTCCCGTTGTCATCAGCCGCCCGTGGCATTTTGGTCGTATTTTGCGACGACAGCCTGAAGCTCGGCCCGGCGACGGCCAAGGCCCTGGGCGGTACTGTCGAGATCGTGAAGCGCGCGGCGGCCGCGGCCGCCTTCAAGGGCAAGAGCGGGGCTGCGCTGGACATCCTGGCGCCGGAGGGCTCGAAGGCGACCCGGCTGATCGTGGTCGGCGCCGGCAAGGCGACCGGCCTGAAGACGAACGAACTCCTTAAGTTCGGCGGGGTGGCGGCCAGCAAGCTGCCCGCCGGCACCAGCGCCATGACCATCATGGCGGAGCTGCCCGCTGGCGCCATGACGAGCGAGCAGGCGGTCGCCATCGCCACGGGCCTGCGGCTGCGCAGCTACAAGTTCGACCGTTACAAGACCAGGAAGAAGGACGGCGAGGAGGGCGGCTTGCGCGCCGATGTGTCGCTCGCGGTCGGCGATGCCGGAGCTGCAAAGAAGGCGTTCGCCTCGGCCGGCCATGTCGTCGACGGCGTGATCATTGCGCGCGACCTCGTGAACGAGCCGCCGAACGTGCTTTTCCCCGAGGAATTCGCGCGCAGGGCCAGCCAGCTCCGCAAGCTCGGGGTCAAGGTCGAGGTGCTCGACGTCAAGGCGATGCAGAAACTCGGCATGGGCGCGCTGCTCGGCGTCGGCCAGGGCTCGGCACGGCCAAGCCGCACCGTGATCATGCGCTGGGACGGGGCCAAGAAGGGCGAGGCTCCGGTGGCCTTCGTCGGCAAGGGCGTCTGCTTCGACACCGGCGGCATTTCGATCAAGCCGGCCGGCAGCATGGAGGACATGAAGGGCGACATGGGGGGCGCGGCCTGCGTCGTCGGCCTGATGCACGCGCTGGCGGCGCGCAAAGCCAAAGCCAACGTGGTCGGTGCCATCGGCCTCGTCGAGAACATGCCCGACGGCAATGCGCAGCGGCCGGGGGACATCGTCACCTCGATGTCGGGCCAGACCATCGAGATCATCAACACCG